>NZ_NJQY01000002.1:0-130562 GCF_010628845.1 Bacillus sp. 22-7 | reverse complement strand
GATTAACTACCATTTCCCTCGGTCTCCGCTCTTTTTGGTCGTTATTCCTCCTGATTAACGACCATTTCCCTCGGTCTCCACTCTTTTTGGTCGCTAATCCCCCGGATTAACTTCCCATCTCTCGTCCCCTGCTACTTTTCCTGGTTAGCCCCCTATTCCCGATTAACCAACCACACTTCTAATTCAAGAAAAACTCCATCACACCAGCTATTCTCTTCTTAAACGCCGTATAATTATGCCCCGCCCCCTCAACGATCCGAAGCTCAACCTCAGATCCGCTGCTTTTTAATTTTTCATAAACAGCTTTGTTAGACTCCAAAAATAATTCACTTATCTTGCTATTTTCCCCCGCCTCTGCAGTGCCGCAATCCAGATATATTTTCCCTGATGAAGGTGTGCTGGCTGCCAGTTTTTCTATTTCCTCCTGATTCCGGTAAAAAGCAGATGACATCCCTGCGATTCTTTTAAAAACGTCAGGATATTTGCAGCCGGCATAAACAGAGAGGAGTCCGCCCAAAGAGATGCCTGCCATATAATTTTCGCCAGTCATAGTTTTATATTTTCCATCAATTAATGGCTTCAGCTCATTCACGATAAAGTCAGCATAATCACTCCCCTTGCCGCCTGAGCCGCTTTTGTACCCTAACAGCAGCTCGCTGAAATCTCCATGTTTCCATGGACAATATTCATTAATCCGTTCTTCGCCTTCTATATTTTGGTCAATCGCCGCCACGATCAAATCTGATTTGAGTTGATCCAGATGTTTATGCAGATCCAGGGACACTCCGCCAATTGCTTCTTCACCACCAAAAGCATTTTGCCCGTCATGCATGTATAGTACTGGATAGCGTTTATGGCTGCTGTAATAATCCTCAGGCAGATAAATCCGGACCTTTCTTTCCTGATTAAAAATCGACACAGTTAACACTTCAAGCATGGCTGCCACCTCATTCTCATTGTTCTAATAGTGCATTCAAAACAAAATTCTCTCTTCTTATCCATCCATTTGCCCCATCCAGTTTAGCTGCCGCCTCATTCCTGGCAATCGCTTCTTCAATAGCACCCACTCCGGGGAAAATTCCTGTGTGATCTCATAGCCTTCAAGCTGCTGGCACAGTTGCTGATGACCACTAATTTACAAAGGGAGTAATGAGAATTCAGTTGAAACAGCACGGTATCAACAAACTCATCAATTTTCCGTTCAACAACCGTACCCAGTTTGTTCTTCACAGCTGCATGTATGTATCCCGTTTCTTCTGACACTTCGCGTAATAGCGCCTCATAGCAATCTTCATTCCCTATAACACCGCCTCCCGGGAATTTATAATCACCACGATTCGAACGCACCAGCAAACTCCCATTCTCACCCAAAATAACGGCTCTACAGCTTCCCTCGTTATCACAGAATGATAGTTTAAACCTTCTTCTTCAAACACTTTAGTAAATTTCATTTCTGTACCTCACTTGTAAAATATTTTACAATGGTCCCAGGAAAAAAGCTCCAAAAAAATAAGACTGCTGATCATTCTCAGCAGTCTTATTTCCATTAATTTTTTAGCGCTTCATATTGCTTCAGTATTTCACGTGCGAGTTCGCTTGATTCTTCAAGTCCGCATACTTCTTTCAGTACATATGCCACTCCGCTTTCCTGAATCATGTCCTGCAGCTTAACCGCTTCATCATCTTTCCTGTTATCAAACAATAGGGCTGCAGCAATGGCTTTTGCCAGGTTTGTGAAGGATAGGCCTGCCTTCTGAGCCTGCAGTGCCGGGCGGACCAGTCTGTCTTCAGGTCCAAGCTTCCTTATTGGTGAACGGCCGACTCGCGTGACACCGTCATTCAGGCGTGCATTCTCAAAACGGCCGATAATTTTATCGATATATTTCTGATGCTCGTCCGGATTCAGATCATAGCGATCTATTAAATAAGCACCTGTTTCGCCCAGTGTTGCCTGCACCTGCTTGTATATGTCCCCGTCAGCAAGTGTCTCATCGATGGTTTCTTTCTCCGCAAGGTAACCAAAGTACGCAATAACCGCATGTCCTGTGTTAACCGTGAACAGCTTTCTTTCGATAAACGGCGCAAGCTCCGGAACAATCTTCATTCCCTCAATATGCGGAATATCTTCAGTGGTTTCGACAACCCATTCATGGTACGGTTCAACCAATACATCGAGTGATCCCTGATTGTTCTGAATTGGAACAATCCGGTCTACAGCGGAGTTTAAGAAAGATACATTTTGAAGATTAATACCGCTCTCCAGATTCTCCAAAATATAACCCTTTAATAAGTCAGTTGCTGAGATCTGATTTTCACATGCGATGACATAAAGCTCTTCTGTGATCCCTGCTTCTGCTCTGGCAGCCAGGCCTTTCGCCATTAACGGCGCAATCCGCGGAAGGATGTTTGGCCCAATGGCTGTTGTTAAGAAATCAGCCTGTTTAATAGCCTCAATCACTTCAGCCTCCTGCGTCAAATTATTCAATCCTGACACATTTTCAATGGTCAAGCTTTCCGGTTCATCTGCAGCCAGTATCACTTTATATTGTTTTTCTTCGTTTAATTGATTGATAATTCCTTCAGCAATATCGACAAATGTCACATGGTAGCCTGACTGTGAAAACAATGCTCCGATAAATCCTCTTCCTATGTTTCCTGCTCCAAAATGCACTGCCTGTTTCATCGAATCATTCCTTTACCGGTTTATTTTAAAATGAGATTGGAGGTATTCTGTAAAAATCGATTCCAGCTTCTTGAAGATCATCTCTTCGTTTGCGGAAGAAAATAGTAAAATCGCTTCCTCTGTCTCAATGATATTCGTGCTGATTAAGCTTAATATTTCCTGCTCTCTTCTGCTTAGCTCATCTGGCGCCAGCATAAGCAGGAGGTTTTTCATTGCCACTTCTTTTCCGTCCATCCCCTTTACCAGGCAAGGATCAGGCAGGTGGGCAATTTGAAAAATAAGCTTACGGACGTTTTGACTGCGCGTGTGAAAGAGTGCCATATTTGTTTCAGGAATGCCAAGGCCGCCTTTTTGTTCCCGCTCCCTTAATGATTGAAGCACATCTTCAGGATTTGTCAGCAGCTGCTCTCCTTCTGCATTCGCCAGCATTTTTGCGAGAATCTGCTCCTGGCTTGCTTCCCCATCCATCCGGTAAAACCGGAAGTTTTGAATCAGAGACTGGATGCTCTCCTGAATATCACTAATTTCCTCAAGCATGGAGCCTAAAGAGACTTGCTGCTGGTGACCGCCATCAGTCAATTCCTGATAAGGCTTCCCTTTTGTAAAGCTTTCAATGTTGTTCTTCAGGTAGTTTTTTATCGTAAGTATGTTTTCTTCACTTAAGAGCGGGTTCACCAATATATACTCTGCATGTATAAAAGGAAGTCTGACAGTAGAAAGGATTAAATCATATTCCTTCAGATCGGCACCCTCTGAAATTTCCTTAATCGACTTGATTTCGATGACATCAATTTCAGCCACCTCTTTTTTCAGCCTGCTTTTCAGCATTTTGGAGGTGCCGATGCCTGTAGGACAAATGAGCAGAGCCTTTATGGAAAGATGCTCTTCCTGCATCACAAGGGCCGAACCGAAATGAAGGACGATAAACGCAATCTCGTCATCGGAAAATTGATCAATATCCGTAAACTCCTCTTCAAGACTATTTTTCACAGCCATGAACAGAACCGGATACTTACGCTTGATTTCTTCTCGAAGCGGGTTATAAGACTCCATATTCTGCTTGATACGGTATAGAGATGGCTCCATATGGGCGAGCAGTCCCTGAAATAAGGAAAAATCCTTGTTCAAATCCACATGCAGCTGTTCCGAAACAGATTTAATCACGTTCCTGATCATTTGGGCGAGCACAATGCTGTCGTACGGAAAAGCCTCCGCCCCGCTCCATTTGGCGCCTTTAAGTATACGCGCAAGGTAAAGGATATCCCCCTCTGAAAACGCACAGTCAAATGTCTGTCCGAGCCTGCTTGTGACCTCCTGGATCAACCCATATTCAACCGTAACTTCTGTCTCCGGAAGATCCTTCCGTTCCACCGGGAACCCGCTGAGTGTCCTTTTTAGTGTTATGCACGCATGCAGCACAATCTCCAGATATCCGCTATCCGCAAACCGGGCAGGTGCGCCCTTAAATACAGTCTGAATGATGCTGTTAACATGGCGGAGATCATCTGCTTCAAAGTAATGCAGTATCCTGTCTTCCCCGAGCTTCCCTTTGTCCAGCAAAAATAATTTCTCAATTAATTCTTCATGAAAGTATTGAAGGAGAAAATGGGCAAGCGCTATTCTTTTATTTGCTTCCGTTCCGTGAAGTTCTACGCCGACCCCACGCTTTCTCGTCAAGCTCACCTGGAAACGGGATAGCCATTCAGCAAGTTCGTCCAGGTATGCTGTCAAAGTTGCCGTGCTGATGCCGAGGTACCCGGCAAGCACCTGAGTCTTATAAACGTCTTCCTCAAGAATGGCCAAAAGAAGGCGCAGCTTCTTTTCCTGAGGAAGCTCATCGATCGGTTCGCTGCTGGTCAAATGCTGGATCAGCCTGAAAATCTGCTCATTTTTCCCTTCAATGACAAGTCCCTGATTTACATTTCGGGTTAAGGTCAGTCCGAACTCACTGACAATTTTCTCAACTGCCTTTAAGTCCCTCTGGATTGTTCTTGCACTGACATTTAATGAAGAAGCAATCGACAATGCCGTGTGTTTGCCCGATGTTTTTATAATGAATTCAATAATGGCTTTTTCCCTCGATGTAATATACATGAGATCAGCTCATTTCTACAATTAGTGACATAAACACTGAATAGAAAAGCGCATAAGGACGCTTTTCTATTCGTAAAGTTATTTCTTTCCGATAATATCCATGATGGTCTCTACAGATTCAGCAGAAGCCAGTTTCTCGATATTATCCATGTCAGAACATGTTACCGCGATGCCTGATAGGATTTCAAGATGTGTGCCGTCTTTTCCTGCAATTCCGAAGATCAGACGGACCTTTTGACCATCAAAATCTACGCCATTTGGCACCTGGATAACAGTAAAGCCGGATTTGATGACAGCCTTTTTCGCCTCTTCCGTTCCATGAGGGATTGCTACATCATTCCCCATATAAGTCGATGTGATGTTATCACGTTCAATCATCGCTTCAATATAGCTCTCTTCCACATAGCCTGCATCCACAAGCACTCTCCCGGCAAAGCGGATTGCTTCATCCTTATCAGCAAACTCTTTGTTCAGGAAAATATTTTCCGGACGCAATAAATCGTCATCATGAGCCATTTCCTCATCCGCCATGTCAGGAACATTTTCTTCTGCTTCTTCAACGATTTCGTGCAGCTCCGAGTTAGCCGGGAACTGCAGTGCGTCAATCAGCTTGTCATATTCCGGACTTGATAGGAAATTATCAACCGATACATGGAAGGCGTTCGGCACTTTCTGGCGTGCCCTTGGTGTCAGTTCTTCCTGTGTAATGACGATCTGGGCATCTGCAGGAAGATTGGAGATCGCTGTATTCGTAACTGCAACGTCCATCCCTGCTTCCTTCACCTTTTTGCGCAGCAGTGATGCACCCATGGCACTTGAGCCCATTCCCGCATCACAGGCAAAATAAATTTTAGATACGTTATCAGGCATGGCAGCCTTTTCACCTTCTAATACGTTAGAAACAGAGCTTTTCTTGCCTTTCATTTCTTGCATCTTTTTCGCAGCTTCTTCAATATCTTCTTCACCCTGCTTGCCTGTTTTCATAATAAAGGCAGAGACTATGAATGAAACGGCTGCAGCCACAATCACACCTGCAAAGTTTGCAATATACGCACTTGCATGATGAGGTGTTACAGCGGTAATGGCAAGGATGCTTCCCGGTGATGAAGGAGCGAACAATCCGCCGCCTAAAAGAACCAGTGTGAACACACCGCTCATTCCGCCAAGGATAACCGCAACAATGAGCATAGGGCGCATTAAAATGTATGGGAAGTAAATTTCATGAATTCCGCCGAAGAAGTGAATGATTCCGGCACCTGGAGCAGATTTCTTTGCATTGCCTTTTCCAAAGAACATGTAAGCAAGCAAAACACCAAGACCAGGTCCAGGATTCGCTTCAAGCAGGAACAGGATGGATTGTCCTGTTTCTTTTACCTGCTCAACGCCGATTGGCGACAGAACACCGTGGTTAATGGCATTGTTCAGGAATAATACCTTTGCCGGTTCAATCAGGATGCTTGTAAGCGGAAGCAGCCCTGTGCCAATCAGCCAGTCCACACCTGCTACAAGCCAGCCTGTGAATTCATCAACTGCAGGCCCAATACCAAGGAACGCAAGGATGGCCAGAATGGCACCAAGAATTCCTGCTGAGAAGTTGTTCACGAGCATTTCAAAGCCTGCACGCACTCGGCCTTCAACCAATTGATCAAATTTCTTAATCACATAGCCCCCGAGAGGACCAATTACCATGGCGCCAAGGAACATTGGAATTTCTGCCCCGGCAATTACCCCCATTGTCGCGATGGCACCAACAACGGCACCGCGCTGATCATGAACAAGCTTACCTCCGGTGTATCCGATTAACAGCGGAAGCAAGTATGTCACCATTGGCCCTACCATTTTGGCAAGGCTTTCATTTGGAATGAAACCAGTAGGTATAAATAAAGCTGTAATAAGACCCCATGCTATAAAAGCTGAGATATTCGGCATCACCATGGAGCTCAGGAAGTTACCGAACTTCTGTACAGCAACTTTTAGATTAGATTGAGCCATTTACACTCATCCTTTCAAAATAAGTACTTTATTACTAATGGTAAAGTACATAACCGCCGGACTCAACAAAGGAGAAACCTAACTTTGTCGCATGACTGATGACAAAACTATAGTTTCTCCTATTCCAGATTGTAATCCCCGCTCTTTTCCTGCTTATTCACTTCAATGACCCTGGTTACCTGCACGGGCTTTCCGCCGGCCATTAAGGCCCCGTGATTGTTGGAATTAAGGGTTATGGTAATTTCATTTCTGCCTTCCTTCAGTTTGCCTAAATGATAATACTCTCCGTATAGGCGGCTGATTTTTTTGCCATTTATGTATAAGTGGGCATGTCCTTCGTTATAGCTTGGCTGCTTCTCGCCCACCTTCTCAGGGGCAAAGGTAAAATGAACGAGATCCAGCTTCAAAAGCCAGGTATCCGGACCGTCCGGGGATAAGGTTACATCTACAGACGGAATCTCATTTTTCTTCGGAATTTCCACATATCCATGTGCCATGTGACCCGCTGCGCCGGTCTGGTTATGAGGGTTTTGACTGGTGTAAAAATAAAAAAAGCCTAAGAAAATAACGATAAAACTGATAAAGCTTCTTACTTTTTTCATCATGCTTCCTTCTCCATCCTCTTAATCATAAACCCAATTATGACAAGCACTAATCCAATGGCTAAAAAGGCCAGATCATAAACTAAAGGGTTTTCTGCCAGTGGCCTGACACGGTGGACCTGGAGGATATGATGGTCCACAATTCCTTCGACAATATTAAAAGCGCCTCCCCCTATAAATATACCGCCAGTGAAGATCTTCCAGCTGGTGCCCAATTCATTTTTGCGGGCATCCTGAAAAATCTTCATCCCGCCCCAAAGCAGCTTCGCCGAAAATAATGCCGTAAACAGACCATCTGTAAAAATTTCGAGTTTGATATTTGGACTCAGTATCATATGATGCCATTGCAGCAGCTGATGAAATACGATGCCATCAATCGCCCCTACCAGACCAAGCCCGAGTATTAACCCGGCTATGAATAAATTTTTGTTTTCTTTTTTCATAAAAGCACCCTCCGAAAAACATTCATACTTCGATTAGTGCCCAAAATGGAGAGGAATTATTCTTATAGATCAAATTTACCCGCAATAAAAGGAAGAGGCATCTCCTCTTCCCAGTCTTATTCAATATATTTATAGCTGTTGAAATTATAAATCTGAACGTTAACCCTAATGTCAGTCAGAGAGTCTTCCTCCAAAAAAAATTTGCCTGCTCTTTTTAACTCTGCGAATTGCTCAGGATGCATGCGAAACCATTTTTCTCCGGCATTCAAGTAATCAATTTTGTTTTCGACCCCATCAAGATATAGAGATTTTAACTTTGATTTGACTTCCTCTTCAGCCAGGCTGGTTAATCTGCTTATTGGAAGATCCTGTACTTTTTCCAATAAATCAGCGCGAACGGATAAATCGATTGAAAATTTGGGGGTGGCGGAATCATCATCATACTTTATTTTCAGTTTTGGACTTTCCAGCTTAACTGCAGCAGCCAATTTACCCTCTTCTTCTACTCTTTCATCAATAGCAATATATTTTTCCAGCAGCCAATCAAGGAATAAAGAATCTTCAAATTCAAGCTCCTTCTTATACTCCCTGTTTTGAAAAACGGAATACCCGTCAAAATATAAAACCGGATAATCCTTTTCTGCTTTCCAGCTTGTTTTATTTATTTTTACAAAGGGCAGCCTTGATGAATTCATGGGTTCATAATAATCCCGCAGAAATTTCATTATTGTTACCGGCCTTATTTCATTTTGGGCAATCTCGTAAGTATCCTTTTTAAATAAAACGGTATAGACGGCAGGATAGTTAAACAAGGCATTTATATTAAAAACCTCTTCAATTTCTTCATCAGTTGTGACGACATGAAGTGTAGGACGTATGGAACGATTCTTCCCGACTTCCTCCACAACTTCCTTGAACTTGTGCTGAACGATCCTATTGGTAATGACAAGGGTTTTTATATGGCCGAAATATAGAGGAGGTTCGGACATTTTATAGAGATTCCTTACTGCTAAATTTAACGTTTCTCCTTTTGCTGAAGCCACAAAAATAGGGACTGGGTCTGCAGATTTTCCGCCTTCCTGCTTCGCGACATTTATAAAATTTAGTCCTTGGAGATAGACTGTATATTCTTTATTATCATCATCATAGTCCATACCAATCGATACAATATAAGTCAAATCCTGAATGTTTTTGATGCCGGAACAGCCTGAAAGCATGATACAGCATGCCGAAATAATCAGAATGATACTTCTGGCCATTACTTATCCCTCCTAGTCGGATCGTCAGGACTGGTGGATGTTGTACGTGATTTATAAAATTGAACAGGAAGCATCAGAAATGACTTTATGCTTTCTCTCCAGCTGATCGGAGCCAGAGAAGAAAGATAAGGAACTCCAAATGATGAGATTGTGGATAAATATAAGACAGTAAGAATATAACATACGATGACGCCAAATAAGCCTAAAAAAGTACTCATGATGATAACAAAAAACCTTACAATAGTAATGGCAGAACTAAGTGACTGACTCACAAGAGTAAAAGACGAAATATACGTAATCGCCGCCACTACCAGCATCGTTGGAGAGGTTAATCCCGCCCTTATAGCCGCATCACCGACAATTAAGCCCCCCAGTACTGCAACTGTCTGGCCAATGGCTCTCGGCAGTCGGACTCCTGCTTCATTAAATAGTTCAAACAAAAGGAGAATGATGAACATTTCAATTGGTGCACTCAAAGGCAGCCCAAATCTGGATACAGAAATGGTGGCAACGAGCAGGTAAGGAATCTGTTCTATATTAAATGCGGAAAAAGCGATCCATACCCCCGGAAGAAAACCCGATACCGTTATCCCGATCATCCTGATCATTCTTTCCATACTGACAAATGCATAATTCATGTAATAGTCTTCAGGCGATTTCGTCTGCAATAATAAGCTGATTGGTGCATATGTAACAGTGGGATTCCCATCCACCAAAATGGCAAATCGGCCCTGATTCAGTGCCTGCACAATAAAATCCGGGCGGCCGGTATAATCAAGACTGGGAAAAATCGAAAAAGGGCGATCTCTAATTAGAGAGTCGAGTTCATGGATGCTCGTCAAGATATCGAGTTCAACCTTTTCAAGCCTTTTATGAATTTCTTCCAAAACACGATTATCAATAATGTCTTCTATATACATAAGTGCCACTTTGGTTTTGCTCCGTTTTCCAAAGGTATATTTCTCGACACATAACGTACTGGTATTGAGCCTTCTGCGGATTAAAGATATATTGGTCTGTAAATCTTCAACAAATCCGTCCTTTGGACCTCTAATAGAAGTCTCAAGTGCAGATTCTTCCGGCTGGCGCTTCGGAATATTCGCTGCCTTAATACTAAGCAGGTCCTTATCAGCCACGAAAAGATAATTGCCCTCAAAAAGCAATTGCGATAAATCATTAATTGATTTTCCTGTTACCAGGTCAGCTTGAAATAATATCCTGAGCTTTTCTTTTACCGAACCGCTCTTCGCGGCTGCAATCATAGGTAAAATGTATTGATCCAAATATTGGGTATCGACCAGTGTATCAAAAAATAATATTTCAAACTCTTCATTCTCGGTAACATGTGATTTGCTCACAAAATCGCCGCTTTTGCTAAACTGCTGCTTTAACTCTTCTGTCTTTTGGCAGCCATTCTCATTATGGTGAGGATTGGATTTTAGAAGTTTTGTTTTTGCCATGTTTTTCAACCCTTTTCTTCAAAACTAATACAATCAACGCTGACAAAAGGATATAAGATAGGAAAAACACCATGCTGACGGGCAGATAATACTTATAAATAAACTGATAAAAAGTGTAAGTTTCTATCTTTATGCTGATTAAACCAACCAGGATGAGGTATAAAATAATGACTAATTTGGGGTTTAATCGATAATGTTTCTTTTTAGCGGAAAAAAATGTGCCTGCTAAATACATAAATAATCCGATTCTGATAAGTGCCCCGCTTAGCCACTGAAATAATGCGAGAAAGTCCAGATGAGAGATATACTCACCAATGCTTAAAACTCTCCATTGCTCATGGGCAGGGTAAAGGAATCTTGTTGCTTCCTCAGGTCCAAATTCCATGATTGCCGCTGTGAGCGGCCCCAAAGTCAGACCTGTTAAAAGAGTCAGAAGAAAAATTAAATGCTTCAACTTAAAGGATTTCTGTGAATAAGGCTGCAGTAAAAGAATAATATAAACCTCAAGTAATCCCGAAAGAGTATAGACAATCCCGATCATGATGGGTTCAAAACCATCTGCAAGGACTGGAAACAGCAGGCCGGGTTCCTTCAATCTTGTGTTGGTAATGGAAATAAATACACCAAATAGCATGACAAACGGCAGGAGCACCCCGCTTGAGATCGCCATATATTTCACACCGGCCTGTGTCATAATGAAGCAAACGATTATTAGCATGATGTTAATCAATAAAACAGAGGAATCTGCCAGGAAAAATGCATTTAACCAGATCACTAAGTCCCTGAACGTTATATAAGTGCTCGTAAGCAAAAAGACGATAACAGGAATAGACAGCAGAATGGACATCATTTTTCCAAGTCGCTTTCTCAGCATTGGGAAGAAACCATCATCTGTAGAATTTTTAAGTATGTAATAGATAAGACATATTAATATTACCGAGATCGGATAAGCTGCAATCACACTAAGCCAGCTGTCTCTGCCGGCAGCTGTCAATAAATTAGGGATCAATATTACATGGTTAAGCAAGCCTGTGGACAGGATCATTAATAACATTAGTTGTCTGGGTATCAGTACTTTAACTAAATTTTGCATAAATATCTCCAGCTATTTATTTTAATTAATATACTTACCAGACAAGTGAAATTTATGTAATGAGATAGTAAAGAGGGATGAAACGAAAGCTTATTGCTTTCATTTCATCCCTCTCCTTTTAATTTCCTTGATGATGTTCTTCCTCGGCAGCCATGGCATCTGCCTTTGTTTTATGCACGGTTCCAAAAGGATGCTGCGGCGGCGCATAAATGGAATAAAGCTTAAGTGGCTTATTGCCTGTATTAATCAGATTATGATATTTGCCTGCAGGAATGATAATCGCAAAATCATCCGCTACTTTCCGCTGAAAATCCAGCCGGTCAGGACTATCCCCCATATAAACCATTCCTTCACCATCTTCAAGTCTCAGGAATTGATCGAGCTCCGGATGAACCTCAAGGCCAATATCCTCGCCAACATTGATGCTCATTAATGTCAGCTGCAAATGCTTTCCAGTCCATAGGGCTGTCCGGAACTTGTTATTTTTCTTCGTTGCTTCCTCAATATCCACGACAAATGGCTGCGGACCGAAATCGGTCACCCGGTTATTAAGTGAGACTAATCGCGCTGCATTTTCCTGTTCGCCGCTCATTGCCCATAAGAATACATTTTGAACCTGTGGAAGCTGAGTAAGCACGGAACCCCTTTGGTTCTCCTCGAAACCTTCCATTTCGATTTGATATGCCATGCGCAATCCATCACGGTAATGATCAATGGCAACATGGCCGACCTGATACTCAGGCTGTTTCCCTGTTAAATTGTAATAAAGGTTGCAAAAATGGTTTAAATAGATTTTCTTTCCTTCGATTGCCTGAATAATGTTCTGCTTGTGCTCTTCATTTGGAGCATGCTCTGCCAGCTGAGTGTATAACTCAAGTACAGATGCCTCCCTTTTGACGCCTTCAAGAACCGTTTCACAAAGCTGCTGAAAATGATCCTGATTGCTTCTTAACATCTCGTCAGTATGATATACAGGTGAATGAGGCTGTGGGTAGTAAGGATAGGAATACGCATTAGGATGATACAATACTTGTCATTCCCTTCACAGAATTATCACCACATCATATGCCTATGAAAAAAGAAGGTACATTGTTTTATTAAGTTGGGCTTATGTACGCAAAAAGAACCAGTCATGTCCCTGACTGGTTCTCTTTTCATGAATGAATTATTTTTTCGGAATTTCACAGCCGTCGTCATCACAGATCATACCGTCATTGTCATTTAGAACAGTTATCTCGTCCTCTGCAATAATCTTTTGCAGTGCTTGAATGATCATCTCTGTTGGCTGTGCTCCGCTCAGTGCGTACTTCTTATTAATAAGAAAGAACGGTACTCCTGTAATGCGGTACTGCTGCGCCAATTGCTCATCTGCACGGACTTCATCCGCAAACGCATCGCCGGCAAGCATTTGTTCAGCTTCTTCACGGTTCAGGCCAACTTCTTCTGCTAACTGGGCTAACGTCGCAGGATCTCCGATATGCCTGGAATCTGTAAAGTAAGCACGCAGCAGCCGTTCTGTCATTTCTTTCATTAACCCTTTTGTTTTGGCAAACATCGTCAGACGGTGTGCGTCAAACGTATTAGTAAGAACGATGGTATCAATGTTGAATTCAAGCCCGGCGTTTCTCGCCATTTGCACCATGTTTTGCGTGTTGGCTTTCGCCTGCTCAATCGTCATCCCATATTTCTTCGCCAATTTCTCATACATGTTATCCTGAATATCCCGCTCTGCCGTCGGGTCCAGCTCGAAGCACCTGTAAGTCACTTCGATTGGATGATTAATCTGTTTAATGGCATCCTCCAGATGCCTTTTGCCAATATAGCAAAACGGTCAAGCGAAGTCAGTCCACATTTCAATATGCATACCTGATTCCTCCCATACAGTATTTTCTTCTTTAGTATAGTTGGGGGGATTTTATTTTACACGGAAAAAGCTCAGAGCCAGGGTTTGCTGATGTAGGTTTGTGACGCTTACCGTTCTGGTGATGGAAGGTTTGGGCGTTATTGAGCGAGAATAAAGACCATTTCTCTTGGGTAACCGCGTTTTTCGGCGTTATTCCTTCCGATTAACTACCATTTCTTAAGGGAACTCGACATTTTGGGCGTTATTCCTCTCGATTAATTACCATTTCCCTCAGATCCCCGGCATTTTCGGCGTTATTCCTCTCGATTAACTACCATTTCTCAAGGGAACCCCGCATTTTCGGCGTTATTCCTCTCGATTAACTACCATTTCTCAAGGGAACCCCGCATTTTTGGCGTTATTCCTCCCGATTAATTACCATTTCTCAAGGGAACCCGGCATTTTCGGCGTTATTCCTCCCGATTAACTACCATTTCTCAAGGGAACCCGCATTTTCGGCGTTATTCCTCCTCATTAACTACCATTTCTCAAGGGAACCCCGCATTTTGGGCGTTATTCCTCCCGATTAACTACCATTTCTCAAGGGAACCCCGCATTTTAAGTGTTATTCCTCTCGATTAACTACCAGTTCTCAAGGGAACCCGGCATTTTCGGCGTTATTCCTCCTGATTAACTACCATTTCTCAAGGGAACCCCGCATTTTGGGCGTTATTCCTCCCGATTAATTACCATTTCTCAAGGGAACCCGGCATTTTCGGCGTTATTCCTCCCGACTAATTACCATTTCTCAAGGGAACCCGGCATTTTCGGCGTTATTCCTCCCGATTAATTACCATTTCTCAAGGGAACCCGGCATTTTCGGCGTTATTCCCCCCGATTAACTGCCATTTCCCACAAGCAACAGCCATTTGTAGCCTTAATCCGACTATTAACTCCATACCCGGCAGGCTGCCGCCATTCTGGACATTCTCCCATAACTCTCATTTATTTGCGAGTTCATCATGGTCCGCCGGATGCGGCGGCTCCTCAAACCAGCCATTTTTAATCAAAATGTTTGCACCATCTTCAGCATAATTAGCAATTTCAGCAGACAAGCGGATGAAATTAAGCGAAATATCCTTTCGTGCACTCGAGGCAGCACTTGTAGCATAGATCCCAGCACTTAATGCAATGAGCGAAGTGGTCATAAACATCATTAATTTATCTGAAAAGGGAGGGACAGTGGAATCTGTTACAACCATATCCCAGGACATGCTAACAGGCAGATAACTTTCCTCAAGCAGCTCAGCAAAGACTTTTGTATGTTTTGCAGCAATATCCCTTCCTCTTACCATGAATTGCCCGACTTCCTTGGATTGGGCAACCTGGCTAAACCCGATCATAATCATTTCTCCCATTGCATTTCTTATCAAGTTTGAATATATATTTGTAATCTCAATAACATTCAGGGGCCTTTTATCGCCGAACAATCCACCCATGAATTTTTTGCTTTCGACAAAGCTGGTTTCTTTTACTGGAATGACATGAGGTGATCTCATATACAAGCCTCTGTCCAGCAGCATTTGTTTTAATTTTGTTTCATACTCATTAACTTCCATCAAACAAGTGTTAAAGTATTCCACAATATCCGAACGGACAGAAAGTGTTTTGGCCAAAGCATAAAAATTCACTGCAAACATGGCCATATTATAAAAGAAATAGAGAGAGAAATTTTCTGAAAACAGTCTTGGGGCTGCAGTGTTCACATCCTCTTCACGCTTAAACCCATAAGGCACGGATAAGCCTTCATTTTCAAAAAATCCAGTCAGCTTCTGTAAATGTGCATCCGTTAATTGAAGACCTTCCTGAAGCATGGACTGTAGTTTCTGGTCTTCAACTGTATTTGAAAAATATAAGAAAATACACTGACTCATGCTGCTGTTCAAATAAGCCGACCATAACTGCGCTATTTCAGCTGCAGTCAATGCAGTGTTCTGACTATCATTCATGACTACACGTCCCTCCTTTTTCTCTTAGCATTTCCAAAAGCTGAAAGAATTACAAAGGGATATAATAAATAATTAAATATTGCACATCCTAACTATCGGGAGGTGTTTCTTTTGATCGTTTATTACGGTTCCATCAAGAAATTGGATCACTTTCAAAAAGAGCAGGCAGGGCAAAGTAAAATGGAGGAATTGGATACACTTGGGATCTGGTGTACATCGGATTTTGAGTCTGCTAAGTCATTTGCCATTGGGAAAGAAACAGTCTGCGAAAAATCGGAAACGGACTTCTGGGAAGATGGAACACCGAAAGTGGTTCAATATGATAAGTTAATACGTGGATTTGTCTATAAAGTCTATATAGATGAACCAAACTTAAGAGAATTTGATTCTTATGATCATTTCATGAATGAGAGAGACCCCTTTTGCGACTATGCAAGCAAAAAAAAAAGACACCTTACCTGGCAAGATAAGGCGATCCTATTGAATAAAGATGAAGCCAACACCCAATTTTGCAGAAACCTGTCGAAACAAGGCTACGATGGGATGGTCATTCCGAAAATGCCAATTGAAACCGGCCCTGAAGATATGTATTGCATTTTTTCAGGAGATATCATGCAGATTGCTGATGTCTTTTCAATGGAATAGCGGGAGCCTAAATTACTTCTTTAAGCCATGAAACCACCTGATCAAGCTCCTCTTTTGTCGTAAATTTCCCCAGACTGAATCTGACAGCACCCATTCCAATGTATTCCGGAACCTCCATTTCCCTTAAAACAGGAGATAATTCCACTTTGCCTGAATGGCAGGCTGATCCTGTGGAAGCAGCAAGCTGTGGAATGGCGGATAAGATGTCCTGTCCAACCCTATTGATAAAACTCACATTCAGGGTATTCGGAAGCCGTTTTTCTTCATGGCCGTTAAGAACAACCTCTTCACCAAATGCCTCCTTCAATTGACCCCAAAAATAATTCGTTAAGTCAGCAAGCCCGCTGTCCGAGACATGCTTCCCAGCTAACTCACAGGCTTTGCCGAGCCCGGCTGCAAGCAATGTGTTCTCTGTTCCTGCTCGCATTCCAAACTCATGTCCTGCCCCGTGAATAAGCGGTTCAAGCTCTGTGCCTTTCCTGATATATAAGGCGCCAATCCCTTTAGGCGCGTAAAATTTATGACCGGCAATGGTGAGCATATCCACATTCAGCTCATTAACATCAACAGGCACTTTTCCGGCGGATTGGGAAGCATCGGTATGAAATGCAATCTTGTGCCTCCTTGCGATTTCCCCTATTTCTTCTATTGGCTGAAGAGTCCCCACTTCATTGTTTGAATGCATAATGGTGATCAGGATTGTGTCTTCCCGGATGGCCTTTTCAATATCCCCAGCAGAAACCATTCCATATTTATCCACATCCAACATCGTGAGTTCAGCACCTAAACGCTCCAGAAATTTTAAAGGCTCGATTATGGCAGGATGCTCTATTTTTGATGTAATGATGTGCTTGCCTTTTGAAAGATGCTTGAAATAATAGCCCTTTAATGCGAGGTTGTTTGCTTCACTTCCGCCGCTGGTAAAAATAATCTCTTCAGGTGAGCATGACAGCAAGTCAGATACCTGTTCCCTTGCACGGTTCATTTTTTCTTTTACTGGCTGCCCTGCCCAGTGCACTGCGGAAGGATTTCCGTAAAAGTCTGTCAGAAAAGGATACATGTGATCAGCAACCTCTGAGGCCAAAGGCGTGCTTGCGTTGTAATCGAGATAAACTTTGTTCATTTCCCCTCCCCCTTTCTATAAGAATATCAAAATAATAGAGGAAATGGAGTTTTAGACTAATTTAATAGGGATACCCTCACATCCCTAAAAAAACAATTAACAATAAATTTACAGACCTTTTATCCTTCTTTAATAATGCAGGCTTAAAATAAAGATATACCAACTAATCGAAAGGAGCTGGCGCTATGCTTGAGAAACTTTTTAGATTAGCGGTCCTGACTATTTTTTGTACTCTTTTCCCGTAAGTTTTTAGTTTTTCTTTTTCTCCCAATGGAAGCCCGGCATCAAAATGTGAGCTGACAAGTCTACGTAATGCTCGTTCAACTGCCGCGATATCGGCTTTCACTCAAACTTTTCACTTTCTCTCCATCACAGCAAAGTAATTTTCTTCTCCATCCGCAAAGTTAAAAACCCGGCCTGAAGGCATTTCTACAATTTCTCCAACCGTAATGCCCTTGTTTGAAAAGTCGCTATGAAGTCTTTCAAGATCTTCTGTAAAAAACATCAACGAAGGGGTGCCAAGGTTTAATCCCGGCGACATCTTCGCTACCCATTCCTTATTGTGCAGAATAATACTCGTCTCCGACTCCTTTGATGGAGATACTTCGATCCATCTCATCCCCTGGCCATTATCTTCTTCGGCCAATATCTGAAATCCAGCTTTTTCAGTCCAAAAATTTACTGCTTCATCCTGATTGTTAACGTATAGCATAATTTGTCCGACTTGCTTAATCATGTTCTTACACTCCTTTCGTAATTTTTATATTAAATAAATCTGAAAATTAATTCAATTAAAAAAGAGCCCTGCCCCAGGGACAAAGCTCTGCCTTCTTAGTAATAGTAAGGATATGGCGCGTACGGGTAAGGCGGGTAAGGATAATAAGGATAACCAAATCCTGGTCCCGGTGCCAGCAAGGCTCCTGTCGCAAGCCCTCCTAAAAAGCCAAGCCCCAGACCAAAGCCTGGTCCTCCAAACCCGAATCCCGGCCGGCCAAAACCAAATCCGGGTCTTCCAATTCCAAATCCGGGACGAACTCGATGGTCAGTGAAATACATGCCATTGTGCGGAACAAACTCCTGTGACACAGGCATGTGCTGGTATTGATAATCCAAACGGAACTCCTCCTCTGTATATGTCTACAGTAAAGGATATGCGTCAGTTGCCTATGGGGTATGGGCCCCTGCCCTTAATTCAAAAACAATCTTCGTTTAATAGATAAGTAACCACACCTCTATTATGATTTCTCCATATCTATAAATTAAATTGATAATTAAAAGAGGGATACTAGTGAGTAGAAAAAAACAAATTCCTTGCCTTTTCCCCGGATACCGATGGTGCGGTCCCGGATGCAGCGGACCAGGCGCCCCTATTAATGGAGTGGATGCCTGCTGCAAAGCTCATGATAAATGCTGGTCAAGCGGAAGATCCAAATGCAGCTGTGACCAGGAATTTCTCAGATGCCTGAAGCCAAAAACAAACCTGCATGGCGAAGAAGGAACCATTGCGACGATCATTTATATTTATATGAAGATTCAAACCGATTTTACCTGCAGCCGGTTTCGGAGGAGAAGACAATATTAAAAAGCGGCGCTAGTCGCTTTTTTTATTAACAGTAATATTGCTTTATTAGATTACTTCGATTAAACTCAAAATTAGTTATCTGAATAATAAGAAAACCGAAGGAGGAACCATGAAACTAGGAGCGTTTTCAGTAAGCTTAACCGTAAAAGACATTAAGAAGTCAAAAGAATTTTACGAAAAACTTGGTTTTGAAGCATTAGGCGGGAATATTGAGCAAAATTGGCTGATACTGAAGAATGAAAACTGTGTCATAGGTCTATTCCAAGGCATGTTCGAGAAAAACATCCTTACATTTAACCCTGGCTGGAACCAGAACGCAGAAAACTTAGAGGAATTCACTGACATTAGGGACCTTCAAAAGCAACTAAAGGAACAAGGGATTCCTATCATAAACGAAGCAGATGAGTCAGGTTCCGGCCCTGCAAGTTTCACCCTCGAAGATCCGGATGGCAACGCTATTCTTTTCGACCAGCATAGGTAGAATTCTGCTTACATAAAAATAGAAACAGCAGTGCCGGATTGCACTGCTGTTTTAGCCAATAATAATCAACGTTCATTTCCCCGTTTAAAGTTCCCCGTTATCTTTGCCATGATTAATTGCCTGCTCTTTTCATCTTCAGCTTCACTCATTCTTTTTAGAAACTTCTCTGACTCTTTACCTTTTAGGATTTTCACTTGTTTTCCATTAAAATCAAGAAACACTGTGCTATTTTTATTTACCCGAAAGCTAAATGGTTCTTCATCCAGGCGATTCCTTTTATCAATATGATCCATTTTCTTCCTCCTTGCTTAACCAAACTATAATATAGAATACTCAACAAGAAAACAGAATTTTTTAACTAAATGAATCAAATAATATCCTATACACATTTAATTATCCCGTTGCAGAAGTGGAGATCCTGCTTATGAGCATAATTTTAGCCCTGCTGGCCGCATTATTTGCATCTTTCACCGCTATTCTCGCTAAAATTGGCATTGAAAAGGTTGATTCCAACCTGGCTACCGCCGTACGGACGATTGTGGTGGTCATCATGGCTTTTTTAATGGTCCTTATTACTGGCGAAACAGATAGCATATTTACTATTTCGGTGAAATCCTACGTATTTCTGGTCCTGTCAGGCCTGACAACCGGCCTATCATGGATCTGCTTTTTTAAAGCGATTCAGATTGGAGATGTATCAAAAGTAGTTCCCATTGATAAGTCGAGTGTCGTCTTAACGATCCTCTTATCCTTTATTATTCTCAGGGAACCCGCCACAGCTCTGGTTGTTTCAGGCGGAATCATTATTTCCATTGGAACCTTTGTCTTAATTGGCCTAGTCAGGAAAAAGACCCGCAAAAAGAAAGTATTTAATACAAAATCATATATTTTCCTGGCCGTCCTGTCCGCTGTATTTGCTGCAGCCACTAATATTTTAGCGAAGATCGGAATTGAAGACGTCGACTCCAATGTGGCTACCTTTATCCGGACTGTGGTCATCATTCTTTTCGCCTGGGGCATCGTATTTTTTCAGGGGACTGTTAAGGAGCTTAAAAGCATTTCGAAAAAGTCCTATTTATTTCTTTTCCTCTCTGGAGCCGCTACCGGATTATCCTGGCTGTGCTATTTCGGCGCTCTCGCCATCGGCAAGGTTAGTGTCGTGAACCCCATTGATAAATTCAGTGTGGTGCTGACGATGATTTTAAGTTTCATTATTTTAAAAGAGAAGCCGGCAATGAACACAATTGCAGGCGCCATTTTGATTACGATTGGGACGGCTTTGCTGATAATCTAGGCGTTAATTAAAGATAATTACATAAGAAAAAACGGCTTAAATCCTCAATTTGAGCCGTTTCAATGGAGATTGGGCTTCCAGCAGCCCATTTCAGAAACTATATTTATGTGCTAGTATTATTTACTTGCTGATAGACCAAATTTACTTTCGGATAAAATATTTTATTTGCGCAAAGCCCAATTCTACTAGCGTAAAAGCTATTTATTTTCGCTTAGCCAATATCATTATTCACCTATCCAAAAGCCTGCGAAGCAATAGCATATAAGGTATTGTTCCTCTGCGGCATAGCTGCTGAATTTTTCATCATGACTGGAGGAGTGTTTGTTTTAACAAAACCGCTTCGCTCCAGATAGGGCATAAAATCCTTTCTTCCTACTGGAACATCAATTCGCAGCTTCCCTTTATGATGTAAAGCCAATTTTTCTACGATTAAGGCAGCTGTATCTGAATCAGCTGCTGCAATGGGTCCAAGTATTAAATTGACTGGTCCCTGTATGGATAATCCATATCCAATGATCTCTCCATTATTATTTTTAACAACAAGGCATTGTTTGGACTGGCTGATTCGATTGCGCAGAAATACGCTTCGCTTATCCCCAAAGGCAGCCCCGTCCAAAATAACAAGCTTAGCAAAATCAGACTGATTAAAGTCTTCTATAAAAACTCCATCATGAACCTGTAAATGTACAGGGATGAAATCATCACAAAGAAATTTGCTTATAAAATCCACTGTTTTGAAGCCCATTTTTTCATAAAGGGGCTTTCCTTCCTTCGTTGCAATGAGCATTAGCGACATATCCCCATTAATACTTTCAGCACACTTCCGGACTGCTTCCATTGCCAGCCCTAATCCCCTGAATTCTTCATGGACAATAACCATGCCAATCGACGCCAGTCTAGTGTCATAGGGAATAATAGCTGAACTGGATACAATTCTCCCTGCAGCATTCTTATGACCGAAAACTCTCCCGGATTCCAAAATTGTTCTTATTTCATATTCATCATAATCCCATCCAACCGATGCCGATAAATCTATTAGGCCAGGAATATCATATTGATTTAATTCTGCTATTTCAACTTTCATTCGCTTCTCCCTCTAAATCTTTTGTTTTTTCACCCTAATAAGTATTAAATACCCTTTATACAAAATCCTTCCTGCTTAAAGTTCTAAAGAAGAGCTAAAAAAAAAAATGGACCCCGAATGCTATTCCTGGAGGGTCCATTTCTTTCGTTATGCGGATTATTTGGCGTTTTGGGGTAAGGCAGCAACCGCTTCTATCTCAACTAATTGGCCCCTATAACCCAAAACGGTGACACCTGACAATGTACTTGGAGCATCATGAGAACCGAATTCTTCCCTAACTGCCTGCCATACGGCCACCAAATCTGACTGGTCAGAGGATGCAACAAGAACTCTTGTATAGGCCACATCCTCTAATTCAGCGCCACATTCCTGTAAAGCTGCTTTCAGGTTTTCCACGCAAAGCTTGGCTTGTTCTTCATAACTTATTCCCTCAGGCACTCTCCCCTCTTGATCAAGCGGACACGCCCCTGCCATAAAATAAAGATCCAATCCTGCAGGGACATGAGAGGCGTAAGCATAGTCAACGGCAGGTAAAACCTGCGAATGTATTAATGAGATTTTCTTCATTTCTTACATTCCTTTCCTCTGGCATTTACTATTTTAATTCCACCTATATATATGAATTCCTTTTTCAGTTAAACTGTTTTTAATATCTCAAAAGGCGGGTGGCATGATGCGGGGCATTAAGTTAATAAGAATGATAGTAATTCTTTCTGTCAGCTTACTGTTTGGCTGTTCAGATAAATCGGTGGATCAAGCTGAATTTCCGCCAGAGAAGACGGCAGCTGTTGAAGTGAACGGATCAGACTATTCAATGGAAAAAGGAGGCTATCGGTGAGTCAGGACAGAAAGTTAAAGTTAAGATAGAAGATAACCCGATTCTTAACGTGTTTTTATGGAATCAAAGCGGAAAAGAAAAAGAAATCAAGCTGGAGGATGATCAAATAACTGTGCCTGCAGATAAAGGAACTTATATTTATGAAGTCTTAGCGGAATGGAAAAACGGGGAAATCTCTTATACATTTGTGGCGGAAGTTCAGTAATAGGGAAACCATAGACATGGTTTCCCTCGCTGAATCAGCTGCATTCTATTTAAGAATTTTTTTCTCCTTCAATACTTCCAAAGCAATATTTTTGGCCTCAGTGCCTGTTCCATCGATATTCACCGCAAACACCCATGTGCCCTTCTCTGTTTCAATAAAACCAACATACCAGCCAAGTCCCATGTCAGAGAGCCTTGTCCCTGTTTTGCCATGTAAAATGAAGTGATCCTGTTCATCCTGAATCATCATTCGCTTGACTGTTTTTTGGTTCTTTTGTGAAAAAGGCAAATCTTCTTCAACTAGTTTTTCGATAAAACCAGCTTGTTCTGCTGCAGATATTCTCAGGCTGCTGTCCAGCCAAAACGAATCAATACCGCCAGTAATGTCCTGGTTCCCATACCCTATCCTTGAGACGTACTCATTCATTTTCTTTTCACCAATCGTCCTCGCCAGGTCCTGATAAAACCAGATAGCAGATTCCCTCATGGCAGAAGCAAGGGAATGATCCCGATTCCAGCTTTCGAATTCGCGTTCCACTCCATCCCACCTTTTCACCTCGTACTCATCTCTCACAGCGGCAGTTTCAAGTCCTATTAGGGCATTGGCAACTTTAAAGGTTGACTCCGGCGTCAGTCTCTCTTTGCTCCTCTCCTTGCTATAGACATAAACCTTGTCATTCTTAAGATTTTTGAGAACCATAGTTCCCTCTTTTCCTGCAAAAGCCTCTTCAATGTGCAGCTCTTTCGTGTTTTCTTTTCCGCCTAATGCCTCAGCACCTGTACCTGCCAGCAGGCATAACAAGGCAAGAGAGGCTATACCAAATCTCCTCATCCGATTCATCTTTTCTTCCTCCTTCATAAAATAGGATTTCCGTCATGATGTGTGCTCCATATTTGTCCCTTATACTATAAACAGCATAATGGACACCGAAAAGTAATATTTCGGCTATCTGTACCCATACAGATTCTTGAGAGGAGCATAATAATGGGCAATAAATATGATGAAGTCATAGAAGAAATCCAATCCAGATTGGATGATGAACGGCTGAAATCCGGAGAAAAGCTCCCTTCCATCCGCAGATTGGCCAAAGAATTCAACTGCAGCATCAACACTGTACTGAAAGCTTACAGTGAATTGGAGAAGGCACATCTGATTTACTCAGTGCCCAAAAG
This sequence comes from Bacillus sp. 22-7, assembly GCF_010628845.1. NCBI lineage: Bacteria > Bacillati > Bacillota > Bacilli > Caryophanales > Bacillaceae > Bacillus > Bacillus sp. 22-7. Next base: position 106,660 of record NZ_NJQY01000002.1, on the reverse strand, counting down.
CGGCTATTTTGCAGTAGGCTCGGATATGCCCAAAAAACAAACTCAAATGAAAATTGACTTTGTCTCAGCAGGCCCGGATAAAAGCAAGATGCCCTACCGTGATTACCAGCATTGCATGAATCAGGCAATTGAGCTTTATAAAGAGGAAATGTTTCAGTATTCCCATCCCCTCGGCCTGGAGAGTCTGCGGCATCAGCTGTCAGCTCAGCTTCAGGATCTGCAGGTTTTCGCCCCGCCTGATAGAATTGCCGTTGTATCAGGATCCCAGCAGGCTCTGGATCTCTTAATCTCACTGCCTTTTCCCAATAAGAAAAATGAGATTTGCGTTGAACAGCCAACACACTTCAGTTTCATAGATTCCATCACTTCGCGCGGCCTGAAGCCTATCGGCATCGAGGTAAATCAGAATGGGATTGATCTTAATAATTTGGAAAAGGTCTTCAGAGAACGAAGCGTTAAGTTTTTCTACACAGTCTCCCGATTCCAGAACCCGACAGGCTGCAGCTACTCCAATCAGGAGAAAAAGCACATTGTCGAGCTCGCTCAGAAATATGATGTCTGCATAATCGAGGATGATTATATGGGAGACCTTGATACCAGGAAAAAAGCAGACCCCATGTTTGCCTATGATCCCAGCGGCAGAGTCATTTATACAAAAAGTTTTTCTAAAGTTCTGCTGCCTGGGCTGCGATTGGGATTGGCCGTTCTTCCGGAAACACTAATGAAAAGCTTTACTCAAGCCAAATTTGCAGCGGACGTCCATACACCAGTCCTCACACAAGGAGCACTTGAGATTTACTTAAGCAGCGGTATGTTTAAAGTCCACATTGAAAAACTCCGGTATCAATACAAAAAGAAAGGCACCATTCTCAAAAAGGCGTACTTGGAGCATTTGCCTCCTGGTGCTGCCTTTACTGGCGGGGATTCGGGATTTTATTCAACAGTTGAGCTTCCAGGCAGATTGAAAGCAAAACAACTTGTGGAATATCTCCAAAAGAAGAATGTACTGGTTCAGGATGCAACAGGTATGTACCTCCCTGAATACAGGCATGAAAACCGTATCCGGTTAAGTGTGTCACAGGTGGATGACAGGAGAATTCCAGTTGGGGTGAAAAAGATCGGGGAAGGGATTTGTACGTTAGTCAATTCATATATCTGAAAGATGCGTTTAAATATGGACTAACGCCACTTCCAAAGATGACATGACACCCGATTAACAATCATATCTATAAGGATGGGGTTCCAATATCCATAAAAGGAGATGGTTCGATTGAATCCTTATTATTATTATCCATATTATCGGGCAACTGGCTGGGGAGATATATTAACACTGCTGCAGCAAAGTTTATATGCTGAGGAAATGGTTTGTTCCATGAGTTCTGAACTATTTCATATTCCCGAGACCAAAGATTTAAAAGGAAATGCAGAGATGCACAACCACCTGGTTCCGGCTTCGTATCACCGCGTGACCGCTGTTGGATGTGCACATAGACTAGTAAATGGAGAACAGCGGCAATCGATTATCGACACTATGGCGGCTTGCATCGTGAATGCGGAAAATCAGGATAAAAAGGTGCGGGAAGGACTAAAAACGATGGAGGAAAATGCAGGTCCAGAGTATAAGGCGTTTATAAGTTTGATCATCAGATGGCAAGACCAGGCAGAAAATTACCTATCTCAAGCTAAAGAAGCTTTGCGTACGATGGATGTATCTTTTCCTTCTGCTGGAAGCGGACCGGAGAATGGCGGTTACAATCTTTATTAAGGAATTGGATACCAGTCAGGCAAGTATGACGAAATTTAAAGAGGTTATAGAAAGCTCAGCAGAACTGAGCTTTCTAGGTTTCTACTGTTTAAAAGCAACTCCATTAGCAATACTCCCAACAGCCTTCCTCTTCCCTCTAACCCAAGCAAACACAATAGCCGCAATCAATGTAAATCCTAAGTACCCCATTAATGGATAAACCGTTCCGACCAAAGTGATGAAGCCGATGAAACTTGCGCCAAAAGCGGCAGCTCCGAATAATACAACAAAGACATTGAATTTAGGATTCTCTCTTTTCACGATCCTAGCAGTGAAGGCATACAGCATCCCAACAGCTGTGTTGTAAATCATGCCAAGCAGGACAACAAACATTAACAGTCCAAATGCCGGTGAAATTTCATTTGCAAGTGCAAGGATCGGCATTGGAGATCCCTCCACCACGTCCATTTTGACCAGCATGGCTACATTGATCAGTAAAATCAGCACACCCAGACCAACACCGCCCAAGATTCCGCCCAAGCCAGCCTGCTTTTCATTCTTCGTTGTGCCGCCCATGACAGCAAGCATCGCTGCACCAGCCGCAATATTGTAAGAAACATACAGTAATCCGCCCATAAACCAGTTGGAAGCAGCAGGCGTTTGGCTTTCCGCCAATTTCTGAACTTCCGGGAAATCCAGCCCCATCGTGCTTAGAGCATAGACGCTAATGATAACCACCATGAGGAGCAGAAATGGCGTAACCAGGCTGATAATTGAAATGACTTTTTGGATGTTCAGACATACTGTCAGGATCGTTAACACAGCCATAATAATATTGCCGGCCATGCTCGGGATTCCAAATTGCTCTTCGAAGATCGATCCCGATCCGGCAAGCATGACGACGGCCACCCCAAAAAGGAAGAATGTAATGATAAAATCTACAGCCATTCCAAGATACTTTCCGCAAATATGGTAAATCACATCTTTATGGGAATCTGTCTGCAGACGGCTTCCCAGCTGCGTTAAATTCATGCCAAGAAAAGCAAAGAAAAAAGTCGCGAGCACGCCTCCGGCAATCCCCATCCAGCCAAAGCCCGTAAAAAACTGCAAAATCTCCTGCCCAGAAGCAAAGCCTGCTCCGACAATCACCCCAATAAAGGCCCCGGCAATCTGAATACTCTTTTTCAAACCTATTCCCCCTTTTAATATTTGAATTTTTTGACAACTTTATTTAAAAGAGAAAGAGAGAATCCTCTCTCTTTGAGCGTCATTTGCGCTTTTTATTTGGTTTGAGTGGCACTATTCCCGCCAATGAGGGCTGCATGTTCATTCTGCTCTCCCAACGCAAATTTCTTTTCAAAAACAGTAAACTCTCTAATAGTTTCATAATTCGGTTCATACCCGATGCCGGATTTTTCTGGAACCTTGATCATTCCATTTTCAACGATTACTTCAGGTTCAATCAGATCCTTCTCCCAATAGCGGGATGATGCAGCTGTGTCCCCTGGCATAATAAAGTTTGATAGAGTGGTTAAGGCAATATTGTGTGCTCTGCCAATGCCGGATTCCAGCATGCCTCCGCACCACACCGGGATGCCGCGTTCCTGGCAGAGGTCATGAATTTTTTTGGATTCTGTCAAGCCCCCGACACGGCCGATTTTGATATTAATAATTTGGCAGCTTCCAAGTTCAATCGCCTTGCGCGCATCCTCATAGGAATGGATGCTTTCATCGAGGCAGACCGGTGTTTCAAGTTCCCTCTGAAGGACAGCATGGTCAATAATGTCATCAGAGGCCAGCGGCTGCTCGATCATCATTAACTCAAATTCATCCAGCTGTTTTAACAGTTCAATATCATCAAGTGTGTAGGCTGAGTTCGCATCCGCCATAAGCGCTATATCCGGAAAATGCTTTCTCACTTCTCTCATGACCTCAACATCCCAGCCCGGCTTGATTTTCACTTTAATTCGTTTGTAGCCATCCTCTACATATTCACCAATAAGGTTCAGCAAGTCCTCAACACGGTCCTGAATCCCGATGCTGATTCCAACCTCAATTTCATTCGCTGTCCCGCCAAGCGCATTCGCAAGCGGAATTCCCTTTTGCTTGGCATATAAGTCCCAAACCGCCCCTTCAAATGCCGATTTCGCCATATTGTTTTTCCGTATGTAGGAGAGGGTTTCTGACACATCATCAGGGTGTTCCATTTCTTTGTTTAATAGATTCGGAATGATGAAATCTTCAAGCATATGCCAGTTCGTTTTCAGTGTTTCTTCGTTATACCATGGTGAATGAAAGGCAACTGATTCTCCCCAGCCGCTAACACCGTTCTCATCCTTTGCTTCCAGTAAAAGAAATTCTTTATCCTGAAACGTTCCAAAGCTTGTGGTAAATGGTGCTTTCATTCTCATTTTCATATGCCTCAAAACGACTTCTGTCACTTTCATATTCATTCCCGCCTTTTCCTGTTAGTTGAGTTTAAGCTGGTTTCGTTGAATTAATACATAGTAGTGTACCGGGCCTTTTGCACTTTTTTGAAAACCTGCCATGGCGTACCCTTGTGAAAATAAAGTCTGAAAAATCCCTCTAGTTTTGAAGCGCCAATCCATCGACAGCTCGAAATTTTGATTTTTAATAGCTTGAAAGTTTGCCGGAATCGGAACAAGTACAGGTCCTCCAGAAGCATCCCATTCGGTATTTAATAAAACAGGAAAGTTGTCCTCTGATATTCCCCAGTCAAACGGATTCTTGGCAGACGCTGTTTCAATCCTGAGCGGATCACCGGCATGAGAACTGGTAATCCACCATTCCACCTTTAACCGGTCTGTCGGCAGTCCATGATTCAAATTATCATCCATATCTCCATAGCAATTCTCCACATATGTGGAGCAAACCGCATTCAGTTTATTAAGATTTAAATAGGCATTCCGGCTTTCAAGCGGATCAAACGTCCAGGTGATCAGATCATATCCCATCTCAGCTGCCAGTTCCTTTTGCTTCTGCTTTAATAATGCGCCAAGCCCCTTATCCTGGTGGTCGGGATGAATGCCGAGCATATGAGAGCATAAATACCCTTTTCCTTTGCTGAAACCCGGAAATCCGTAACTGAATCCCACAAGTTCTTCTTCTATAAATGCCCCGAGGAGAACCCCGCCGTTCTGGGCAGCTGTAATGGTTTGATGAACCGGCAGGGGAGCCATGTTCCAGATGATCTCCTCCAGCTTTTGAATTAGATTCATATCTGATGCTGTCTTTAATACCCGCAAATCAATTGTCACAGCAGCCATCTTCACTCCTCCTTCTCCAAAGTGGCCATTACCGCCCTGGCCAATATTTCAACTCCTGAGTAAATGGCTTCCCGATTAAATGTCATGTCCGGATGATGAAGCCCCGGCTGTAAATCACAGCCCAATCCTAGCATCGCGGCCTTAATATTCGGCTTTTTGAGGGTATAAAAATGAAAGTCTTCCCCGCCTGAAGTCACGATTGGCTCACGTAATTGGCCGGCTCCCAGTACATCAATTATGGCCTTCTCCAGAAATTGCTGCGCTTCTTCATCTACCTGGGCTGCTGCCACATTCGCTTTCGTCTCCAGTGTAATTTTGACTCCGTAGAGCTTGGATAAATACTCCGTGACCGTTTCAATTTTTTCAGACAGTGCGTTTATCACTTCATTGGTTTGAGCTCGCAGGTCTAAACTGAAGGAAGCTTTTCCCGGTATGATATTGCCTGAGTCACTGCCGGCATGAAACTTGGTCATCTTAGCCGTATGGGGGACCATGGGATCCAAATGAATGTTTTTAATTTCATGAATAAAAGAAGCGCCAATCTCGATGGCATTCTGGCCAAGATGCGGACGGGCGCCATGGGCATCTTCCCCGATAATTTCCCCTGTCAGAAATCTTGCAGCACCATGGTAAATGGCTCCCGATGCTTCCCCGTCTCTTATTTCCTGGATGGGTCTAAGATGTACACCGTACAGGTAATCCACGTCATCCAGCACGCCATGCTCAATCATTTTCAAGGCACCAGTGCCTTTTTCTTCAGCCGGCTGGAAGATGAATTTCAGCTTGCCTTTCTTGGGGAATCCCGCCTTTTGCAGCAGCAAAATCGCCCCTACTCCCATTGTCATATGGGCATCATGGCCGCAGGAATGATTCGCCTGAAACTTGCCGTCCACTTCCTGCCAAAGTGCGTCCATATCGGCTCTCAGAGCGACACACGGACTCCCTTCCCCCACTTCAACAACTAAACCGGTGCAATCCCCAAACAGCTGAACCCGGAATCCCCGGCACTCAAGGAATTTCTGCAGGTACTCGGTGGTTTTATATTCCCTCCAGCTCACTTCCGGATGTTTGTGCAAATGCGTAAATACCATCTCTAACGCTGGTTTAAGCTCTTCAATCATTTCCTTCAATCTAACTTCCCTCCCGGCTGTATAAAAAAATGCTCACTTTCCAGCTTTTCATATTGTTCTTTTCTTGCTTGAAATCGGTCACGATCTTGAATGGACACCCCTGCAATCATCGCATTCAGAAAGGAAAATAATGCGGGTGCTGCATCAATCGTCGATTTTTCGGAAGAATGGATTTGAAAAAGCAAATCGGCATGCTCCTTAATTGGCGCGATCGCTGAATCGGTTATGCCAATCACAAATGCTCCCTGCTTTTTCGCCAATTCCGCCAATTTGATCGTATCCTTCATATAACGGTCGAATGAAATGGCAATGAACGTCGCATCTTTATCCATTTCTGTGACCGTCAAAAGCAGATCATCTGTATCCGGCCGGATCAGCTTCGCATTTCCCCTGACTACACCAAGGGTAAAAGAAAGCCAGCTTGCTGCTGCAAAAGAAGACCGCAATCCTGTAACATAGACCTTTTTCGTCTTGATCAAGCGTTTCACTAAAACATCAAAATCATCCTGGCTTATGTTCTCAAGCGTTTCCCTGATATGCAGACAATCCTTCTCCATTACACTTGCCAGGAACTCCGGTTTTTCGGCCAGTTCCACCTTACTCGTAAAATACTGCCCCAGTGTGCTATTCGCCTTCAAAAGCTGTTCCCTTACCATCTTCTGAAGCTCAGAATAGCCGGAAAGCTGAATCGAATAACAGAAACGGATGACTGTCGTTTCACTGACCCCGATTCTTTTGCCGATCTCACCCGCAGACTTTACGGCAAAATCCTTCGGATGGTCGAGCAAATACTTCGCTGCCTTCTGCTGGCCTTTGGTGAGGTTATTAAACTCTTTTTCTATGGTTTCTTTTAATATCATTTAGGATCACCTTAAAATATGAAGTTTAAGCTGTATTCTTTAGTTTTTTGAAGTCTGCACTTCGTTTTAATTAAACTATCATATATTTCTTCGGAAAACAACAATAATTCTGAAAATTTTATAATTAAAAAAGACACCCTTATCGGATGCCAATTTCTTTATGATATACATGATCATTCTATAATTCCCGATTGAACAGCATTCACATCTGCTTCAATTTTAATTTCCATTTCACTATACTGCTCTTTCCATTCCTTCCGATTAAAATCGGAGCGCTGCCGGGCCTTTTCCCCGATACGAAGGGGATCTGTATTCAATTCCTGAAACCTCTTGACCATTTTCTCTGCTCTCTCAGTTATTTCTTTTTCCACTGCTTTTTCAATTCTCTCAATCGTTTTCTTGTCCGTAAGATCCAAATCAACCCCTTCCATCGCTCTGCCGTTTACTTTCACCTTAAAAGTAGCTGTATATTTCCCATTTCTCTTGTCCACCATTATTTTAGGTTTTGATGACAGGTTTTCGAGACTTACATCTTCTCCGCCGCTAAGCTCCACTTCAAATTGTCCCCGCCGGAATTTTTCATATAGTATTTTAAAGATATAGGCGTCACCAAAACTGATCGTATCAACAAGCTTATCGTCTTTAAAAATCCCCAGTCCGCTGACTTTTAAATGCTTTCCCTGTTTTTCGATTAAAGGTAAAAAAGGGTCGGCATCCTTGCTGTAATAGTGAACAAGAAATCGGTGTAAATTTACATCAGGAATAGTCTGCTCAAGATTTTGTTCAACCACATCAATTAAATACTGTGATACAGAATCACTTTGCGAGTAATTGGAATCAATAATGTCTTTCGCCTTCTCTTTTGATACAACCAGCAGCAATTTCCGGCCAATGCTTGGGTTTCTCTGCAGACTGTCTACTTGATTTTCAATGCCATGCTCTGCAAGTTCCTGATTGAAAATGACCAGTCCCACCCTTCCAACCACTATGGGCTTTGCAGCTTCGGCCTGAATCTTTTGCCTGATCCGTTTACTGGTCTTCCCTGTTGCAGAAAAAACCTCATTTACAGGCAATGATTGTTCACCTGGAGGTATATTGGAGGAGCCTGCTGTTCCTTCAAATTCCTCACCATTGACATAATCATAGCCAATGGTCTGCACCAATTGGATATCCTCCAATACCTTTGGACTTGGAGTACAGCCTGCCAGGAGGATTGGAATCAGGGAACAGCATAAATAGTTTTTAACATTCATGCTTTTTTCACCTTCATGATGATATATTGTAAGACCAGCAAGCATGGCAAGTAGAAATAGATCGTATATAACCCGATTTGAGAGACAGCTTTCTGCAGCAAATCAATTTGCTGTCTATCTGTTAATAGAACGCTGATGAAAAACAGCAGTAGGCAAAAAATCCTCAAGGCACTTCTTTGAGAGACGGGAAACAGACGGTTCATTCCTCTGCTTGCACACCAGAGGCCAATGCAAATATTCGGAAGAATGGCAAAGAACCATACGGAAATTCCTATGTATTCGAACCTTTCCACAATGATTAAGTCCACGATTTTCCAAAGTGTGAGTGTGGCCCAAATGGTGCTTTTTAATTGTTCCTGGTTGAAATAGACAAAGGTAACAAAAGCTGTGATCAAGTAAATAAGAATGCTAAATAACACGCCAAAGTATGCCCATTTTTCGGATTTTGGCCCATCCTTTATAAAAGGATAAAACATGAATAGGGTCTCAAACCCGAGAAAATTTAGAGTCATATCTTTTGAAGCTTTAAATAAATCACCAGGAGAAGCATCCAGGATTGGCAGAAGATTTCCATAATCAGCATACTGTAAAGGATAAAACTTCACCAGCAATAGCGGCAAGACGTATAAAACCCCTAAATAGCTTAACCCTGTTACAACCCTAAAACCTCCTGTGACATAGGAATAGGCTAAAAATATGATAATTAGTATGAATATCCATTCTGAGACTTCGGGAAATACCCAAACCTGGAGAACTTCCACATAGGATCTAAGTACAACCAACGCAAAAGCAAAGAAGTATAACAAGAATAAAAAGCTTAAAAAACCGCCAATCCATTTCCCCATAATTTCAGCGTGGATGGCCACGATGTCGTTATTCCCCTTATTCAAGATTCGATAGGAAACCCATACCAATCCGATAATGGAGGCGCCGGATGTTAAAATTGCAATCCATGCGCTATAGCCGGCAGACTGGACAATAATTCTTTCGAAGCCCAGAATCCCTACACCTATTTGCATCGCATGTATTAAATAAAATACAAAATAGGGAGATACCTTTTTATCCTCTTTAGGTAATGGAAACATCAGCTAACCTCCTTTATCGGAATATATTTTATTAATCTTCTATGTCTCTTTTCGATTTCTCGTGCTTCTTGGGCTGAAAACGAGTTCGTACAGGTGATCTGACCTGCAATGGCCGCTTTGTTTGCATGAAAAATGGGAGGCGGAAGAGGGAATCCCTTAAGTCATCCAGCCGTAAAGGATAGACGGGTGCTAAATATGGGCGTCCAAGAGAAGTCATTTTAAGCAAATGGCTCAAGATGTATGAAAAACAAAAGGTAACTCCCAGAAGCCCCCACAACTGAGCAGTGATTAAAAAAGGAAAACGGATTAAGCGAATCGTATTGCCCATTTGATAGACAGGTGTTGTAAAAGATGCCAGGGCCGCAAGCGCCACGATGATTAGCAGCACATTACTGGTAAGGCCGGCCTGTACTGCCGCAGTCCCGATAACAATACCGCCTACGATACCAATTGTCTGACCGATTTTGGTCGGCAGCCTTGCTCCAGCCTCTCGCAATAGCTCAATGGTCAATTCCAGAATAATAGCTTCCAGTATCGGGGGGAACGGGATCCCGCTCCTTGAAGCAATAAGCGGGTTAAGCAGGTTTTCCGGAATCATTTCGTAATGATATGTGAGCACGGCGACATAAAGTGAAGTCGACAACACGGAAAAGAATACGGCGAACAAGCGGACAAGCCGAAAAATGGAGGCAATATGCCATGATAAAAAGTAATCCTCAAAAGCTGAAAAAAACTCTACGAGAGTTGTAGGGCCGGTAAGGGCATGAGGTGAGCCATCTACAATGATCGTTATTTTCCCTTCCGAGAGCACACTCGCTACCCTATCAGGCCTTTCCGTGTCAATTAAATGAGGAAAGGGAGAATTGTGGTTATCGGAAATGATCTGGTTAATAAAAGAGCTGTCCACGATTTGATCAAATTGAATTTCATTCAGCCGCTGCAAAATGGTATTTACGTTTTCTTTATCCGTAATTCCTTCAATATAAAGAACAGCCACTCTTGTTTTCGTCAGACTGCCTATTTTTACTTCTTCCACGATAAGATCTGGTATAGGCAGCCTTTTCCTGACCAGATTGATGTTAGCATCAATCGATTCGACGAAAGCTTCCTTTGGCCCTACAACACTGTACTCGACTTCCGGCATGCTGACGGGCCTCTTCTCAAGCGAAACAGCAGAAATGACCAGAGCCTCTTGCAGTGAACCTTTTACTTCTATGACAACACAGCCTGTCAGCAGCTTATCCCTTATCTCATGAACATTATCTATAATTTCAGTATTATCAATGGGAATAGCCTGCTGAAGATCAAACAGGGTCTTACTCTCATTTTCTTTGATATAGGGCAAGACATATTGATGCAGGATGTTAATGTCTACAATAGTCTGGTAATAATGTATATAAAATGGGCTGGATTCTGAATATCTGTAGGAAACAAAATCCGCAGATTCTTTACAGCGATGAAGGAGTTCATCAATCCGCAATTCATGCTCAGTATTTCCATTCTTCTTTTGTTTGTAGTCCCTATTAAACCTTTTTAATTTAGATTTAAAAAAACCCACCGGACACTCCTCCAAAACTTAACAAATCCTGGTTTTAGTATGTTGCCCGCTGTTCTTAATTATTCTTTTTTTATGCATTGCTTTCGATTGGTGCAAACGATAAAATGCAGCTCTGCATCCTTTTATTCAGGAGCAGTGTGGGAGGCTTCGCTGATAAAGCAGCCGAAGGAATAAACCTGCTGGAGGGCACACATGATCATGATCATGGTGATGAGGACCACAAAAAAGCTGAGGACAAGGTTTACGATTATGACGAAAATTCTGAGACAATAAATAAAGTATTTAACAGTTATATAAAAAGAGCGCAATCATTGCGCTCTTTTCCTTTTAATCTGGCTAAGCGAGGGGCTGGAGCTTGCTCTGACCAATAATTGATATGGAAAATTCAGCACGATTTCAGATACCGTGCTGAATTTTCAGGTTTTATCAGCGGCTGATCATTATGTTATCTTTTTAACAGTCTTTTTAAAATACAAAGTTAATCAAAGCCGGTTACTTCGTTTCACGGTGCAATGTACGCTTCTTTAAACGCGGAGAATATTTCATTAATTCGATCCGGTCAGGATTGTTCCGCTTATTTTTGGTGGTAATATAATTCCTGTCCCCTGTCTCTGTACAAGCTAATGTAATCTTTACTCTCATATTAATTTCCTCCTTATTAACTTCTTAAATGCTCTGAACAATTCTTTCTGCGGCCTGGCGCGCCCCTGAAATATTCCGGGCAATCGGACCAATCTCCAGTTCTGCCAGGGGCCCTGTTACATAGAAATGAGGGCACCCTTCAAGGGATTGTCTATCTTGAAAACCGCCTCCTGCAACGATCCAATTAAAGATTATTTGTCACTCCTGATGCCGGATTTAATGCGAAATCATTACGATTTAAAGAACAAATTTTTTTACGAATTACTTTCTTTAAGGAAAAATAAAAATATTTAACCTTATTCCTTTTCTTTCTTGCCGGGACACTGTCTGTTAATTCGACCCAAGTTACATGTTTCAATTTATTCTCAAGCTGCCTGTTAATGGTGTCTTCAATTTCATGCATGGTCATCATCAGCTGTCCAAAAGAAAGGTTAAAATGTGCTGCGGCCTGCCTATGAGGTGAATGCTTCACAAGCAGATCCATAAATTCTTCAGAAGTCGAAGCCCTTTGAGCCAGCTCTTCTTCCAGACCAACGACAAATTCATAAATCTCCTTTTGCTTAGGAGGGAGTGACTTTACAATCTCTCTTGAGATCATTTCCATAAGATGTGAATTCATACCTTTCACCTCACCATGCCATGTGGAGAAACCTTACTTATTCTTCATGTTATATCTCTTCATAAATCGTTCAGCACGTCCGCCGCGATCCGTGAACTTCTGAACTCCAGTATAAAACGGATGAGTATCTGAGCTTACTTCAACTTTAATTAATGGGTATGTGTTTCCATCTTCCCACTCAATTGTTTCATTTGCAGCCTTTGTTGATCCTGTCAAAAATTTAAAGCCGCTGTTCATATCCATGAATACTACTTTATGATAGTCTGGATGAATACTTTCCTTCATTCTCATTACCTCCAAAATTTATTTTACCAGCTGGATTTCTTCACTCCTGGAACTTGCCCTTTGTGCGCATATTCCCGGAAAGCGATTCGGGAGATTTTAAATTTGCGGAGATATCCCCTGGGTCTGCCCGTCACCTGGCAGCGGTTTTTTAGCCGTGTCGGTGATGAGTCTCTTGGCAGTTTCCTTATAGCCTCGTAATCCCCCTTTTCTTTGAGTTCCTTTCGTAATTCTGCATACCTTAATACAAGCTCCTGACGTTTTAATTCCTTAGCTACTTTTGATTTTTTCGCCAATGAATTCACTCCTTTTTAGTGAAAATCGTAATTATTACGATTTGTATAATGTTATTTAATCACAAAAATTTTGATATTGCAACACATGGGACTTCAGGGCTGATATTAGAAAAAACGCAATCCGATATAGATTGCGTTTCTATCTTTACACATCATTATTCAATATCCCGGCTATTAAACCCAATAAACCCGGCTAACGCCAGCACCCCGGCAGCCAAACACAATAACAGCAGCGGGACAATTGAAAATTCCTCAATCGGTGCCTGCGGAACGTGGCCAAAAGGAGAAATGCTGCCAATCCAGTCTGAGAATTGGAATAAGCCTCCTAAATACAGCACAATAAAAGAATATAAAACATAAAGCCAAATGAAACCCGTGAATTTTGGCAGGAATCCAATCAGAAAGACGGCCAGGCTGATCATGACCAGCATAGCTGGGTAATAAGACAATGCTGCCCCAAAGATCATTCCGAAAGATAACCCGCCTTCAACCACAGAAGTACCCGCAGCCCATAGTCCGAGTGCTGCCAGCGAAATCATGAGAAATCCATTAATGACAGAAATAACGAGATAGCTGCCTAACAGTTTGCTCCGTGAAACCGCTTTGCTCAAAAGATGAACAATTCGCTCCTTCTTCTCTTCACCTCGAAGTTTATTCATGGCCATTACTGGAGGAATCGTTGCCATCAGTGAAATAACAATCATCAGCATGGGAATGAATTGTTCCACTAATGTTACCCCTTCTGTTGGCTTTAGGAGCTGCTTCATGGCTTCATTTTCGGAAAAAAATGATTCCAGATCCCCTAATACTGAACCGTAAGAAGCTCCCAGAACAAACATGCCTATTGCCCATGAAATGATTCCGGTCCGCTGCAATCTTAACGCAAGGCCAATTGGACTCTGCAAAAAGCGGGATGCATATTGTTTTCCGGGCATGGATGGAAAGAATCCCCGATCCAGATCCCGAATAGCGTTCAAATAATTCGCAGCAGCAAATAGAACTATGGCTGCAGCAGCCATTAAGACAATTGGCCACCAATTATTAGAGTCATAGACTTCTGCTTTGGTTACCCACGCGAGCGGCGAAAGCCAGGACAATGATTCATTGCTGATGTCTGTGATTGCTCTAAAAAGATAAGATATAAGAAGAACGGCTATTGAATAACCAATTGTTCCCCGTGAACTATCTGAAGCTTGAGCAAATACAGCTGTTACCCCTGCAAAAAATAAACCCGCCGCCCCTAATGCAGCACCATAAAGCAATGAGCCTTCGAGATCCATGCTTTCAATTCCAAGGGCATAAAGGCCGAATCCATTAATCAAAGCTAATCCGATGCAAGCTGACGATACTGTTAGAAGTGTTGCATTTAAATAGGATAGGCGCCCTACAGGCAGCGAACGGAGCAATTCCAGGCGTCCATCCTCTTCATCTGCCCTAGTATGCCGCGTTACCAGCAGGATGCTCATTAAACCGGTCACAGCAGCTGTCATTAAAAGCATTTGATGGGCTGTCATGACACCAATTGTATAATTGCTTAAATCCGCGGGACCAGTCATGGCTGTCATCGCCGGGTTGGCCATCGTCTGTGCCATTGCATCCCTTTCCTGCTGGGAATTGTATAATCCCTTAAAGGCTGTTGGAACGATTATCGTGAAAAAAGTAAGTGCAAGCACCCATATTGGGATACGCAATCGGTCCAGCCGGAAAATAAATTTTGAAAGGAAAACGGTTTTCTCCAAATGATTGCCTGCCATCAGCGGACACCTCCTGCATCCTTTTCCCCTTCATAATGGCGCATAAATAAATCCTCCAATGTTGGCGGGGCACTTTCCAGCCTGATAATGCCAAATGGAGAAATATGCTTGATCACAGCATCCATTTCAGTTGTATCGACCTGAAACGTCATCCCGTGTTTACTTTCTTCAATGTCATGGATGCCTTTCAGTTCATTTAAGCCTGTAATCGGCAGCTTCGTATCAACAAGCATTTGAGTCCGGGTTAAGTGGCGAAGTTCACTTAATGTACCCGATTCAATAATCTTACCTTGACGGATTATGCTAACCCGGTCGCACAGCTTTTCTACCTCCGATAAGATGTGACTGGACAGAAGAACGCTCTTTCCTTGTCTTTTAACATCCATCACACATTCCTGAAAAACCTTTTCCATCAAAGGATCGAGTCCTGATGTCGGCTCATCCAGAATAAACAGGTCAGCATCAGAGGAAAAGGCCGCAACCAGAGCAACCTTTTGCCTGTTGCCTTTAGAGTAGGTTCTGCACTTCTTGGATGGATCTAAATCAAATTTATCGATTAACTCCTCACGTTTCGCTTTATTTGAAGTGGCATTTAATTTTATAAATAAATCAATGACCTCTCCCCCTGTTAAGTTTGGCCATAGGTTGACGTCACCAGGCACATAGGCAACCCTTTTATGAATATCGACAGCATCCTGCCAGGCATCCTTGTTAAAAAGCTTTACTTCTCCATCTGTCGCCTTTAAAATTCCCAATAACACCCGAATGGTGGTGGACTTTCCTGCCCCGTTTGGGCCAATGAACCCCAGTACCTCACCTGCGTTTAACTCAAGATTTACCCCATCCAATGCCGTAAACTTACCGAATTTTTTTGTTAGATTGGCTACTTTTAAAAGGCTCATACTCATTCCTCCCCGGTTTTATAAAGTGAAACTTCAATCAGTGGGGGTTTTCCTTATCCCCCACTGATTGTTAGTTGAACCAATCGGGCCTTTACGGGCAGTTTGACCCCCGCTTATCCTCCTTTGATTCCTCAGAGTCTTGAAGTGGGGTCTTACTGCCCGTTAGACTGCGATAAAAACAGCTCTTTAGAATTTCTTTATAGCTGTCCCATTCGTTAAAAACCTCGTTACCGATATCCTCAAATGACTTAATTTTAGCGATTTGCAGCTCCGCAAAACCAGTCATGGTCCAATTAAGGATATTCATTGCTTTTTCTGGTTCTATATCCTCCCGAAGCTTTGACCAGTCGATGTTTTCGTAAATTCTTCTGAAGCCATCTTTTTGAATGTTTGCCAGCAGTTGATTTATATCAGATTTTACATCCTGAGCATCTTCTTCAAGCAGCGATTTCAAGAAATCAAATACAAGGGGGTATTTCTTTTGGATGTTTAACTTAATGAACCCCACCTGACTGATCCTTTCAAAAATGTCCCTCTCATTCATGTCTATTTCTACATAGATTTGTTCAATGATGTTTACTGCATTCTGTATCAAAAAGAAATACAAGTCCTTTTTATTGCTGAAATAGTTAAACAATGAGCCTTTGCTTATTTGTGCATCCTTTACTATTTCATTGGTAGATGCCTTCTCAAATCCGCTCTTTACAAATTCCTTCATGGCCGCATTGATAATCCGTTCCTGTTTTTCGGGTTTCAAACTGTAAAAAGTAGTATTAATTATATTGCACTCCTTCCTCAAAAATGACCACCCTGGTCACCTTTAAGATATCAAAATTGACCAAAGTGGTCAATGTTTTTCCGCAAAGAAAATTAACAAATATTATCAATTTTTTATTCTTAGTTTTATTTAAAATTTCACGGGGATACATGCTAATAAAAGGAGGTGAAAATAATGACATTAATTTTTTACAAAGCAATGGAGGCTTTCAAAAAGGATGCAGAAAATCAGAAAAAAGAAAAACAGCAAAAGGAAATCCTGAACGGTCAAAAGAAATAGTTACATGAATCTGCTGCTTCTCTTTCATCCTTTTGGATGATTTTTTTTTCACAAGCTTATGTTCCACTTGTTTGCACAACGATTTCCAGTAATCTCGTATTTTCTGCCACAGATAGATTTTCCGATAACCTTGCAGCAGCAATAATGAGAGTCCACTGGAAGACCTCGTCTCGTGATAAACCGGAAATTCTGCAATAAATATGAACATACATTTCTGCCAGTTTCACTGAAACTTTCGACAACAATAGAAATGTACGGATGACATCCGCACGAACATCGCCAGAACTCGAATCGGCCCAATCAATAACGCACACCTTCCCATCACACAAGACCAAATTAAATGGATGAAAATCTCCGTGACACAGTTTTGGTTCAAAAATCATAGAAAACTTTTCTGAGTTTTATTCAGTGTTTCCACTGATTGAATCTGATTGTGCTGCTTAGCAGTCATCGAACCAATTACTGATGCATCAGCCGGCAAAGCATGGATTTTTTGCTGCATATCTACACAAATGTTTAAATAATTCTCTGCTGATTCCATATTTTCGAGTATCAAATCACCTGCTGTTTTCCCTTTTCTATACTCCATAATAATTGCCTGTCTGCCGGCTATTTCTGTTACTTTGAAAATTTTAGGAACAGAAAGCCCGCACGAGGAGGCATATTCTTGTTTTTTTGCTTCGTGCAGATGTTCTGAAGGCGGTAAATGCTTTTTAAATACTTTAACGATTTTGTCATCATATTGATAGATTTCCGCTGTATTGCCAACAGCTATCGGATTGCCCAGATTCACCTCTCTTCTCGCCTGATAAAAAATAATTTAATGCTCTGTTTTAGGTAATTCGATCTCCCTAAATGAGAATCCTTTCTACAAAGTGTTGAATCCTGAGAAACTTGACTATCCGAAAAAGTTACTGATATCCTTATTCCGTTGCAAAGGTCTTGTATTTATATACTCCTGGAGGTTTATTTTGAAAAACATCCCTATTAAACAGGTCTATTTTTATATCATATTGGCAATATGCATAGCTGCCTCCGTACTGTTTGTCCAAAACAATGATTCTTTCTATGAACGCACAATCGCTGTAGTAAAGGAAGTCAAACTTGTTCACTCTGAAGAAATTACGGATACTTCCGATAATGAAGACCGTATAAATGAACAGCGGATTATAGCCGAAATTACAAATGGAAAGTCAAAAGGACAGCATATTCTCATAATAAATCAGTATTCAAAATCCAAAGCTTATGACTATGACATTCAAAACGGCCAAAAATTATTTGTATCCATAAAGGAGAAAACAGCAGGTTCTGCAGAATTAAGCGGGGATATTCTTGATTTGAAGAGAGATCATTACATACTGCTGACAGGATGGATCTTTATCCTGATACTGCTCTTTGTCGGTAAGAAGCAAGGCCTCTTTTCCATCATCAGCCTGGCTGTAAATGCTGTGCTGCTTTCCTATGCATTGGATGTTTATCTGAAGAATCCGGAAACAAGCCTGCTGCTGATATGCGGCGCTGCAGTCATCCTATTTACGGTTACCTCCCTCCTGCTCGTAAACGGCTTTAACGAAAAGACATATGCTGCCATTATCGCAACACTTGCGGCAACATTTTTGTCATTATTGATCACTTATCTGGTCATTTGGCTAACTGGCGCGAAGGGTCTGAGATACGAAGAGCTCCAGTTTATAACCAGGCCCTACCAAATGGTGTTCTTAGCCGGTTTATTTATCGGCTCATTAGGAGCGGTTATGGATGTAGCCATTACCATGTCATCTTCACTGTTCAGCTTATATGAAAAGAATAACAGCATTCCAGTGCAGGCTCTTAAACGCTCTGGAATGGAAGTGGGCAAAGACATTATGGGCACCATGACGAATATCTTGTTTTTCGCCTATATCAGCGGCTCCATTCCGATGCTTATTTTGTATATAAAAAATGACTCACCGCTCGGATTCAGCCTATCCATGAACCTTTCACTGGAATTAGCCCGGGCACTTGCCGGAGGAATCGGAATCGTGATCACCATTCCGATTGGCCTTTATACTGCCATATATTTCATTAATAGAAAGAGGGCACGAAAATGAATGCAATACTAGTGCTTGGAGCCATATTATTTATTCTGATGATCCTTATAGGCGGAAAAAAAGGAGCCAGATCATTTTTTGCGATCTTCCTCAACTTCGGAGTGATTATTTTCGTCCTTTTCTTTATGAACGATCCAAACATCAATCCCATTTTCGTTACATTAATTGCCTGTGCCTTTATTGGCTGTATCAACCTGTTTTTTATAAATGAAGTGAACATTAAGACGATAACCGCCTTTCTGGCTTCAATCATTACTACGATCGTTCTCATTGTGTTCATTGTCATCATTGCGGAAAAGGCCATGATTCAGGGATTTGGTGAAGAAGAAATAGAAGAGTTAAGCATATTTTCCCTTTATATTGGGGTTGATTTCGTTAAAGTGGCTGCGTCTGTCATCATCATGAGTACAATAGGCGCCATAACGGACGCTGCCATGGCCATTTCTTCCCCAATGCGGGAAATTCATTATCATCACCCGGACATTAGCAGAAAAGAATTATTCCAAGCCGGCATCAGCATCGGCAAGGATATTCTCGGAACAAGCACCAACACATTATTTTTTGCCTTCTTCGGCGGATATTTAGCACTGCTGATATGGTTTAAAGACCTATCCTATTCACCAGGTGAAATTATCAATTCAAAGATCTTCAGCGGCGAGATGATTACAATCTTCTGTGCAGGAATTGGGGTAACAATGGTGATTCCTGTTACTTCCTGGATTACCGCACTGTATTTGGTGAAAAGAGGAAATTCTGGTGAATAGCTTAAGAAAATTAAATGTACCTGGACAATTATTTAATATACTGAAAAGGACACCTCGTAAGGATGTCATCTTTTTTCAAGTCATAGATTTAGCTCTCGAAAATATATATTCTCCACTTCGCGGGGATATGTTATTTGAAGCAGTCCTACACTTTGAATCTCTGTACGCTTGTATTGATGATCAATTGGCCAGCTGGCAGAATGTTGCTTTAAGTAAACAAAATAGAGGCTAGAGATGAATTCGTTCTGTATAATGCTCAGATAAAGATTACTTTTATAGTCACTTATACTATCAAAGAAAGTGTGTGATTCAGCGGCTTCAGCCCGTCTCCATTTTCCAGCATCAAAAAAAGGACTGCTTCTGCAATCCCTGTAATTAACTGTATTATAAGTAAAGCTTTTTATTTTTAAAGTTTAATCTTCAATAAGCTTTGTAATGCTTTTTGAAGACTTGTGGCCACTTCAATGTGAGAAATATTGATCCCCAGGTGAATCATTGTTTGAGCAATTTCGGGTCTGATTCCTGTTAATGTAGCTTTAACACCCAAAAGAGTCAAAGATTCTACAACCCTTATGATCCGGTCTGCAACCATGGTATCCACAACAGGAACGCCTGATAAGTCGATAATGATATGCTCCAAAGAAAACTCATTGCTTTTTGTAAGAGCCTTCTCCATTAATTCCTGGGCTCTTTGAGTATCAATATCTCCTATCAAAGGCAGGATTCCGATTTTATCAGTGATTTTAATAACTGGAATCGATAATTCCAATGCTGCAGCTTCTGCTAAATTAATACGTGTGTAGAATTTCTTTGAATATGAAATACTTAGCCAATGAACAGCCCGATCCACCACAGAATCAAAGTCAGAAATGATTTCATAGAATTGTGCTATTGTCAGTTCCCGCTGAGATGC
The DNA here is from genome assembly GCF_010628845.1 of Bacillus sp. 22-7. Classification (NCBI taxonomy): domain Bacteria; kingdom Bacillati; phylum Bacillota; class Bacilli; order Caryophanales; family Bacillaceae; genus Bacillus; species Bacillus sp. 22-7. The sequence goes on along the minus strand of NZ_NJQY01000002.1, from coordinate 86,424 downwards.
ATCGTCCCTGATAATACGGCCAATGAGGTTTCTATAATCTCTGACTTCCTTTAGTGCTATATCAATTGGGAGACTATAATTCACTAATGTGTCTACAGCTTCCTCTCCCCATTCATTAAGAATTTTATAAGTTGTTTCTTTATCATTTGCAATTGAATGTGCATAAATCTCGATTATATTTTCACGCCATTGCTGTAATCTGGTACCCATTGATTCTGAAATCTGGTTGGATTCTAAATCTATTTTTTGCTTGATTAATTCATGCTTTCTTCTGAGTATGTACTCAGAAATTTTCTTCTTATAATCAACCTCTGTGTGATTGATCAGGTTAATCCTCTCCCTCATGTTGAGACCTATCTCCTAATATAACATAGAAGAATTCGGCAAAAAAAGGAACTTCTGACCTTAATGGGGTAACAATGGTGATTCCTGTTACTTCCTGGTTCACCGCACTGTATTTGGTGAAAAGAGGAACTTCCGCTGAATTGCTAAAAAAATTAAAATGCATCTGTTAATTAATCGGTTACCATACAATTACAAGGATTAATTACCCATTTTTAACATTTTATGGTATTTAGTGATGAATATCGTCCATACTAGGTACCAGTAAAATGAGGTGAACCTATGCACTGCATCCTTGTATTATTGGTCAGCATTCTTTCTTACATAAAAGGCGACTGGAAAAACTGGGAAAGATATTATCCCACCATGCTGTATATTTCCGTGGCATCTTTCATTTATGAATTTATTTCTCATAGCCATTTTCACTTATGGGAACTTGAAAAAGGGCTTTTGAATCTGATGGGCGTACACTTATTGCATAACATTATTATTAATCCTTTAATTGGCTTTGTATTTTTATCTAATTATCCAAGCTGTCTTAAAAATAAAATTTTTTATTATGCGCGATGGATGTTATTGTTTTGGGCGGCTGAATGGCTGGCATCCCGCCTTCATTTCATATCCTATCATAATGGGTGGAATATCTGGTGGTCTTTTCAATTTGTGGCCATCATGTTTCCGATGATCCGTTTACACTATATCCATAAACTGCGGGCACTATTTCTTTCCGTTCCGATTGCTGCCCTTTATTTGTTCTTGTTTGATTATCTTTAGAGACCATGCGGATAGATCGTGCCAAATAAATTAGATTGTTATTGCCCTGCAGTCTTCCCCTTAACCTGCTTTAGGGTGGCAACGATCAGGAAGCTGACAATCACCAGCAAAAGCCAGGAACTAACCTTCCCCAAATGAACAAGGCTCCACGCCTCTGCCTGATTCGGATACTCCCAGGCCCCAAAGAACGTCGCAATATTCTCAGCTATCCATATAAAGAACCCGATCAGAACAAAAGAAAGCGCAATAGGCATTCGGTATCCCTTTCCGCCAACCTCATAACGGACCCAGGATTTCCAAAATACAATGATCACCAAACCCGACAGCCACCAGCGGATATCAATCCAATAATGATGTGTAAAAAAATTTAAATAAATCGCAGCGGCAAGTGGCACTACTGCCAGGAATGGCGGCCACTTGATCAGATCAACCTTCAGCCTTCTCCACGCCTGGCACAGATAACTTGCTACACTGGCATACATGAAGCCGCTGTACAAAGGAACCCCAAAAACTTTAGAATACCCGTCTTCCGGATATACCCATGAGCCCATATGTACTTTAAACAGTTCGAGTGCAAGGCCAATGATGTGGAACAGCGTGATAACCTTCAATTCATCCTTCGTTTCAAGCCCTGATTTCAGCATCGCCCACTGCATCAGAAGACAGATGATCAGCAGCCAGTCATACCGCGGGAGAAAAGGCATCGGCAGGAATTTAGTTAAAGCTAAAGAAGCAAAAATGACAACAGGAAACAAACAGGACAAAGCCTGCTCCCAGCCGAAACGAAACAGCTGCTTCAATGACCTCATCGGCAGAGCTTCCAATTTGCGAATAGTCAATTGCATTCGAAATTCCCCTTTCATTTGGACGATGAATCTGTCCACTTATTCATCACTGCGGTATTCCAGGATATCTCCAGGCTGACAGTCCAGTGCTTTGCAGATTGCCTCCAAAGTGGAAAAACGGATCGCTTTTGCTTTTCCGTTTTTCAATATAGAAAGGTTTGCCATGGTGATTCCCACTCTTTCTGAAAGTTCTGTTACACTCATTTTTCGTTTTGCGAGCATCACATCAACATTGATTATAATTGCCATGTTCTCACCTCAGACCGTTAAATCATTTTCTGATTTTATCTCGATTGCCTCTTGCAGCAGCTTTTGGAGAACAGCCGCAAACACTGCGATCACCATGGAAGCAAAGGGAACCACCAACCCTACAAAGATGACACCCGGGGCATCGTCTATCTCTGCAAAAACATAGAATAGCGGCAGGACCAGCACATGCAAACAGGCAATGATGATGGCACAATATTTTATTTTCTTTAAAGAAATGACAGATAAATTAGAGAACGCTTTATTTTTATCAATATAGAGCAAAAGTTTGAAAGCCTGATACAGTGCAAAGTAAAACGGTATCGTAGACCCATAAAATACGATGTAAACCCAATACTTAAAAAAAGCAAACTTCGGCAGCAATTCACCTGCGACCTTTCCCAGCTCAGGCACTAAAAAAATGCACAAAACTAAAATTGGGACTCCTAATAGAATAACGGCTATTTTTAAAAACAGCGTTGTTACCTTTTCCATAAAAAGCACCTCACTTCTTATTTTCAATTTGATTGTATTCTATTTTTTATCGTTTTTCAATAAATATTTTGTGTAATTTAATATTTTTTTATTGCATCTTATGTTGTTTCAATGTTAAAAAAACGCATAAAACACGATTCTATGCCATCTTGCCAGACGTTTAATAAATTCTTTTAAAAATATATAAAATGCTAAGTGTACTAATTTTGATCATTCTGCATGAATTCTTCAAATTTAAGAAATATAATTGAAATTGGATGTTTCAAAAGAATCGGGTGATATAAATGAAGAAACTTTCAATAAAGCTTGGAATCGTATTTTTTCTGATTATCTTTAGCCTGGAGATCTTTATGTTTTTCTTTTTGCACGCGGCACTGGTAGATTCAAGAATAGAAGAGGAGTTTTTTTCTTTGCAAGCCAGAGGCAACGCCCATAGGGACATTCTCGAAAAGCATTTTGAACCAGATACTATCTCTCATGTAACCTTAATGGAATCCGAGGCAAATACCGATGTTGTGATCACCGATATTAATGGTCAATTACTTGGTTCATCAGTAAAAAGCATCGATATTCAAGACCATATTAACCGTTCAGACTCCGATATCCCGCGTGACGGAGAGGTTGTTGACGACAACTGGAAAGAGGGAAAGTTTATCTCAACAGTAAGTCCTATAGATATTAATGGCGAAACGTCTGGCAAGGTTTTTATGTTTCAGGAAACAGCTTCTATACACTCTTTAATCGAAAGACTTAATAGACACTTTATATTAACAGGACTAATAGCTGTTTTTTTAACCTTAATCGTTATTATATTTCTTTCTAAAGGCCTTGCTAAACCTTTAATAAGAATGAAGGAAGCAACTTCTAAAATCAGCAAAGGAGATTTTACTATTTCTCTCCCAAAAAACAGAAGTGACGAACTTGGCGATTTAGCAAATTCTATTTCTCAGCTTGCCAGTGACTTAAATTATTTAACACAAGAGCGGAACGACTTTTTGGCGAGCATCTCACATGAACTCAGGACTCCCCTCACATATATAAAGGGCTATGCAGATATCGTACTTAAACGTAATTTATCAATTGAGGACCGTGATAAATATTTAATTATTATTCATGAGGAAGTAAATCGTCTTTCTGATTTAATTAAGGATCTTTTTGATCTTGCAAAAATGGATAAAAATTCATTCGTTATACAGAAAAGGCCTATAGACTTAACTGACTTTTTTCTGAAAATAGAGCAAAAATTTTCTCCGGCTTTCCAAGAAAAAGAACTGGAATTTGAAGTAATTTGTCCAGAAGGAGCAGTTATTATCGCTGACCCTGCCAGGCTTGAGCAAATCATTTTTAATTTACTGGATAACGCTATTAAACACTCTTCACCCGGGGCCAAAACAATTCTATCTATAAACAATAAAAAGAAGGATGTCTATATTAACGTTCGAGATAATGGAAAAGGGATTCCCGAAGAAGACCTGCCATATATTTTAAACCGCTTTTATCGTGTAGATAAGTCCAGAACTAGATCTTTAGGAGGAACAGGTTTGGGGCTCGCAATTGTAAAGGAGCTTGTTCTAGCCCATGGGGGTACAATTGCAGTAAAAAGCAAGGAAGGAATAGGAACTGAATTTGAGCTTGTCTTTAAAGGAGCAGATAATATTGAAAACGATACTATTAGTTGATGATGAATCTAGAATGATGGATTTACTTGCCCTGTATTTAACCCCAATAGGTTTTAAATGCGTCAAAAAGTCATCTGCAATAGAAGCAATCAGGTTTATAGAAACTCAGCCCGCAGATTTAGTATTATTAGATGTGATGATGCCTGAAATGGATGGCTGGACAGCATGCAAAGAATTAAAAAAAGTCAGAGATATCCCGATTATCATGCTTACCGCGAGAAGTGAGAAACCTGATATTGTTAAAGGGTTAAAATTAGGAGCTGATGATTATATTTTAAAGCCTTTTGATGAAGAAGAACTTGTAGCAAGGATTGAAGCAGTACTTAGAAGAACTGCAACAGACGAAGAGTTCATTTCATTTAAAGGGCTTATACTTAAACCAGATTCCTATGAGCTTTATTTTGAAGATAAAGAGGTATTACTGACACCCAAAGAATTTGCAATGGTACAGTTATTCATAAGTAACAGAAACAAGGTTTTCTCTAGAGATCACCTAATTGAATCGGTTTGGGGATATGGTGTCTCGATTGAAGACCGTACGATAGACTCTCATGTTAGAAACATACGAGAAAAACTGAGAAAAGCAGGATTTCCCGCTGACGATTATTTGTTAACCGTTTGGGGCGTTGGATATAAATGGACAGGAAAGGAATAGATAGAATCTAGACAACCAAAATAAAAAGTCGAATCCTTGCCAATGGAATCGACTTTTTTTGGTTTGCATTTTTTATGCTGTTTTTTTATCTATTTTGTTGAGGACAGCTCACTTTCTGTTACCCATTTATGATTTTTCACTTCTTTGCCGTCGGTTGTCGTAGTAAAGTCAACCATATAAACAGTTGTTTGTTCAGCTGAGTCAATCTCTGCCGCTGCACCATCCATGCCTTCCATATGGTCTGCATTTACAGTAACTTCTTCTCCAGGTTCAAGCGGTTCATCTCCAGCTCCTTCTAACTCCTCATGTATCACCCATTTATGGCCTTCCACTCTTTCTCCCCCGGTTGTTGGGGTATATGAGATCGTATAAACAGTAGTATTATATGCACCTGCAATAGTTGCTTCAGCGCCCTTCATACCCGGCATATGATCAGATTCAATAATTGCTTTGCTTCCAACTTCATAAGTTGGTGAAGCAGCTTCTTCCAAACCTTCAGGAACTTCACCCGATCCTGACATATCCATATTGCTATGATCCATGCCTTCCATATTACCTTGGGTCTCTTCCGTGTTCTCAGTCTCGTTGCTTTCATTATTTTCCGTATTTTCTTCATTTGCATTTGAACAGGCTCCTAATAGTAATAAAAGAGCTGTAAGCAATACAAATAAGATTGATTTCCTTAAATCTTTTTTAAACATGCACATATCTCCTCCTAAAGCAATTTATATTATCATACCTATAAAATGTGCAGAAATTATGATGTATGCACTTTAACCAAATTCATGCTTTAAATGTATTCCCCGCTGATTAAATTTTATCTCTCGCTGGCTTTTCAATTTATTTGCTTTAGACTTAAAGTATAGTATCCTTTTAGAAAGATCTATCCATACAATTCCCATTTTCATTTCCTGTTATATTAAAAAGGGGTGAAGAAATTGTGCTTTTCTCATAATCTACTAGAAATGGAAGCCCTAAAACTATGTGAGGAGATTAGGGAACAATCTATTTATAAACTAAAAGGTATAACTGCTGGTGGTGAATGCATTATTGTTAAAGGAGGGAGCTCTATACAAGACAATCTAAATTTAAACCCCGGTGCCTCCTTACCTTTGATTGCAAAGGTCATGCTTGAAGATTCTGATGGACGGTGTTTTTCGGTTAAAACAGATGAAGCAGGGCTTCAGTTTGCTAAAGGCCTTATTACTTATAAAGAATATGTTCGTCTTCAGTCTAAAGAAAGAAGAAAGTTAACTATTGTTTTTATAGCTTCAGCGGGCGTGTTTGTTTTATTGGGCTGGTCTTTAATAAAGTTTTTGCTTTAATTGACTAAACAAGGAGTGGAGTACTCCTTGTTTCTTTTTTCTGCTGTTTATTGTTTCCTCATACGCTTTAAAATCTTGACAATGTGGACCATGACATTGAAATAAAACATATAGCGGTCACGAAATCTAAAACCAATCACCGCTAATCATGGCACTGCCCAGGCTGACTTCCACCTTCATGCATCTGGAAAAAGTGAAGCGGCGCTAACTTTTACATCCGGTGTATATGATTTTTACTGTTCTACACCTGGATATAAAGAAAATGGCATGATAGGCACTATTACAGTCGATTAAAGAAGTCCCATCCCTCATTATTTTGCAGGGATGGTTTTTTTAACAAAATATTATCATAAGGTGACCTGATATCGATGATGATGATGATAATGATATTACTCATATTTTCGAATTGTCGTTAACTAAAAACTCCAATATGTAATAGTATCAAGTACTCCAATTATCAGCATTATGATACCAGTTACTTTTTGCACAATAGCCCCCATTCTTCGCCCCTTTTTCATTAATCTACCTCCCAGCTCCAGGTACCATATAAGAAATACAGCAATAATTAAAGGCAAAGAAGTTCCTATTGCAAATATAGGAGGCATTATCATCCCATAATTTACTGAGATAGCCATTGGCATCAGTGTGATGAAGAATAATACAAACATGGTCGGACAAAAACCAAGGCTAAAACTCACTCCCATTAAGAATGCTCCCAAGCTGCCTTCCTTTTGAAACCCTTTAATAATTCCCCCAAGGGAAATTGTTTTACTGAATTTGATGAATCCAAGGAAAAATAATCCTATCAATATAAACATGGGACCAATAATTCTTCTAATCCAAGGAAAATAAACCGTCATAATAGTCTTTACTTCACTTCCGAAGATCCACACCAAAAAACCAAAAGATGAAAAGACAGCTATTTTCCCTAGTGTGAAGAACACCACTTCTTTCCAGGCAACATTCATTTGGAAAGATTTATTTCCATACAATGTAATTGCGCCCAAATTCCCAGTAAATTGACATGGGGCCAATGCACCGACAAGGCCCAAAATAAAAGCAAAAATTATGGGAATATCCTTGGTGTTCAAAACTATATTAATTAGAGGCTGACTAAGGAAGTTGCTTATTGTACTGAAAAATTCATACATTTTTTATTCCCCTACCTTGTATTCCTTCAAATAATCTGTATGAAAATAATCGGTTTCATTGTTATTAAAAGTTCCTTTTTCATTCATAGCATTTAATTATGAAGATTTTATGAAGGCTGAAAATATTTACAATTACTTTCAAAGAGCAGTTAGAAACAGCTGATTTTTGAACATTTTTCCACTGCTCAAAAATCATCTTCATTTTATTTTGAAAGCAACTGCTAACCATCCCATACAATTTGCGAAATGGCAGTTTATTTAAAATGAGCATAAATAAAGTCTTATATAGTTAATATTACCAGCTTCAATTTCCGTTTACTTCCTCAGCATCCCAGTAATATTCACTGAAAACTTCCGCAAATGCTTCAATAGAATTATCTAGTTCAGTGTTATTATTTTCTACTCCTCCGAACTCAAGCAGCATTGATTGGCTGGAAAGGTCTTGATTATATACTCCATTCCCATCATCTTTTGTTTTTATAAAAACACCTCTGCTAATTCCCGGAAATTCTTCTTCCAGCTTTTTATTTAAATCTTTAGCTAGTGCAAGATTTCTTTCAAAGTTTCTATTTTCCTTTCCGACGATAAAAAATAATCTTGCAAATGGCTCCCCATTTATTGTTGCCGTTGTAAGGTTCTTTGGCTGGGAGTCTCTGTGAATATCAATAAGATAGCTAATTGATGATTTTTGGGCCATTGCCTCTATTACTGTTTCTCTAGAAAGAGCATAGGAATGATTATAATTCCAATGTTTCTTTTTCAATTCCTCTGTAACATTCGAAGTACTATGGTTTGCTCCTATCCCTCGCTTCATTAATTCGACTTTCAGCTTTTTGCCAACCGCTATAATGTTTTTACTTTCATTTAAACTTACAGCTTCATTTGCCGATTTTTTCCCGGACAGTAATGGCAAAAAGGCTTCCCAGCTATGAGAATGATAAATAAATGCCACATCCTTACCAGTATTTGGAACAGGCGAGGATCCCTTGTCTTGTGGAGTATTTGGACTAGCTTGGTCCTTCTCTGCCAGTTCTTTCTCTTTCAAAAGCATCTCCAACGGGGGAGCAGATTCCATTGGCAAAGTAGTGAGGTCTGTTCCGAGTCCTGCAATGGCAATTTCGGTGTTAAAGGCAGAAAAAGCAGGAATTTCTCTCCCAAGAAACGTCCGAATGTCTTCCGGCCAAATATTTGTAAAGGTGAGAAATGCCGTACGGGAGATAGATGGCGTTTCTTCTTCCTTTATAGTTGACTTTAGCGGGCCTATTTCAGTTGACATTAGGCTTAGGAAAAAATTAGCATGCACCTTTTCACTAGTAGCTGTAATAACGGAAGAATTTAATCTTTCTTTTAAATCAAGATAATTTATAAAAAATACAGTACTGAAAATGAATAAAAAAAAGGCAAGATAAATCCAGTGAACTCGTATAAAAAACATGGAAGTATGATTCCTTTCTTTCATTATGTTCCCCCCGTTCTAGTATTCTCCTTGGTAATTTAATATATGATTAAAAATAGATAATAGAATAGATTCTAATTGAACTCTATTAACAGTTATATAGAGCTAATTTTCTTGCAATATTTAACTGCATGAAAAGTGATAGAAAAAAAGAAATCCGCCTAATTCATATTGTTAGGCGGATTTTTGTAAGGATATTGATTCCATTTAACTTATTCTGTAATGCTTATTCCATTCGGCACACCTTTTACTTCAATCGTTTCAATTACTTTATTCTGTTCTTTATCGATGATACTGACCGTATCCTCAAACATATTTGTACATAAGACTTTCTTATTATCTGGACTTGTTACGACTCCATGTGATCCTTTTCCAGTTTTAATTTCAGCTGTTGCTTTATTTGCAGCAAGGTCTATGACTGTAACACTGCTGGAAGGAGCTTCTTCTGTTCCTTGGTTTGCAACATAGGCAAACTGATCATTTTCATCAATATAGACTTATGCGGGACCAGTACAAACAGGAATTTTATCAACCTTCTCAGTAGCCAAATCAACAACTGCAAGAGCATTTTCTCCATTTAATGTAGCAACAAGTGTTTCTCCATCTGAAGTGACACCTGTAGTAACAGGAGCTGCTCCTACTTTTATCCGTTTTTCCTCTTTCATGGAACCAATATTAACAACACTGACTGTATCTTCACCCATGTTTGCAATATAAGCGCTCTTACCGTCTGCTGAGATTCTAAATCCATGTGGCCCTTTTCCTGTATCGACTGTACTAACCACCTCAAAGCTTGCTATATCAATGACTGCAGCCAGCCAGCACCCCTCCTGTCATTAAGATAAATACCCTAACCATGCTTTTTGATTTGCACATAAAGATATGCCTCCTTTTCGTATTTATGGCAATCATAATAACGAAAAATAGTAACCAAAGTGATTCATTTTCACTTTAGCAATCAAACTTTCAAAAAGTCTAACAATCTTTCGAAATCCATAAAATCTCCATATCTGGGATGTAAGATAATTATTTTCAACTCAAATAAAAACCGAATTTTACTCAATGCACTCAATTAAAAATTCCCTGAATTTTTTTCACATCCATAATTTCTGCATTTATTTTTATTATGATTTGTTTTGAATAAATACAGGAGGTTACCGGCATGAAGATTAAACTGCTTGCTATATTCATTTTTTCAATCCTTTTCCTCGCTGCCTGTTCAAATAGCGGTATGAGTGGAATGGACCATGGAAACATGGACATGGAAGAGGAGAATAATTCTGAAGAAAAAGAGAATGACGAGGGGCTGCAGACTACAAACACTACAGAAACACTTACGGGCAATGAAATTAACATTGTTGCTCAAGAAAGCAAACATCAGCTGAATAAGAGTGTAAGCGTTAAGGCCCTAACATTCAATGGCTCTGTCCCAGGTTCCCAAATACGGGTAAAGCAAGGAGAAAAAGTAAAAATCAACCTAAAGAATGAACTTAATGAACCAGTGTCCATTCACTGGCATGGGATTCCAGTTCCCAATGAAATGGATGGCATACCAGGTGTGACACAAAACGCAGTCCAGCCAGGTGAAACCTTCACATATGAATTTTCAGCCGAGGATCCTGGAACATACATGTACCATACCCATCAAAATGCTGTTGAGCAAATGGATAAAGGTCTATACGGTTCATTTATTGTAGAACCAAAAGAGAAGACTTATGATCGTGACTATACCCTTATGCTTGATGAGTGGATGAGCAAGCCTGTAGAAGGTGAATCCTCCATGGTAGGAATGGATCATAGCAACATGGGTTCAGAAGAAGATAATGATAAAGAGTCTGATTCTGAAGAATCAAGTATGAGCGGCATGGATCACAGCAGCATGGAGTCAGAAGGCAACGACAGCATGAATGGTATGGGGGAAATGGGCCATGACATGAGTGCTTACGATATCTTTTCGATAAATGGCAAAAGCGGCGACAGCATTGAGCCCTTAAAGGTAAAACAAGGAGAAAAAGTCAGAATTCGACTTGTCAACGCAGGATTTATGTCACATAAAATCCATCTGCATGGCCATGATTTCAAAGTGGCAGCCATTGATGGGCAAGAACTAAATGAACCAAAGGAAATTAAAGATCAGGTGATTTCAATAGCACCTGGTGAGCGTTATGATATAGAGTTTACAGCAGACAACCCTGGCGAATGGTTTATAGAGTGCCACGGGGACATGGAAGGCACACGTGGAATGAAGACAATGATACAATATGAAAACTCTCCTGGCTCTACTGATAAGTCCAACCAATCCGAAGAGCTTCCAGAATTCACATTTATGAATTATGGCGGTTCTGACAAAGGTGAGTTTTCGCTGGATCAGGAATATGATGTTGACTATAAAATGGATTTAAACACAGCGATGGATGGCAGCGAAATGGCTTATACGATTAACGGCAATACGTTCCCAGAAACTGATAACATTAATGTCAAGGAAGGCGACCTCGTTAAGGTGACACTGACTAATAATTCTATGATGGATGACCACCCTATGCATCTGCACGGCCACTTCTTCCAGGTCATCAGCAGGAATGGGAAACCTGTAGAAGGTTCGCCGATCATGAAAGATACGATTAACTTAAAGCCTGGTGATGAATATGTGGTTGCGTTTAAAGCAGACAATCCTGGCAATTGGCTATTCCATTGTCATGATCTTCACCATGCGACAGCGGGAATGGTGAATATGGTTAAATACGATGGATTTAAACCAAACTTTACTCCTGATCCTAACGCGAATAATAAACCAGAATAATTAGCAAATAGCTAAGTAATTAAAGAAGCGGCCTTGCAAATAGGTCGCTTTTTTAGAAAGATCGGATCTAACCTTTTTGTTAATAAATAGGAGTGGTTTTATTGGGTATAGTCATATTTGGGCTAGTCGCTTTTTTAGCCGGGTTTGGCGTCCTGTTAAAGCTTTCTTGTTTTAGGTTGGTTCGCCATGATGACCTTTATAAATTCAGGGTATCCTGCTATGTAAAAAAACCAATTGAAAGGATGAAAGTAATCTTCCTGGGTCCTCATTCTATAAAATAGCAACTGCTTCCTCTGGCATAATTCATATATTTAGTAATTATTTACGCATGCCGACATCGTTTCCTTTGTTGTCTGCGGATGACACTCAGATTCTGCCTCCGGTGCTTTCTCAAGTGCCATCCATTTTCCTCTTTTGAACTGGATAACTAGCACAATTGCCCGGAATGCAATGTCAGCGCCTATCGCAATCCAAACGCCGGCCAATCCCCAGCCCAGCGCAATAGCCAAAACATAAACAAGAACTGTTCGTACTGCCCACATGCCAAAAGCTGTCAGGTACATAGGGAATTTTGTATTGTTTGCACCTTGGAAAGCTCCTGTTAATACCATAAGGACAGCTAGAAATGGCTGGAAAACTCCCGATATCTTTAGAGCCGTTCCAATATTACCGATTACTTCCTGATCCTTTGTAAAGAAACTTCCTGCCCATTCACCAAGAAAGAACAACATAGCCCCCAGGGCAGTCATTGATGCTAAAGTTAATAAGGTTGTAAGTTTAGCATATCGTCTAGCTTCATCTAGGTTTCCTGCACCGATTTGCTGTCCAACTAGTATTGTGGCTGCTGTTGCAAACCCATAACCAATCATATAAGAAAAGACCTCAATATTTCCTGCGATTTGGTGGGCGGCAAAGGCGTTTGTTCCAAGTGCCACTACAAATCCGAAATAGACGATTTGTCCAGCACGCATCACTAACCTTTCACCCGCGGCTGGTGCTCCAAGCGTCGTCAACTCTTTTAAATGTACTTTGTCCAGCTTCCAATAGTCCTTGCGAAAAGCAAGAACTTTTGATTGATTAAGGTAATATAGGAGTGCCGCGCTGCCAACAACCCGGGAGAATACTGTAGCAAGGGCAGCTCCCGCGATTCCCAGTTCTGGAATAAATAAAAAACCGAATATCAAAACGTAATCTAATGCTGCATTAACAATATTAATAATGATACTGACCTTCATCGGTGTTTTCGTATCTCCTGCTCCTCTCAGGATTGCACTTATGACAAACATTAAGGACATAAAAATCGAAGGAATGCCGACTATTCGAAAATATAGCGACCCTGCCTCTAGAACACTTGATTCAATCCCCATTAATTTTAATAAGGGTTCAGCAAATAATAAAGTTGCTAAACCAGTAATCAAACCAAAGAAAATCGCCAAGACAATAGATTGCTGGGAAATATGCCTTGCTTTTTCCGGTTGTTTCGCTCCAAGAAAGTTGGCAATTCTCACATTGGCTGCTACCCCTATTGCCATGAATAGAGCAAAATAAATGGCGAGAACTGCGTTGGTAACTCCAACTGCGGATACTTCCGCCAAACCTAACTTTGACACAAAATAGGTGTCTACAAAACCAAGGATGGTTTGAAAAAAATTTTCGATTACAGCAGGAATGGCCAGGACTATTATGATTTTTAGCCTTTCTTTATTAGATTGAATATTTTTCAGTTTTACTTCTACTAAATCATCCTTCAACTATTTCTCCTCCATTTCTGAGAAGGCTGTAAATGATAATTACAATTTAATAAAATGGGGCACACCTTATAAGTGTGCCCCATTCTATAATTAGTCTATTAACATTATTTACTTATCCGGAATATTTATATTGAATGGATCATCTTTGTGGTGGGCATGGAGAAACTCTTCCATTTTCCATTCACAATTACGACATGTCCGGCTGATCCAAGATTAGGCTCCAAATCCGTGATTTTACTTCCTTTGTTATCAGCAACAGTAAATGTCATAATATGCTGTTTTAAAACCAAAGCATCGATCTTTAACTCAAATACCAAGTCATCTGCAGCTTTTACTAACTCCTTATCCGGATTAATTAATTCATTTTGTTCCTCGCCCTTAGCAATAAAACCCAACTTGGCATGCTGCTGCCCAGAACCTTCTAGAAGGAAATCGGCAAATATTTTGTCCGCTTTTGGTAAACCGTTTAGGACAGGTTTGATGGTATTATTCCGTATAAACTCCTGGGCTCCAACCTGCTTGGATGGCATGTCTTTATAATGGAACAGTTTTAAATAAAGAAAAAGGATCGAAGCAAACTTCAATTCTTTTTCCTTATTTATCTAATACTTCCTGCTTCAACAATACGATCCCAGTTATTGCCGCCATCAGCAGTATGATATATGTCTCCATTAAAAGAAACAAACGTCAATTCCTGTTCATTTTTTGGGTTTTGAGCAAAATACATAACAGCATCTTCTTTCATTTTAGGCAATGCTATCTCTTCCTCTGTTTCATCAGTAAGAGAAAGCTTTGTCAACTTGGCTGTACCATCGTAAGTGCCATATATTAAGCCCTCGTTTGTAAAAAAGACAGATGTACCCTGTCCGCTTTTCGAGATTCGTTCAAAACTTTCCCCTTTGTTCTTTGACAGGTAAATTCCCTGCTGTCCAGATGCTGCTAAATAATCTGCATTATTAGGATGAACAGATAAACTTAGCAATGTATCTTCCAAACCATTTGCAGCAACTTCCTTCCATGTCTTTGCTTTATCTTCGCTGAGATAAAACTTTCCAGTATCCATAATAGAATTCTCCTGCGGGTTCATTAGGAAAATAACCGAATTTTCATAGCCTGCTCCCATTAAATGAAAATCCGTTTCTCCTTCAAGGGCTTTCTTTTCAAGAGTTTGTCCATTATCGGGACTATACTGAATACCTAAAGGGTTTGGCAGTTTAGAATCATTTCCAGGGTGTCCGCTGGAATAAAACCCGTCTTGTGTCGCATTGAAGCCCATATAATCGTTATTTTCTTTCTTTGTTTTAAACCACTTTCCGTTATCATAAACTTTTAAGCCGTCATGAGCTGCAAAATAGACCTTACCTTGATTTCCAGCATAACCAACTCCGTGAATATGATCTATTTTTCCATCGAAAACTTCAAAAAAGCTATTTGAAGAAATGGATGTTTCTTCTCCCCCATTTTCCTGTTCACCAGTTTGTACTTCCGACTGTCCGGTATCCTTGGTATCTTTTTCTTCAGCCTGTCCGCAGGCTGCAAGGCTAAACGTTAATCCAATTACTGCAAATAAACATATCTTCTTCATAGATTTCACTCCTGCTACCAATATAAGGCCCTTTTAGAATATTACAACCTAAAAAAGCCACCTGGAAAAGTTGTTCAACTTACTCCTTCAAGATTTCTTAAAGACTATAACAAAAATATGCATATAGTGTGCAGAAAACACAGCCAGAAAGACATTCCTATAAAAACCTAAGATTTTTTCTTAATGCAAGGTTTCTTCATATTTTTTTTGTAAAGTAAGTTTAAGGATATTACCAGATGAGGAGCAGCTGAAATGAAAAAGATAATGTTTATTATGAAGATGCTTAACTTTTTAAGATATACTCAATGGATTTAAGCATGGCACAGACGATTATAAAACCAAACCCTTTAATGATAGGGAGATTTTGGCAATAGCAAATGCTCTGTTAAGAAGATCTTCGGCTCATAAACAGATCGGGCTTTCTGTTACTGGATTAATATGGGATGAAAGGAGGAAGATTCCTTGTATATTAAAAAATTATCCAAAAATGGCCAAATCTTACTGCCTGCAGCCCTTAAGAAAAATTTGGGTGTAACGGATGGGGACTTTGTATATATATTTCACGAAGCTCGCCAGCTTGTGATAAGCAGACACCATGAAGATGATCATTTAAATAAGGTGATTTTTAGGAACGGGAGGTTCTCTATCCCTATGGAACTGAGAAACATGCTAAAGATCTCCGCAGCCTCCCAATTAAGGTTAGAAGCTCATTCAGAAAAAGGCTCTATCTCAATTACAAATTTAGATAATATGGAAGATCAAGACCAATTTAGTTATCCTTAAACACTATTAAACTATTTATGCCAATTTGAATTATTGTATTAAGGGAGCCAACCAGCTCCCTTAGTGAATTATTAAACTTAACTTTTTAATGAGCTATTATAGTAGGAATTTTTACGATTATTTTTTGCATGGTATTGTCATCCGCCAAAAGTGAAATTATTATCACAGGCACAGTCCAACTCTTCAGGCCATACATTTCGTATCATTTCCCCATCCTGCTTAACCTCTCAATCGTTCTTGCCAGTAATGCCGTTCGCTTCGGAAACGTTTTCAAATCGATATACTCATCTGTCTCACTATGGGAAAATTCTCCGAGCGGCCCCATGCCATCCACAGTTGGGACTCCTTCAGTGGATGTATACGCTGCATCCGAACCTCCGCCGGTGCTGACTTCCCTTATAGACATTCCAAGTTCTTCCCCTGCAGCCTTTATTTCCTCAATCAATTTGTCCGTTCCCGCCACTTTTTCCATTGGCGGTCTTCCAATTTTACCTGATAAGCTGGTTTCTGTTCCCTGCACTTCCTCCTCCTCTGCAATTTCTGTGATTTTTGCCGTAATCTCCTTTGCCTGTTCCATGTTCTTGACTCGAACATCCACTTGCGCTTCTGCATCTGGGGCGACAGTATTGGAAGAGATGCCGCCGTCAATTAAGCCCACATTGACCGATAAGCCTCTCTCGTAATCATTTAAATCATGAAGTTTCACTACTTTATGTGCCAGTTCATCAATGGCGCTTCGTCCTCTTTCGGGTTCAACCCCTGCATGGGCACTTTTTCCTTTAACATCAAAGATAAATCTGCCAATTCCCTTTCTTTCTGTGACTATGCCGTCATCTGGTCTTCCGGATTCAACGACAAGTGAGAATTTTTTACCTATCGACGCCTCTTTAATAATGGCTTTTGATTTTCGTGAGCCGATTTCTTCATCACTATTAAAAATCAGGTGTACATTTTTATATGCGTCCGATCCTCTTTCCTTAAGAAGTTTCAATGCGTACAACACGGATACATGGCTTGCCTTTTCATCACTCACTCCCGGTCCATAGGCTTTATCCCCAATCATTTTGAATGGGCGCTTTTCTGCTTCACCTTCTGGAAATACAGTATCCATATGGGCAATAATGATGATTTTAGGGTCGCTATCCTTTTCAGCTTTTATCTCAAGATGGTTTCCATACTCTGATTCACGGTGAACAAGAACATCCATATCCAAATCCTCAAATTCCTTTCTCAAAACAGTGCCAACCTTGTCCACTCCTTCTTTATGATAAGAGCCGCTGTCTATATTAACGAGTTCCTCGAGCAAGTTCATCATTTCCGGCATTTTTTCCTCCAAATACGCTTCATATTGATTCAATGAAATCACTCCTATTCAAATAATCACCGGGTTACTCTTCGTTAAATCCAATGGCTGATCCTGGCCTGCTTGAATCAGCAGCTCCATGCAGCATGCCAGTTTTGGGATCCATCAGGATTGCCTGGACATTCCCAATTGGCCTGTCTGTATCATCAAACTGAAATCCCATTTTGCGGAGCTTGTCAATTTCACCTTGGCCAATGCCTTGTTCGGTCCAGACATCAGGTCCTACACTGTTATAAATCCTTGGTTCTTCGATTGCATCTTTTACATCCATTTCAAAGTCGAGTATATGGCTGATAACCTGCGAAACTGAAGCAACAATGGTTGGGCCGCCAGGAGAGCCCAGCGTTAAAACAGGCACTCCATCTTTGAATATTATTGCAGGTACTTTTGCGCTGACCGGCTGTTTATTTGGTGCCAGGCTATTAATATGATCCGGTTCAGGTGTAAAATCGGTCAAATCATTGTTAAGCAAAAATCCGTAACCTGGTACCATGATGCCTGAACCCATAATATGCTCATTGGAAGACGTGCAGGCTGCAATGTTCCCCCACTTGTCCGCAACGGTAAAATGCGTAGTATCTTGTCCAGTTTGATATACCTTTACTTCGCCCTTTGGACGATCGCTGCCCTG
Organism: Bacillus sp. 22-7; assembly: GCF_010628845.1. Taxonomy (NCBI): domain Bacteria; kingdom Bacillati; phylum Bacillota; class Bacilli; order Caryophanales; family Bacillaceae; genus Bacillus; species Bacillus sp. 22-7. The sequence goes on along the minus strand of NZ_NJQY01000002.1, from coordinate 68,543 downwards.
GAACTTCCAGGGGTTGCCGCAGTCAATTTCCGGATTTCTCGATTTCCAGTCAATCTTTCTCCGCCGTTCTTCTAAATACTCTTTATGAAGCAGACCTTCAACCGGAATTTCAGAAAAATGAGGATCTCCCATATAAGCCAGCTTATCAGAAAATGCTAATCTCATTGCCTCTGAGAATAAATAATACTTTTCCCAGGAAGATACTCCATACTTGTTAAGTTCAAAACCTTCCAGTATTCCTAATAGCTCCAGCAGGGCAATCCCTCCGCCATTAGGTGGTCCTGGAACGGCAATATCATAGCCTCTGTAGGTTCCCATCACCGGTTCTTCAATTGGAGCCCGATAGTTTTGCAGATCCTCATTCGTCATAATACCGCCCTGCTCTTTAAGCGTCTTGATGATGGCATCTGCAATTTCACCTTCATAAAGCGCTTGTATCCCATTCTTTTGCAGTATTCTAAGAGTCTTTGCCAGGTCTTTGTTTTGTACCCAGTCTCCCTGCACTAACGGAACACCTTCCGGCATAAAAAACTTCTTTGCTTCTTCCCCCATCCTGATATGAAGAATTTCGATGACTTCGTCCCATTGCCAGTTCACCCTAAAGCCTTCTTCAGCCAGTTTAACGGCAGGCTCAATCAGGTCCTCCATCGGCTTTGTCCCAAACCTTTTATGCCCCTCATCCATAGCCTTCATGATACCGGGAATGCCTACTGACTTGGCATCAATGGTCTGCTGAAAGTAAGGAGTAATCTCTCCTTGTTTATTTAAGAACTGATCTTTATCTGCCCCTGAAGGAGTCTGTGAATGGCCGTTGATCACCTTTGTCTTTTTTGATTTCTGATCATAATAGACGATGTATCCGCTTGCCCCAATTCCTGTGTTAAACACTTCTGCCACACTAAGGGCAAATTGAATGGCAACAAGGGCATCCATGGCATTGCCGCCATTCCTTAAGATTGCGGCACCGGCTTCTGTTGCTTCATGTACTGCAGAAGCAGCCATTCCATGAGTGCCAGTCGCCTTCTGCCTCTTGTCCTCAGTGTCATTTTCCATGTGTCTGGTATCTACCCTATCCATTGAATCCCTCCTATAGGTTCCCCTATAAATTACTAGATTCTATTTTAGTATTAAGAGCTTTTAATCTCTTGTACCCGGCTGAAAATAGCTGAAACATACAAAAAAAGGCACCGGACCTTGAGTCATTTTGATGACTAAAGATCCGGGTACCTGTTATTAATAAATCTTTTACGGAAATTAATCTTAAAAGCTGAAGCAGCTGCTCCCTGTTTTAAATACGAATGCCGGAAGGTTTTCCATGGAAAAATTTTTTTAATGAAGAGCCTATATTAATCAATCACCGGGTGAATTTTCAGGAATCAATATCTGACCGGCTTTTCCAACCTTAAGCAGTGTCTGCATAATGGCCATCGACAGGCTTCCCGCCTGATAAGGCTTTATCAGGTATTCATGAGCTCCCAGTGACAGGCCTTTCTCTTTTTCATCCAGTGCAGTTGAAATAATGATTGGAATGTGACTTAATACTTCATTTCGTTTTAATATCTTCATAATACTCCATCCATCAAGCCCCTCATCAAGCATGATATCCAAAACAATCGCATCAGGCAGGTGATTTTCCAAATACTCCAGGACATCCCTTCCATTATTGAAATGCTTCGCATGCAAATTGTTTTCCGTAAGCTCCTGAATAAACAGTTCTGCCAGGCTTTGGTCGTCTTCAATAACCAGCACTTCATAGCGTGTGCCGCTTTGATGAATATTCTCATCCAGTCCATGGGAAGGCTTATAAACAGCTGGAATGGAAACTATGAAGGTACTTCCTTTCCCGTATTTAGATTTGACACTTATCATTCCATCATGAGCCTTTACTATTTCCTGTACAATGGACAGCCCAAGCCCCGTTCCGCCAATTCGGCGTCGATCTGAATTGTCCACTCTGTAAAATTTGTTAAAAATATCCGCAGCTGCATTTTCAGGAATTCCCAGTCCTTGATCTTCCACTTCTATATGAAGCAGGCTGTTTTCTTCAAACAACCTTATATTGATGGGACCTCCAGATGGAGAATACTTGATGGCATTGCTTATCAAATTGGAAAATACCTGTTCGATTTTGCAGGAATCACCAAGAATGACATCATTTCCACTAAATGGTTCTAATGTAATATTGTGAACATCCGTCTGCACCTGCTGATTATCAATTACTTTCTCAATAATAGGAATAAGCTCAATATATTTTTTTTCATATGTTTGTTTACCGGATTCCATCCGTTGGACATCAAGAAAATCGTTGATTAGAGACGTAAGCCTCTTCGCCTCATTTAATATTGTCATCAAATATTTCTTCTGCTTTTCCGCCTTGAGTTCCCTGTTCAGCAGCAGCTCCGAGAAACCTAAAATGCTGGCAAGCGGTGTTCTCAATTCATGGCTGACGGTGCTGACAAACTCCGATTTCATTTCATCCACTTTAAATTCTTTTGTAATATCCCTGTGGACCAATACAGTTCCAACACACTCATTATTCTGATAAAGATCTTCACAGTACATCTGGCAGATATGCCCTCTATCCTTTGTTTTGTATACAAACGTTTCCCCGCTGGATGTTTTACCATTAAAGGCCCGCCAGATGAATTCGGTAAAACCATCTTCATCCTCTACCTGCTGTTTTAGAAGTACGCTCCATTTATCCCAAGTCAGTCCAACAATCCCTTCAAACCCACCCTCACAGTGGAACATTTCGCAAAGCTGTTTATTGACCTGCAGGATGCAGCCGTCCCTGTCAACATACTGCAGACCTTCCTTTACAGTGTTGAGAATATCCTGGTTCAATTTTCTATTCGCTTCAGAGTTTTCGTAAGAACTGATTTTATCGAGCGACAGCCCAATCTGTTTTGATAGTGCCGAATATTCATCCATATGCGACTGTGCAAAAGGAAAGCCGTATCTGGTGAAAACCATGACAGCCGTAACCTCTTGATTTGAAGAAATTACAGGCAAATAAAGGTCATAGCCGAAAACGGTTCTTACATGGTAGCCCTTCTCTTCTTGAAGCAATTGTCTCTTAACAGCAAAACCTTCTTTTGTTTGTTTCAGCCTCTCAATTAATCCGCTTCTCAAATGATTCTTGAACTGTTCTACTCCAAAAGATGAAATGCCAAATGAAGCAGATTCATCATTTTCAAGCATTACAATGATCCCGCAGTCCGCTTCAATGACATTGGACATATTCATTACAATACTTTCCAGCACTTCCTGTTTTTTTAGTGAATTGGAGATGCCATTAATCAATTCATTCCGGCGCTCAAGTTTTCTTTCATTTGATTGCATGGTTCCAAGAGCATCTTCCAATTCTCCTCTCTGCGCTTGAAGTTCGTCCTGCTGAGCAATAAGCTCCTCATTTTGCGCAAGCAAATCCTGCTCTTTTTCCTGCAGGGTCACCACCATTTTTTGAAAGGCAACAGACAGGACTGCTAATTCATCCATACGATCCTGCCCTACATTCAGTTCCGCCTTTCCTCCCCTGGCAATTTCTTCAGCAGCATTGGCAAACTGAGTAAGCGGCTGTCCTACCTGCTTGAACATAATCCGGATCATCCGAAACAGAATGACCAGAATGACAACAAGAAAAAGAAAGAAACCTGTTTGTATATAGGATTGTTTTTGGATTAAATCCTGAACCCTGTCGTTCAGCTCATCATTCAAATTTTGCAGATAAACCTGAATATCATCCTGAAAGGTATTAATCCTTGCAGTAGCACCGGAATCTGCCATTTTAATGATTTCGTCCATACGGCCTGCTTCAAAATATTCAATGGACACGGGAAGTCTTTCAATGAAATAATAATCCGCAAATTCATCCATTTCCTTCCCAAAGGCTTTGTCCTCATTGGTTGAAGCAAGGCCATTGTATTCACTGATAAGTTTTCTGATCTGTGGCCTTAAGGCAGCAGCCTGGTTTTTTAATTCAGGATTCCCAAAGGCGAAGTAGCCTCTGACATCAAAAAAGACGAGATTGAAGTTATGATCAATTTGCTGAACAATTTCTTCTTTTTTTATAAGCTTTTCGCGTTCTTTGTAATAAGAGCTGTTTATTTGCTCTTGCAGCAAAATTAAAATACTGGTTCCCGCCAGAAAGAGAAGGACGAATACTCCCATAAGCGCAACAATCTGCCTGGTCAGGCTCTTTTTTATAAAATGATTAAGCTTCATCTGCTATTTTTCCAACCTTCTCAAATAATTGAAGAGGGCTGAATGGTTTAACCATGAAATAATCGGCCCCTGCCTTTAAAACCTCTTCCTGTTCATTTTGCTGGCTTTTGGCAGATAACATTAATATTTTCACTTCTTTGTTAAGAGCCTGCTCACCCCGGATTTTCCTGATGACATCAAGACCGGTAAGTCCAGGCATCATATAATCCAGAATGACCAAATCAAACTGCTTTTTTTCAAGCAGCTTCAGGGCTTCTTCTCCATCTTCAGCTTCATCGACTTCAAAGTCCCCTTCTTCCAGAGTGTCAGCAATAAGCATGCGCAGAATTTCTTCATCCTCAGCAATCAATATCTTTTTCATTTACTTCTCTCCCAACTCTGCGGAGTCAAATGATTCTTTCATAATATGATAGGACTTTTTAAGCCTTTCATGGTAATCTGGCTCCTCCCACTGGTCCCAGGAATAATAGGCAGAATCTTTTCCATGGAGCACTCCATCTTGCATCTTTGGAAAAGAATCCAAGATACCTGCTCTGTCCTCCGACACGGCACTAATTCTTAACCCCTCAATTGTCTGGCTGCCTGCGAGCCCTTCTCTCCATAGATCCCCAGCTATCTCTTTCTGGCTTGGATCCTTTATATTAAGCAATGCCCACGGAAGTCTGATCTCCATTACTTTTTTACTCCTGCTAATACTTATATCGGTTAATGAATTGAAGTGTTCATGAGCAGGATTTGCATTCCCAAACTGTAAATTGCCTGTCTCATAGGATTTGAACGGTTTCGTTTCCCCAGTGGATGGAATAGTTAATTCCTTATTCAGTGCTAACCTGATAGGGTGGAAGACTCCATTATCCTTTTTATTGGCATAGCTTTCATTCGGAATCATATTCAGCATATGGCTATAATGATAATAAAAAGTATCATAATAGCTATCTATTAAAAGTCTGGATTTATCCTGTCCGCCTATTTCTGCCATAAAGTCAACTCCGAAGTCCGTTTTGACCTTTCCTGTCAGAACCGGGATCGAAGTCTGTCCCTGCTCTGCAATGGTATCGATCAGTAAACGTGTGGTCTCATTCTCCAGGTCAATAGGATGGTTATAATCCAGCCGGATATATAAGTGTTCCTCATCAGAACGAACATACATATCCTTCAAGTAAGAATTCTTACGGCCAGAACTGTAGACAGGTTTCGCGTTCAGCTTTTTCCAATCACCTGCAATGCCATCCACATATATTCCAGCTTCATTTTTACCTGGTTCAAAGCTCAGCAGGCCGAAATGCTGTTCATTTGTTTGCCTGTTGGACCAGTATGGACGCCGGTCAGGATTATCATAATCCATCGTATTCCAGGTTCGCTTAAACCATTCATCCTGCCAGGAAAACACGAGACCGCCGGCATAACCTTCAGAAACAATGGACTTAAACAGCCGGCTGTTTATTTTTCCCTGCTCCTCCTCGGAGTGAAATCCCTGATTCATGTCCCCAACGTTCTCATGGGTCATCCCCCTGGACGAAGGGACTCCGAATTCCGCTACCATTACTGGCATCTCGTGGACAGCGATTAAATCATGAAGATAGCCTGCATAATTATTCTTTTCCCCTTTTGAATCGATGTAATTGACATACTTCTCTTCATAGTTAAGGAAATCAGGGTAATATGGATAAACATGATAAGAGGCAAAAAGGCCAGCGTGAAACCTATCTGTCCTCTTTATATGATTAGGGTTTACAGAAACCATATCTTCCTTAACCGACGGCTCTGAAGGGTGTTCCAGAAGATCGGTCGTTACCCAGTTGGTAAAACTCATTGAATGCTGCCATTCGTAGCTCGCGGTTTCATAATTCACGGCATAGTCCATCATTTCAGCAAGCCAGATTTCAAACGGGCTGGCATCAGCTGTCTGGAAATACTCACCGGAGAATTGCTGAAGTCCCTTATGTTTATTATTCGTGCCTTTGACCGCCTCAGGATCCCACTCAATACCAACCATAAAGCCAAGCACATATGGTGAGATATCAAATGTATATTCGCCTGAAGCATGCCCTGGCCTCTCCTCAATGACGGCATTTCCATGAATAATATCAATCATTTTCTGCATTTCATTTTTAAAATCTTTAGTTACAGCATCTGAGAAAGCATCCTGCTCCTTAACCAGTGTTTCTTCATTGACCCAGACACCATGGAACAGAAATAATGGCTTTTCTGCAATCTGATTATATTTATGAAACGCTTCATAAAATGCCGGCGGATGCAAAGTATAGATCCTGATAGCATTGGCATTCATATCGCCTATTGCTTTAAACCAGCGGAAATACTCAGCTTCAGTAATTCCTGTTTCTCCCGGGAAATGGCCAGGCTTGGCTATTCCCATATTGACCCCTTTTATTAGCAGATCCTCCCAGGTGCCATTTTTCAGTATTTGAATATAATCTTCACTTGTTTGGCTATTGAATTGTATACCATTGGTCTCATCTATTTCCGTGGTGAATTTGCTATTCGCCAGCTGCGGCTTTACCTGCAGCACCTTTTTCATCATTGGTACGTACGCTTCCCAGTAAAAAGAATCATTGGCACTAAAATGTTCTTTCCACTTGGCAAGTCCTCTCGTCTGATAAATAGTTGGCACTTCTGCTTCATCTGCATAATCGCCTGCAAAATAATAGGAAGCATACGCAGCGTTGCTGTGCTGAATAACAGCTGGGAAGGTTTCAGGGATTCCGGCATTCTGCAGCTTGCTTTTTCCTGTCTTAGTAAGAGGCAATGAATACTCAGCCAGTACTTCATCCGCATTTCTTGCCTCGATTACATCAAACCAATACCGATAGGGCGCTCCCACCTTCATTCCGAAGAAATCCTCGCCCTTATCAGTAAGGCGGAACTCAACCCCTTTACCTTCCATTTCACTCTCTTCGACAACCACAACGTAATCATTCGAGTTCACAAATACGAGACCGGAACCTTTAAGACCCCAATTTCCGTCTCCATAGTGTTCCTTTACCCAGATAGGAACTTCACTGTCCGATAGGTCAGGGAAATACCTCCCAATCCACCCGCTCCAGCTGATATTCAATAAATTGGTCAATCGGTGCCGGGCCTCATCTGATGAAGGACTTGCAAACGTATTGAATTCTGCAATGAGTGTTTTCCCTTTGGAGGATACTAACGTTTCCTCCAGCTGAATAACCTCCTCCTCCTGCAGCCCGCCATATAGATTAGAAGACCGTTCTCCCAATGGATTGCTTCCATAGAATTCTTCCTCATAAACCCCATACGTATCTGCAAGGTAAAGAACCTGATATTTTTCAAGATTGTCCGGTAATGGCTTAATAGTATATTCATTATTCATTCCTGGTTTAAAGCCGCTGTAATCAGCCTCAATACTGTATCGATTCCCATCTGATTTGATATATTTTTCATTATTTAAAATCCATATAAGTCCCTTATGCTCCCGATAAGAGTCATCCGGCACTGTTTTGTCCAAAATAAACACATTCAGTTTTTGATCCTGCTTTATCCACCATGTCCAGAAAGGACTGGAAACAACGATCAGCACGGCAAAAACAAACAGAAAAACGGCTGTTTGCCCTTTGGTAAATTGTCTCATCCGGAAACACCTTTTCTTTTCATTTCTCCCCAGCTTGTATCGCCTTTGACCAGCTGCCATATTCCTTCACATCTCCAAAAAACCGTCAAAGGCCTGTACCATAACGTTTCAGTCAATGAATAGAAAAACAGTTTGATTAAATCAGAGACTTTTGGAAATTTCCTTAAGCTCCATTCCTCAAGTAAAACGGCGGCCATGGAGAAAAGTGAACCATATAAACACGATAGCAGAAAAATCAGGATGGCAAACTCAAGATAGATACCACCCAAAAATAGCGAAATAACCACATAAATGTATCCCAATAATTCAACTATCGGGCCCAAAAACTCTACGATCCAAAAGTATGGAAAGGATATAAACCCTATAAGGCCGTATCTTGGATTAAAGGTCATCTTCCTGTGTGTCCACAGACTTTCAAATAATCCGCGATGCCACCTTCGCCTTTGCCTTCTTAGGTAGGTCGGGCTTTCCGGAACTTCTGTCCAGCAAACAGGGTCAGGGACGTAGACGATTTTTTTCTTTTGCTTTTTATCTCTGATAAGTCTATGGAGCCTTACTACGAGCTCCATATCCTCGCCAACTGTATTGGTTTTATAGCCTCCCGCATCAATGACCCATTGCTTGGAAAAAACACCGAAGGCTCCAGAGACAATCAGAAGTAAATTATGCCGGCTTAATCCAATCCTGCCCATTAAAAAGGCCCTTAAATATTCGATTATTTGCATGATGACTAAAGGCTCCCTGGCTAAGCCAACCTTTAAAATATTGCCGTCCTGTATTTCACAGCCATTCGCAATGCGGATGCTTCCGCTAGAAGCAATCACTTCCCCATCAGAATCCAATATAGGCTTCATTACCTTTAAGAAAGCATCCCTTTCCAGTACAGAATCTCCATCCAATGAACAGAAATAAGGAAAATGGGAAAAGTTAATTCCTGCGTTCAGCGCATCAGCTTTTCCTCCATTCTCTTTGTCTATTAAAAATAGATTTGGAAGAGAAGCGGACTGGTAAACTTTTTTAACAGCCTTTGTTTCAACCTGCTTCCTGACAGCTGGGTTAATTTCCTTCATTTGATAATGTGTAATCATTTTTTCAATGGTGTCATCTTTTGAACCGTCATTGACAACGATAATCTCAAAAGAAGGATAATCTATACTCAGAAGGGATCGTACACTGGCAACAATGCCTGCTTCTTCGTTATATGCTGGTACAATGATGGAAACCGGTTTTGCGAAGGATTCATTCATATACTCGTCAAATGTCTGGTTTCGGTTCAGCAAATATTCCTTCCTTAGCTGAAAAACTGAGATTACTAAAATAATTGAATAGAAACTAATGACCAGCACCATAAAGACTGCTATAAATGCAGCAAATCCGACCAATATATTTCCCCACATAAAAGCCATAATCAACCAAATTCTCCTTTGTTCATCCATTCCCAGGCCATGTCCCTTGCATACGAATCATCCGAGGTATCCAGTACAATCTGCAATTCTTCTTTTCCGCGAGGGAACATCATAATGGATTGCCCAGCCTGAGATCTCACCCACCAGGAACGATCATGGAGAAGGTCGAGTAAATGTGGCATGAGTTCAGGTTCCTTTAATGAACCGAAGAGCTTCGCAGCCATCATCCTTTCCTTCCAATCCTCGGAATGACGCAAGTCCAGATAGGGTGATATATCCTTAACCATCCCTAGTGAAGAAAGTGCCTTTACTGCTCTTAAACGAGTCTCCCCATCATAGCTGGCATAGACTGACTCAATGAAATGTAAATATCTTAATTCTTTTCTAATTCCAGCAGAATCTATTATGGCGTATTTCAATGGGTTTGCAGCATTATGGAAATCTGTAATTAAACGACTGAACAAGTTTTCATTCAGCCGGAGGATAATATTCCTTAATTCACCGTCCGATAGATTTTCACTATTATACAGAAGAAGATCAGGAATTCCTTCGAATTGAAATGCCGCGAGTATTCTCAAGGATTGTACCCTTTCATCATGTGATATTTTCTCTTTTATAGCTGATTCCAAAACTTGAGGCTGTAACTCAATGAAATGCAGATCTTCGATAGTGTAGAGTGCGTTCATTCTAGTACTCCACCTTCTGCTCTTCAACTGTCTCTGAAAGTAATTTCTCAGATTCCTGTCAGCAAACTCCCTGAGTTTTCCCGTTTCCTCTTCTCCTGTTAAATTGGCTGCGAACTTAGACAAAATCTCTTCTGCAGCCTTCTTTTTTATATCATTATCCAAATGAAGGTGCCGGCTTATTTCTCCTTCTGAGATAAATTCGAAGATCAGCGGACTAAGGGTTTCAATGCATTCATTAATTTTTCTGCGCTCTCGATCTTCCAGCCATTTTCTTATGACAAGGTACAACAGAATGAGAAGCAGTAATCCAGAAATGACAGCAGCTAATAGACCGAGGAAGAATATTTCATTCTTCAGCATTTAGATCAGCCTCTTAATTAAACGCTGAATTCGAGCTTCTAGTTCTGTAAGACTAAATGGCTTTGTCACGTAATCTTCAGCACCAAGCTTCAATGCACGGGCAATATCCTGCTCACTTTTTCTTCCTGTCAGCATAAGAACATGAATGTCCTTCGCTCTCTTAGACTTTTTCATTTCCTGCATAACCTCTAGGCCATCCATTACAGGCATAATCCCATCAAGAATCAGAAAATGCGGCCCCTTTTCTTCTATTCGATTTGAATGCAGGTATTTTCGCCCGTCTTCAAATGCCTGGATATCCAGGTCTGCATGATCGAATTCCATATTGCTGAGGACTTTTGTCAGCATCATTCTAATAATCGAATCGTCGTCAATGACAGAGACATAAAGCTTTTTCTTATGCTGTGCAATAGGATCGGCTTTGCCGCATTCCACTCGAGCTCTTCCCTTTTGTTTCGCTTCATATAAAGCCTGGTCTGTGGCCCTCACTATTGATTCTTTCTCTATCCCCGGCTGATCGACCATACTAACTCCTGCAGAAAAAGTAACACTAAATGAATGGCCGCACTGTTCAAACCTCTTTTCCGAAAACCCTTGTAAAATCTTTTCAAGGGCTATTTTACTTTCGAAATCTGTAGCGCCAGAGAATAAGATAATAAATTCCTCGCCGCCATATCGGAACACATAATCTGTTTGCCGGACATTTTCTTTTAAGTACTTTGCAAATTCAGCAAGGACTGTATCACCTGCAGAATGACCATATGTATCATTAATGTTTTTGAAAAAATCAAGATCAAGTATCGCCAGTGAAAAAATCCGATGATTTCTGGAAAATTCATTCATAAATACTGCTAAACTGTCTTCAAAAAACCTTCTATTATATACACGGGTTAATTCATCTATCATTGCCGATTGATCAAATAATTTCTTATTTTCTAAGTGACGTTCAATCTTTAATAGAAATTCTTCTAAGTCAATTGGCTTTGAAATGAAATCATCTGCCCCCAATTTATATGAGTCTAATCTGGTTTCCCTATCATTGCTTACACTGATCATAATCTTTGGAACATACTTATTTCGGGTATGTTTCTGTAAACTCTCCAAAAACTTAAAACCACTTTCCCCTTCCAAATTAATATCTATTATTAAACAATCTGGACGATGATCATAATACTGCTCTGCTGCAACCTCCAGCTCTGTACTGGCAATAACCATCCAGCCCCTGCTTTCGAGTGCATCTTTCAGGAGAATCAGCATAGAAATATCATCATCAATCAGCTGAACAAGAGGGGCATTTTCCACCCTTATCGGAGCCTGCTGCTTTAATGTGCTTTCGAAATGCTCATACTCATAGCTCATCTCAATTAAATCGTAAAGATAATTTCGTAAAGCCTCCTTATCCCAATCCTCTTTTTCATCCATATTTTCAATATCCAAGATCAGATTATCTGCCAGCTGATGGAGCCCGGTGAGCTGCAGTGTTCCAGCAGTACCCTTTATGGAATGCAGGAACCTGTAAACCTCTTCTTTTTTTATATTCTCAGACAGATTATTTTCAAACCAGTCTGTAATCTGCGTTTTTATTTTCTCAAATAATAGAACTTTATATTTTTTCAGCTCCATTACCTACACCTCGTTTATAAAAGTAGCTAGTGGTCAAAAGTACTTTTTCTATTTTTAAATAAGACTACTAAACCTAAATTAACAAAAATCTTCCATATCATTAGTCTAAAGCATTAGTAATAGGCTTTCAAACCTGGATATGTCCTTCTCTTCCTCATGAACAGCAAAATAGCATTACTTGTCTAAAAGCCTGTTGAGAAAAATTGGATCCAATATACTATAGAGGATAATGATATTGATTGTAAATAAACTGTTACATTTTTTAATGGCTTTTTTTTCCGCTTAAGATACTTATGAATGGCATGGTAAATCTTTGACAGATTTTTGGTCCCTGCCCAGAGAAAAACCCAATTCTGACATGAATTGGGTTTTTACCTTTTTGGAGTACCTGGAGCGTAGTAATACGGCGGCACCTTTAGCCATCCCCGCTTCCTCATTAGTGTTTTTAAAGTAGCTCCAAAAATTGTCCATTCTAAAAAGAATTCAGTCCACATATTGCCTGCATCATTACGGACAGAGTCTGCTTGTCCTTTAGCACAGGCAGTGGAACATGTTACTAGCTTGAATGCGACCCCATTGGTAATTTCATCATCAGTCAGCTTAACGCCTAAAGGAATCTCATTTGGAGTTGAATGGGGTTTTGCTGAGGTTACGTCAGGTAAAGGAATTCCTTCTTTTCTCATAAATGTGCTTAATCTCTTGACCTGTGACTCACATATTTTTACTACATCGGTAAGCATTTCTTTCACTTCATCATCTGTAGTCGTGTTTAAGCCAATTTCTTCGTATCGTATGAATTCCTCCACCAGCGTTAAATACGTCCACATGTCCCCAACTTCAATGACATGCAAGGGTGATTTAGGTTCATTGGTATTATCAAACGCAATTCTGAGCATATTAAAAATTGCTTCTAAAGGATTAGGCATCTATTTTACCTCCTATACTGTATAGGTTGTCTACAGAGTGAGAAAAAATGCATAACTTTTGTCAGATTCTCAGCCTGAATAGCACAGGAGGAACAGCTTAGGAAACCTTTCCAAAAACGGATGGATGACTGGAAGCTACACTAGAAAGAACGGGTGATAGGTATGGCATTTGAAAAAGGACTGTCCAAGTCTGAACAAGCATATGAACAATATACGAATATTAGCTCTGTATTCGCGGAAATTGTGAAGGACGAATTTATCACTACGTGGCAATGGTGGGCAGGACTTGCTTTGTTTATCATTCCCTGGCTGATATGGTTTAAGTATAGAAAAAAAGACAGCACCGGGCGTCTTCTCCTTGCTGGATTTGCAGTCATCATTTTATCCCTGACAATAGATCTTGCTGCCTTATCTTTAGGGTTATGGTCCTATCCAATGATTATTATTCCCCTTGCACCTTTTTTGTTTTTGCCGTATCACTTTTCATTGGCACCAATAGGTATAATGTTAGCTCTTCAAATTAAGCCTGAAATGAATACATTGCTAAAAGGAATCATTTTCTCTGCCATTGCAGCTTTTGGAGGAATGAATTTATTTAACGCCATTGATTTCTACAATCCCAAAGGCTGGTCTACTCTATATGATTTTGTCATCTTCCTCACTCTTTATTACAGCGGGTACTGGATAACGAGAATGGAGAGTTTTCAAGGTCTGGAAAAAGAAACAGGAAAAAAATAAAGACTTTCCTTTTTATCAGAAAGTCTTTTTTGCTATTGGTTCCGGTATGGCTGCGGTATCACCTGCCGCTTCTCTAAATGAAGCAAGGCTTCTCGCAATCAGGAATTGAGCAGAGTAGTAAGTGGCCATGATAAGCATATCTGAATACACAATATCCGCAACAAACATATTCCATGAAAGGATTGAATCAGAGATTACAAACAAAATGCTTCCCGCAATGGCCAGCCTGTTACCGGTTAGGATGGCTGATAACGCCATTAAGGAAATGACCAGCATATAAGCAATAACCGGAATCACCAATGCATCATTTTCTGCTTTGGATAAGGAAGCAACCAGCTGGCTGCCAATGATCAAAGAATACAAGCCTATCGGGATGATGGCTGATATGCGGAGCTTTGTCATCCGGGACATCTTCAAAAATCCAGTCAAATAAAATAGATGCCCAACAAGAAAAGCACCAAGCCCGGCAACAAACGAAACAGCAATGAATCCATCACCAAGCATGCAGAAAAACAGGCCGATAACGATTAAACGCAATGGCGGCCCATTGCTGGCAGGGAGTTTTTGCCATGCATAGAAAATAATGAGTCCCATAGGAATCAGCTTAAAGGTAACTTTGATTGCCAGTGGCTCAGAAGGAACAATGAAAATATACAGTATCGCCATCAATCCAATTAAAATTGGAACCAGCCGGTTATTCAAAATTATTCAACCTCCTTGTGCCGCGTATTAAACCCGTTCCAGTTCTTTAAAAGGCTTTGGCGGTAATTCAACTCGGATTTCATCGCCCGGCTTCACTTCCCCGCTCTCCAAAACAATTCCCATTATGCCGGCCTTTCTAATGAGGTTCCCATTTTCATCCTTCTCTATCACTGCATTTAAAAGCCCAGGCTGAAATTGATCGATCTGAGCACAGGGATTTCGCAGTCCTGTTATCTTGATCATAGCGGAATGACCCAAAAACAAGATTGAGTTTACGGGCAATTCAAGAAGATTGATTCCGGCTGTTGTAATATTCTCACCCATTTGTCCAGGTTCAATATGAAAACGGCCTGACAGCTCTTCAAATAGCTCTTGCTGGATTAAATGAACCTGTCTCAGGTTGGGCTGATCAGGGTTTTGTGCGACTCTGGATCGATGCTTTACCGTTGAGCCAGAGTGAGCATCCCCTTGAACCCCCAATCCCTCCACCAATTTTATGATATCTTTCCTTTCTTTGCTGAACGTATGCTTCTTGCTTAAACTAACAGCGATGACTGTTCCTGCTATTGGCCTTTCCGTCTTTTCCGTATGCATTCTATCACGCAGCCTTCCTACTTTATTTCCCTCTGTTTGTTCCATATTCAACAAAGACGGAAATATTCCTTCTGAACAAGGTCATAGAAAAAGCCGCCGAAGTGGCAGCCTTGTTTAATACTATAGCTATATTTCCAGCTGAATCATGATAGAACTTAACTTACATATCGTTTATAGTTTGATTACCCTTTATTCGATCCAATGTTTTAATAAACCCCACAAATCCCCTTATAGTGAATAAAGTAAAATTCACACTGCCAAATGTATGGAAAATGGACCATTTCCTCCACTTAAATAATCTGGTGTTTCTTTCAAAGAACCATTGGGCAATGCTCATGGGCACACTGAACAGCAAGCTTTTGAGAAGAATATTGCCTAAATTGTCATTGTAAGACATCTTAACCCAAATCACACTTAAAAGCGGGAAAAACAAAATATCATAAATCAGGTTGGTTTTAAAAATCCTTGAAAAAGGCCGGACCGGATATTCTACTCTTTTCGTTCCAACAACATAGGCATCAACCAGAGAAGCCAGAACGCCTTTCGAGAAAAAAATAACTAAAGTCTCCCTCATTTTTTTCCCTTTAAACAAAAATGGAACAGAAAAAATGCACAATCCGAGAAGCAGGTTTAATAATTTTTTCTCCATAGATGATCAGCCTTTCCTATTACAGATATTACTAAATTCACCCACTTTGAATTTATTTATTCCTAAAGCATTGCACCTGAACTTCTTATAAAAAAGACTGCCAATTGGCAGCCGGAATAATAATCATATAGGAATTATTCATTTTAATGATGGTGATGATGTTCATAGCCATGTTCTTCCGCATATTTACGGAAATTTTCCAGGTCCTGCATTCCAGTTGAAGTGCCATCGAGGGCCTGGTTCATTCGCTCCAGCAGGACGGTTCTCAGCTTTGGATGGTATCCGAAGTATTCTGCGATATCTATTGATAAATGAGGATAGCTTTCTTTAAACTGTTCGGCCATTTTGTTCATTCTTTCCATTAAAATGCCGGTAAATAAGAAATAGGGCAGCATGATGATTCGTTTGGCGCCCAGTTTAATGCAGCGGTCTATACCATCATTGACGGTTGGCATTGTGACCCCCATGAAGGCACATTCAACGGATGATACATTTAACTTTTCCCACAGCAATCTGCTTATCTTATAAAAATCTGCATTGGCATAGGGATCGCTGCCGCCTCGTCCGATTAATAAAATAGCTGTATCTTCATGCGTTTGATTAACATCAAAACCGGTTTCAGCAAGTCTTGACTTTAATATTTCAAGAACTTCCTCATGAACTCCTATCGTCAGGCCATAGGTAAACTGAATATCAGGGAAGTGCTCTTTGGCATGTTCAATTTCTGCCGGTATGTGCAGCTTGGAGTGTCCGGCATGTAATAAGATGATGGGAATGACATGGATTTCATCTGCCCCTTTTTCAGCACAAAGCTGAATGCCATCTTCAATATTGGGAGATGCAAATTCTAAGAAGCAGGTTTCTACCAGAAGGGCCGGGTCAATGTCGTTTCTCATTTGATCGATGAATCGGCGGACTTCGTTATTCCCTGCCTCCATCCTGCTGCCGTGGCCGACAAATAAGACAGCTTTTTTCATTGGCCCTTTACCTTTTTTGTATTTATCAATTCCTTTAATGCGGTTTTCATTGCGTTTGCGTTCGCCGTGTTCCATTGAATAGATGATCGACTCTTTTTTCACTGCTTCATGAACGATGCTGCGGGCTGTTTCTTCCTGCTGGACTGAATACCAGGTTCCTTTTGGGTAATCAATGACGACGCATTTGTCTTTACAGCGGCCGTTGCAGCGTGTACGGGATGTGTGAATATGCTCGTCTAATCGGTTTTTCCGGATTTCATCGCGTATTTGCGTTGTGACTTCTTCTGCACCTGCACTCATGCAGGTTGCGCCGTTGCATATTAGCAGGTGGCGCTGCATTTGTGTTAGGTTCCAGGTTGTCATTGGGTGACCTCCCTCTATTAAATTTGATACTCTATCTTGAAATCTTGTTTAGGCTTAGTATAAATCCCGTTGCTTTCCGCTGCGGGCACTTGCTTTCCGCGGGGAGGAACGGGAGCCTCCTCGGCTTCGCCTGCGGGGTCTCCCGCTCCCTCTCCTCCAGCAGGACATTGAATAAGCTCCCTCGAATGACCCCCGCACGAAGGAAATGCGTCAGCATTTTCGAGGATCAAGTGCCCTCCGCTCCAATCAACTCAGCGGATAAATTTTAGTTCAAAAATCCACAAAAACGCACAATCACCTAATTCCTAAATGCTTCTGGATAGAAACCCTTGGCCAAAACCTCCAGCGCTTCCCCAACACGAACCCCTTCAGATGCTGCCGACAGCGGGAGGATGACAAAGCGTTCGTTTTGTACGGCTGGTGTCTGGCTTAAGGCTGGGTCCTTTTTTAGGAATTTTATTTTTTGTTCTGCAGTAGTTGATCCATAATCTATTACTACAATGACATCAGGCTGGCGTTCTACTGCATCTTCTTTTGAGACAGTGGCCCAATTGCCTTTTACATCTCCAAAGACATTGTGCCCGCCTGCCATTGTGACAAGTGTATTCATGAAGTTTTGTGTGGCGGTGAATACATCGGTTTCGCCGCTGTCGTAAACCAGGACATCCAGCGGCTCTTTTACTTCCGGCAATTGGGAACTAATGGCGTCAATTTCTTGATTCATTTGTTGAATTAGTTTTTCACCTCGTTCTTCGACCCGGAAAATTTTTGCGATATTTCGGATGTCACTATAGATATCTTCCAGGGTGGGTGCCACTTTAACAGATGAAGATTGTAAGTAGCTGTTAATGCCTAATTCCTTTAGTTCTTCACGTGTTGCAATGTTTTTCTCATTGAAGGCACTGTCCCAGCCGCCATATAGAAAGTCAGCTTCCGCAGAGATGACTTGCTCCTTTGATGGATATTGCTCGGCCAATACTGGTACCTTGTCGTACGCCTTCTGTAATGGCTCATAAATCTCGTTATCCAAGAATGCAGTGCCAGCCATGGAATCTTCTAAACCAAGTGCCAGCATGATTTCGGTCACATGCTGATTTAATGATATTGCATTCTTCGGCGCTTCTTCGTATTCATTCACAAAGCCTTCATTTTCAATAACCACTTTCTCCGTCTGCTCCGCTTGCTCACTTTTCACCTTTGCTGTGTTTGCTTTTTCTGCTGAGCATGCGGCTAATAATAATGCTGCCGCTAAAACCAGGAAAACCCAAATTCTGCTGCTTTTCATGTTCATATGTCCCTCAATTCACTTTAATTGTTTGTGTGAAAAAATAGATGAAGTTTTTTGGTAAATGGGTTTTTCGAAACACCTGCCTGCATATGGAAGACTTCCTTCAATGTTTCTTCCGTCAGGACTTGCTCAGGTGTCCCCGACATATAAAGAGCTCCCTCGTTCATGACCAGCAGCTCATCACAATACCCGGCTGCCAGGTTTAAATCATGGAGCGCTGCCACAATCGTGATCGGCAGATCTTTTACTAAATCCATTAATTGATATTGATGTTCAATATCCAGATGATTGGTCGGTTCATCAAGAATTAATATGTTTGCCTGCTGTGCCAGGGCGCGTGCGAGCATCACCCGTTTCTTCTCGCCGCCTGATAATTGGTTAAACATGCGGTTTTCCAGGTGAATCACATTTGCAAGCACCATGCTTTCTTCTGCAATGGCAAAGTCATCCTGATTGTCAGCGGAAAGCCATTTCTTGTAAGGCATCCGCCCCATCATGACCAAGTCCTTTACCGTAAAATCAAAGAGTACCGGAGTTTCCTGACTTACAACAGCTAACTCCTGAGCAAGCTTTTTCTGCGGGATATCGAGAATATCTTTTTCATTTAACGTCACGAAACCGCTCGTTTGTTTTAAATGACGATAAATGATTTTGAGCATTGTCGACTTTCCGCTGCCATTCGGTCCAATGATGCCAATGAATTTTCCCTGTTGCACCGAAAAAGTGATATTGTTTAAGATTTGCTTGTCCGGCACTGAAAAGGACATATTTTTGACCAGGATCATCACTATTCACCGTCCCCAAAAGAATAACGCTTTCGCCTGAGCATCCAGATAAAGAATGGGCTTCCGCAAATGGCGGTAATAATTCCGATTGGCATTTCTTCAGGCGCCAGCACCATACGTGCAGCCATATCCGCCCAAACTAAGAAGATGGCACCGATCAGAGCGCTTATCGGCAGAACCAGTTTGTAATTTGAACCCGCCAGCATCCGCACGATGTGAGGAATAATCAGCCCGACGAAGCCAATGCTTCCGCTGACAGCGACGACCACACCGGTCAGAAGGGATACAAAGAGAATGATAAAGATCCGAAAACGGTCCAGATTCACGCCAAGTGTCGCGGCCGTTTCCTCACCAAGCAATAAAGCATTAAGCTGCCGATAATTCACGAGCAGCAGAATAAAAACAAGCAGCAGTGAAAAAAATGGAATGCCAAGATTGGACCATTTCGCGCCCGCCAGACTGCCGAGCATCCAATGCATGACCGCTTGAATGCCGCCCTGCTGCTTGGACATCATCAGCATAAAATTGGTAATGGCGGATAACACCATCGAAACCGCAATCCCCGCCAATAGCAGGCGAATGACCGACATGCGCCCATTGACGCGTGCTAAAAAAAACACAATCATGACCGCAAAAATGGCCCCTAAAAATGCGGCAAGGGAAATGGCATACTCCCCCAAAACGCTGAATGCACCAAGTAAAATGACAGATGCCGCTCCAACGGATGCTCCGGAAGATACTCCGAGAATGTAAGGATCTGCTATCGAATTTTTCACTAATGCCTGAATGGCTGCCCCGCAAATGGCCAATGCGGCACCTACTATGGCAGCAAGTACAATACGGGGGAATCGTATATTCCAAATAATAACCTTCTGTGCATTAGTAGCATCTGTATCTATGAATAGACCCAGCTTGGAGAAGAGCACTTCCCAAATAAGGCTTGGGGTAATGTCCACAGATCCTACCATCACTGCTAGAGTCATGGAAGCAAGCAGCCCAGCGGCCAGGGCAGCCATCAGTAATGCAAACCGTCCCCTTGTCATATATGCTTCACAGGCTCCCAGCTGATGATTGCCGCATGGAAAGGATAACGGTACACATACCCGCCATCCTCTTTGGAAATAAATCGTTCCAATGAGGCACCCACATGTGTTTGTTCAAACCGGGGAGATAAGATTTTCTTGCTCTGGGCATCAATTAACTGCTGCCATGTATCATAACGATGCTCCCGCTCAAGCTTTATCATTTCACAATCTGCATAAATGCCTAACTGGTACAGCATATTGACGATCATGATATAATCCCGGCGCGGGTATTTAATGTCATAGCCAAACTGCTCATCCAACAGGACGTAATGCGGCTGAATAGGGCCAGTCGTTAAGCCGATTATGGCACGTTTTTTTGCCAGCCTGTTCATTTTCTTCAGTGCTTCATTCATTTCATACATTCGATAAAAGCAGTTCACCCCCACCACAATATCATGCGGCTCCAATTGTGCTTCTTCCCATTTACTGTGGACAAACTGGATACGGGCATCCTCTTCAAAGTACTGCTTTAAGTATGCGAGCACACTCTTTGAACCATCCACCAGAGTTAAACTTCCGGCATCCTGGCTGAGCGGAAAGGTATAGTTCCCCCATCCCGGACCGAATTCAATACAGCTTGAGTCTTCCGGGATATGCGGCTTCATTTTTTCGTAGATCCTTTTGGCATACTCATCTGTTTGCTTGTATCTTTTTTTCTTCATGGATTGCATCCAAAAGGCTTCCTCCAGCTCATCATCAACCATTCGCTCCGGCATCCTGCCATGCCAATCCAGCATGCCTTCTTTCCAGAGCTTCTCAAAATCGTATTGCAAAAGGGATTCTTTTATCATTGAAATTCTCCTCAGTTTCCAAAACCTAACTAGATACAGGCCTAAATACTCGGGAGGAGCTGCTTAAAACTCCAGCCCCTTCATGGCTTTAACTTCCTGTTCGGCATAATAATGTTTGGTGGCATCGATGGTAGAAACTAAATCGGCCAATTCGAGAATGGCTGGATGTGCAGAACGCCCTGTGATCACCAAATGCATCGATCCAGGACGGTTTTGAATGGCCTCCAGCACCTCAGATAATGGCAGCACATCGTCAATGGGAAAACGTGTAATGGCCAGAGCATTATTCAGTTCGTCCAGCACTAACACATCTGTTGTTTCATTTTTTAATTCTTCTTTTACTGTCTGCCAGGCGGTCGCAAGTGCTTCACGGTGCTCCTCCGGTGTTTTCGTCCATGTAAACCCGATTCCCAGCTGCACAGTTTCAACACCAAGTTTCCTGAGGGCCAGCTGTTCACCATATGTACGCTCCGGTGATTTAATAAATTGAAAGTATTTCACCTTCATGCCCCGGCCAATTGCCCTTAATGTTACACCAAGCGAGGCGGTTGTTTTTCCTTTGCCATCTCCTGTATAAACCAGCAGCATTCCTTTTTGTGGCATAAACCATTCCTCCTTACAGCCAAGTTGTCTTTTCAGCAAATGGGGTACGCTTTTTTTCGGCAGCAATTTCTTCTGCCGGATAGCCGATGCATAGCGTCCCCACTAATTGCTCCTGGCCGGATGCACCGATAAAATCATGCAGTGCGGTATCATGCACCAAGCCAACGCCTCTTGTACGCCATACCATGCCTAATCCCAGCTGTTCGGCCATCAGCCACATCGACATGATCGCACTGCTTACGGCAAAGACATTATCTTTAGTTGCCCCTTCATCTCCTTCCACAATGGCGGATGTCACGACGATGATCAGTGGTGTTTTCGTGATGGCTTCCATGGAGCTTTTCACTAAATGCGGCTTCGACGGAAAGCGTTTTTGCAGGTAATCAAGTGCAACCTGCTCGTAGCGTTTTAAACTTTCTCCCTGCAATACATAGAAATGCCATGGCTCACGCATGCGGTCATTTGGTGCATATGTGGCTGCTGCCAATAATGTTTCGATTTTATTCCGTTCTACTTCGTGCGGTTCAAAGTTTCGAATCGCACGTCGTTTTTTCAAGGCTTCTAACATAATTCATGCTCCTTTTCTATAAACCAGGCAATTTGATCCCGTATTCCAACCACATCTCCAACCAAAATCATCGATGGATTCGAGATGCCATGAACCTGGATATCCTCTGCAATATTTTCGAGCGTTCCCGTAATCGTCCGCTGATTGGCAGTTGTGCCCCATTCAATAACAGCGGCTGGGGTTGTTCCGCTTTTGCCATTGGCTATTAAACTTTTCGTAATGTGAGCAATGTTGCCAATGCTCATATAAAAAGCGACAGTGTCAATTTGAGCAAGAGCAGACCACTTTAAAAAGTCCTGCTCTTTTTCGGCGCGGCCATGGCCTGTCACAATGGCAAAGCTTGCCGCGTGATCACGGTGTGTCACAGGAATCCCTGCATAAGCAGGCGCAGCAATCCCGGCGGTTATACCAGGAACAATTTCAAAGGGAATACCTGCTTCCCGCAAAATGGCCGCTTCTTCTGCGCCGCGTCCAAACACAAAAGGGTCGCCACCCTTTAAGCGCAGCACCTGCCTGCCAAGGTTTGCCTGTTGTACCAGGACCTGATGGATTTCATCCTGAATCAATCCATGCCTGCCCGGCTCTTTTCCGCAATAAATCAGCTCTGCATCTGCTTTTGCATGTGTTAATAACTCACTATTCACCAGACGGTCATATAAAATTACATCAGCCTGCTGAATGCACTCCAATCCGCGAATTGTCAGCAGTTTGGGGTCACCAGGTCCAGCTCCAACAATATAGACAAATCCTCTCATTGCTTTTCTCCTAAACGCTTAAGCAGCCATTCTTCACATTTTTGCTTATCCCCTTGCTCCATCCACTCCAGAACTTGCGGATGCAAAAGCTCTGCCAACAGCTGCTTTTTCTCATTCCCGGTAAACTTCTCTAAGATTCGCTGACGGGCTTCCTTCAAAAAAGATACATACTGGGCGTAATGCTCTCCATATTGCTCTGCTAATTCTCCCTTCACTTTGCGGGTCAGACCCGGGCTCCCGCCAGATGTAGATACGGTCAAAACGAATTCACCGCGGCGGACAACTGCGGGATTAATGAAATCCACCCTGCCCTTTGCATCTGCCCGGCTGAGCAGCTGCCAATGCTGTGCGGCTTCTTCCACTGCATTGTTTACTTCTTCGTCGTTTGTGACAGCGAATATCAGGGCCGCGTCATCTAAATCAGCCGGTTCGAAAGATTTTTCTTTCCATATCAGAAGTCCTTTATTGATATATTGCTGCAATTTTTCAGTTACCGTTGGGCTGATCACAGTTACTTGGGCTTTTGTCGGCAGCAGCGCCTCAGCCTTCTGGCGTGCCACATGTCCGCCACCGACAATAACCACCTTTTTATAATCAAGATTCATTAATAACGGGAAATAATTCATATCCTGCCTCCAAACAAGCTGACAGCCAATTTTTCACAAGCTGAGGATTCGATGCAAAATGAAAGTGTGTATAGCCGGCTGCAAGATTATCAGTTAAATAGCCTTCCTTCTGAGACCGGAAGCGGCCCTTGCAAAAGTAAGCCGGTGATGAGTGCTCTCCTTCATATGCCGAGTAATGGAATTCATGCCCTTTTGCCTGCTCTCCTTCATTCATTAGGAAGTTGCCAGGAACACCTGTGATTTCCCGATACCCGAGTGCAGCTAATTTATCCTGCATCCTGACCCGGCCCGGAATTACACCGATCATCGGGAATGCCTGTCCTTTTCGATCCACAATTTCTTCTGTTAAATACATAAATCCGCCGCATTCTGCCAATGTCGGCAGACCCTTCTCCAGCGCCGCCTTGATGGAAAGTTTTGATGCTTCATTTTTTGCCAGAGCTTCAGCAAACTCTTCCGGGAAGCCGCCGCCGATATAAAGCCCCTGTGCTCTTTCAGGAACTTCCTCGTTATCGAGCGGTGAGAAGAAATGCAATGTGGCACCATGGGCTCGCAGCAATTCTAAGTTTTCTTCATAGTAAAAGTTAAAGGCCGCATCTCTGGCAACCGCAATATGTACTTCCTGTCTTTCTGGCTGTGCATCAAAAATCGAAGAGGAAACCTCCAGGACTTGGGCTTTCGTTAGTTCCAGAAGCTGATCTATATCGACTGTTTCTTCAATCGCTTCTGCCAAACTTTCAAAATAGGAATCTAAATCACCGCGTTCAATGGCCGGCACTAATCCCAGATGGCGGCTCGGCATCACAGGAACAGCTCCTTTTGGGAGATAACCAATGACAGGAATTCCGCATTCTTGTTCAATCGCTGATTTAACAATGTCAAAATGACTTTTGCTTCCTAATTGATTGGCAAGGACACCAACGATATGGGAACTTTCATCAAGCATTTGAAAACCTTTGACAATCGCCGCCGCACTTCTAGCCATACTTGCCGCATTAACTATTAGAATGACGGGACTTTTTGTAATTCCGCTAATATGGGCAGCAGATCCTTCATTGGATAATGGTGATTTGCCGTCATAAAAGCCCATCACTCCCTCAATAACTGATACATCAGTATCGCAGCTTGCTCTTGCGACAATGGCATTCACGGTATCATGGGACATCATGAAACTATCAATATTTCGGGAAGAGCGTTTGGTGACTGCTGTGTGATACGCCGGGTCAATGTAATCCGGGCCGCATTTAAAGCCCTGCACGGTTAACCCCCGCTTCATCAGTGCACGCATAATGCCGATCGTGAAGGTTGTTTTTCCAACACCGCTTCCAGTCCCGGCCAAAACAAATCGATTCATCCTCTTCCCTCCTCAAAATTGATGCGTGCAATGCTGATGGTCACATTGCCGCTCTTCTTTTTCGCCAGCAGCAATTCCTTCGCATTTGCATACCTCATGGCCGCCGGCTCGCTGACCCCATAAGCGCCGGTATATTTAAAGACGGTGTCCGACGGATTCTGCATAGGAATCTCATTCAGCTCTTCAGGTGTGTATGTAACAAACGGCCAGTTATATTTAGCTGTTAATTCCAGCAGGGCTGCCTCGTCTTTTTTCAGATTAATAGATGCAATCGCTTTGACACTTTTTTTGCTCAAACCTTGCTCCGCCAATGTTTCATCGATTACTCTTTCAATCTCTGCCATTGACGTTCCTCGATTGCAGCCAATTCCAAGAACAATTGATTTTGGACGGTACAGGACGCCATTCTCAAGCAGCGCCTCTTCATGCGGCACTAGAATGCGATCTGTAATAAGGAGTGCCGCTTGTGGCTTTGCCTTGATGGCTTCCTCTATAGATTGATAGATTTTTAGATTGTCCGGCATTTCCCGGTCGTACATCCACCAATTCTTTTCCCCTGTTTCCTGCACGATTGCCACATGATCTTCATTGACAACCGATGCACTGACAGGTGTTAATTTTTCTTCACTATCCCACATCCACCCGAATTGGGCGCCAAATAAATCGACAGGAATCGTTTTTTGAACATCTGATGCGGTGGTCACAACGGGCGACGCCCCAATGGCATGGGCAAATTCATGGGTTAAGGCATTAGCACCGCCAATATGGCCGGATAACACGCTGATGACATACTGGCCTTTATCATCAACCACCAGCACACCAGGGTCCGTCTTTTTATCGATCAAAAGCGGGGCAGTCATGCGGACGACAGCACCGAGGGAAATGATGCAGATTATCCCTTTATACTGCTGGAATAATGCGGGCAATAATAGGCGGACCGTGCCATCAAATAACTGAATTTGCCGTGCTTCTTCATCACCCTGTTCGAATTTTTTCATATAATACAGGTCTGCATACGGGAATATTTCCGCATAGCTTCTTGCATGCGCCACCCCATGCTTTGTAATGGCAACAAGAGCATAGGGTTTGCGCTTATCAATTACCGGCATTTCACCTTCGCGCAAACTAATCATTCGCCGTCACACCTTTACGGAAGCCATGTGTGAACGTTTTGTCATATAGCTTCGAGCGGTATTCTTTTTCATGGATATGCGGGTCCAATGCCCAGCCTGCCAGAATCATCGCATGCTTGCGGATTCCGTTGACACGCATCGCTTCGTCCAGCTCAGACAGAGTGGTGCGGACAATTTTCTGATCCGGCCAAGAAGCACGCTGCACAACCGCAACTGGTGTATTGTCTTCCCATCCGGCTGCCTGCAGTTCCTTTGTGATTTTCTTTGTTAAGGTCGCACTCAGAAACATCGCGATTGTACAATGATGGCTGGCCAAAGCCTGTAATTTTTCACGCTCCGGCACTGGTGTCCGCCCCTCAGCCCTTGTTAAAATAAGCGTTTGTGTTAAATCCGGAATCGTCAGCTCTGCCCCGACTGCTGCTGCAGAGGCAAAAAC
The DNA here is from genome assembly GCF_010628845.1 of Bacillus sp. 22-7. Classification (NCBI taxonomy): domain Bacteria; kingdom Bacillati; phylum Bacillota; class Bacilli; order Caryophanales; family Bacillaceae; genus Bacillus; species Bacillus sp. 22-7. The sequence goes on along the minus strand of NZ_NJQY01000002.1, from coordinate 42,261 downwards.
AGAACTCACCCCCGGCACAACTTCACAGTCTATATCGTGCTGTTTCAATAGTGCCACTTGCTCCATCGTTGCCCCGTACATCGCAGGGTCGCCTGTATGTAAACGCACTACTGTTTTGCCTTCTTGAACACGCTCGACAATGCATTCCACCATTTCTTCAAGATGCATTCCGGCTGTACGGATAATCTCCGCCGACTCCTTGGCTTCCGCCACTAAAGTCTCGCTGACAAGGGAGTCAGTGTACATGACAACATCAGCGTTATTTAATAGCTTTAAGCCTTTTACCGTAATTAAATCTGGATCTCCAGGTCCTGCTCCGATAATCCATATTTTTTTCATTTGCGCACCACCATACATGACAAGTAATTTAATTCAGCACCACGTAGCTCCTGCACATTCCATATGACCTCTTCGTCAGATGTAACCTTTGTCACAACATGTGTTTTGTCCAATAAACTCATTTCATCCAATAGATTCAGCATATCGTCCAATACTTTCGCTACTTTAATGAAGACAATCGCATCATGAGTTTCAATCACCCGCCGCATTTCCTCCATATTCTCGGTTGCCGGAATCATCGCGACATGGTCATCGCCATCAGCCAGGGCAATTCCCAAGCGATTAACAGAACCATTAAAAGACGAGATGCCAGCTACCGTTTCAATTGGAACATCGGGATGCATCTTCTGCATCAGCTTCATTAAATGGATAAATGTGCTGAATAGCATCGGATCCCCTTCCGTAACGAATGCTACATCTTTTCCCTGAGACAGAAAGCCATAAATAGCTTTTGCGGATTTTGTCCATTCAGCCCTTAATGTCTCTTCGTCTTTTGTCATTGGAAAAACCAAACCGAGCATTTCTTTTTCTTCGGGATTTATATACATGTCTACAATTTGATGGGCGTAGGATTTACTGCCTCTTAATTTTTTTGGATAAGCAATGACCGGGCTTTCCTGTAATTTGCGGAATGCTTTTACCGTGATTAATTCCGGATCTCCCGGCCCGACTCCTAATCCATATAAAGTTCCGATTCTCATTTAGTTCTTTCCTTTCTTTGCAGTCACAATAAAAATGGGATTTAACGGTTCGAAGCGCGTTAAATGCAGGATTGGCTTGCTTTTAGAAATCTGTGCCTGCATTACGGATACTTCGCAGCCCCGATTTTTCAAATGCTGCATCGCTTCTGCGAGATTTTCGATTGTGGCAATATTCATAACGAGCCGTCCATTTGGCTGCAGCCGTGAAAGGCATGATTTCAATAAAAGCTCCATATTCCCGCCGTTGCCTCCAATAAAAATCGCATGCGGATCTGGAAATTCATCCAGCCTCTCAGGCGCCTTTCCAAGGACTGCCGTGAAATCTGTCCGATGCTTTAATTGATTCTCCAGGCAGTTTTCCAGATCGCCCTCATTCTTTTCAATCGCATACACGGCACCTTCCCGGGCTATTTTCGCTGCTTCAATTGCAACCGAGCCGGTGCAGGTACCGATATCCCAGACGATGCTGTTTTCCTTCAGCTCTAATTCCTGCAGACAAAGAGTCCTGATCTCCTTTTTCGTAATCAGGCCTTTATCCGGCTTTCTCTGTACGAACTTATCATCCGGAATTCCCAGTGAGGCACGCTCCACTGACACACGCTGCTTTAAAATCACCACATTCAAGGGATAAAAAGACGATTGCTCCATTTCATCCAAAGTGAAAAAGCGGCAGCGTTCATCTTCCCCCTGCAGATTTTCAGCAACAAAAGCATCATACTCCGTCATGCCGAACTTCTTTAAATACGCTGCAATGGCCTGAGGTGAATTCTTCTCATCTGTTAAAATAGCAATCTTTTTCCGCCCGTCAATTCTTTGGGCAAAGCCTTTAATAGAACGTCCGTGCAGGCTGACAATATACGCATCCTGCCAGCTCTCCTGCATTTTTGAAAAAGCGAGCTGAACAGAGCTTGTATAAGGATAAATCTCCAATGGAAGCTTTTTTGCTAATACACTGCCAAGCCCGTAAAACAGCGGATCACCCGACACCAAAATAACCGTATTGCGTGTTTCCTGCTGCAGGTCAGCCGTTAAGGCCGACAAGCCGCCTTTAATCACTTTTTTCTCTCCATTAAATTCCCGGAAAAATTGCAAATGGCGTTCCCCGCCGACCAGGACATCACATTCATGAATCCAGTCTATGTATGAGGGGAGCAAGCCTGCTGCGCCATTATCCCCGATACCAATCATCTTCATCCAATTTGTCAATATTCTCAGCCTTTCCTAGACAGCTTCCGTTCATGGCATACAGAGTTGTCGAAACTTTGACGCTTGCGTTCATATGATTCAGTGCATAATAGCAGCAGTTTCGGCAAAGGGCTTCAAAGAATTCTTCGTTTCCCTGAAGGATTTCACCCACCTGTGAAGCCGTATTTGCCTGTAAAATGTCCTGCTGAATTTCCTCACTGACTCCCACTTTATTGGCCATACCTGCTAAAAACTCGAAACTGACTGGTGCACTTTTCGAGTGCACCATCATGACTCCCTGTGCAACCTTTGAGAATTTCCCCATCATCCCTACAAGAGAGACTTTGGGAATCTTCTTCCTTGCTATATTCTTCAAAGTAAAACCGACAAAGTCGCCCATTTCGATAAAGGCTTCTTCCGGCAAATTCGGATACTGCTTCATGGCAAATTTCTCACTGCGTCCGCCTGTTGTAATGACTAAATGCTCACATCCTGCTTCTTTTGCCACATTGATCGCCTGAGCGATACTTGCCATATAGGCGGAACTGGAAAATGGAACCACCGTTCCCCTTGTTCCTAATATCGAGATTCCTCCGATAATTCCTAATCGGCCATTCAATGTTTTTTCAGCTATTTCTGCACCGTCCGGAACCGAAATGACTACTTCAATGCCCCGATTTACTTTATATTTGTCCATTGCTTCCTGGACGACACCATGGATCATTTTACGCGGCACCGGGTTGATCGCTGCCTGCCCTACCGCTACTGGCAGCCCGGCTTTCGTGACCCGTCCTACACCGATCCCGCCATCTAAATGGATGCCTTCTGTTATGGCATAAGTGACCGTACTTTGAATTCGTGCCTGATGTGTGGCGTCCGGGTCGTCCCCGGCATCTTTGATCGTTTCGCACATGACCCGGCCATCTGACCTATCAAAAGCCGTCACTTTAAAAGTGGCATACTGGCCAACCGGCAGATAAATCGTAACTTCATTTGGCACCTCTCCGGTCACAAGTGCCTGCAGCGCTGCCTTTGTCATGGCTGCGGCACAGGCACCTGTCGTATAGCCGTGCCGCATTTGGGATGGATCTTTTTTATTTCGCTGCTTTTGCCCGTTCATCCGCCATAATCGAAATGGCATTCAGCGCAGCGACCGTCACTGTACTGCCACCCTTTCTCCCTGCATTCGTAATAAATGGGATCCCTTCAAGCACGGCCAGCTCGGCTTTGGACTCTGCCGCTGATACAAAGCCGACTGGCATGCCAATAATTAAGTCAGGTTTTGCGAGGCCTTCTTTAATTAAACGAATCAATTCCAGCAGTGCTGTTGGCGCATTGCCGATAGCATAGATGCCCCCTTCATGCAGACTCGTTGCTTTTTGCATGGAAATGATCGCACGTGTTGTTCCCTGTGCCTTTGCTTCTTTAGAAACATCTTCATCCGCAATATAACAATGCAGGTCCCCGCCATGCTTTTGGAATCGCTTGCGTCCTGACCCGCTTTCAATCATCTGTACATCTGCCACGACATGACGGCCTGCTAAAATCGATTGAACCCCTGCTTCAATGGCATCTGGTGTAAAAATCATGCTTCGCCCCAGCTCGAAATCGGCCGAGGCATGGATGACACGCCGAACCACCAGCCACTGCTCATTTGTAAATGGATGCTCGCCCATCTCCTCTTTAATAATCGCGAAGCTGTGATCATAAATTTTATCCGGATCTACCGTTACCGGTACAAATGTGGTATTAAAGTTCATGTTTGCCATGTGTAAAGCCCTCCCAATTTTTGAGTCACTTCTTCGAAAGAAGTGCAAAAGTTTTCATAATGAAGTGGCGGCCGCTTAATCAAAATAACAGGAATCCCCATCTCCAGAGCAGCTGTCATTTTTTCATCCACAGATCCCACTTTGCCGCTTTCTTTTGTAATCATCAGGGTTACACCGTATTGCTCACAAAGAGCTTTGTTTAATGATTCGGAAAATGGCCCCTGGATCGCAATGATGTCCTTTTGTTTAACGCCAAGCTTATCGCATTTTTCCATGTTTCCTATGTTTGGGAGCATCCTGCATACAAGCCGGATCTCCTCCCGCATCAGATATTTTGTGAAGATTTCCAGCGTTTTGCTGCCGGTTGTCAGCATGATTGTCCCTTTATGCGATTGAGCCAATTTTGCTGCTTCCTCATAGCTTTCAGCTTCAGTGATGAGCTTTGAGGTAAACTGTTCATTTGGCCTTTCGTAACGTATGTAAGGAATGCTGCATGCTTTAGCTGCTGACATGGCCGTTTTTGACGCTTCTTCCGCATAGGGATGACTGGCATCAATTACAGTGGTCATCTCTTGCATCTGAATTAATTCAATCATGTCATTGTCTGACAGCCGCCCCACTTTATAAGAAATGCCTTCAGCTTTCAAGCTGTCAGCTGCCGATTCTGTGACAACGGTTGCCAATAAGGGATAACCTTGATTTTTCAATTGAATGGCTAATGCTCTCGCATCACTTGTGCCTGCTAAAAATAAAATCATGAGATCCTCCTAATCCCCGCATGGTGCCGGCTCTACTTCGATCTTGGAGCTCATATCCTGATAGGTAAAATACTGAATTTTTTTCACGCGCTTAAAATATTTAAAAAGCCGTTCATTTGGATGCGCATTTTCTTTGTATTCTTCGATAATCTCCTTTAATAACGGCACCAGCTGTTCAGGCTCAATTCCCTCTGCCACCGGCTGGGCAGCATGGGCTGTACGGCCAACCGGCTTTGCCCCGATAAATAAATCAAACTTCTTCTTGCGGTAAACAATGCCGATATCATCAAATACCGCCCGATAGCAGGCCATACCACAGCCATTAAAGCCAATATGCAGTTCCTTTGGTAGCTTTAAGCCGCCAAGTTCAGCTGCAATTTCCTCTGCATATGGAATGGATTCTGCCTTCTCCCCGTAGCAAAAATCGCAGGCTTTTACATTTAGAACATCACCTACCGGCATGACTGTCAGATCATGCTGTTCGAGTTTTTCCACAATCGACTGAGGCCGTCCGGTTGGAATCTTGATTAAAAATCGGTGATCCGGTGTATATTCCATGGTGCCTTTCTTGCCAACAGCTTCTGCCAGTACACGCATTTGGTCAGCTGTAATAAATTTATTGGCAACACCAGGCGATGCCGCAAATTCAAAAATATCTACGATTGGCTGCTGCACCAAATGTGTTTGGTCAATCTCCGATTTCGTCACCATCGATAATGCCTTAAATGCCATATCCAAAGAGCTGGATTCTTGTCTTTTTCTCTGGATCTGCTCGTAGCCGGCCTGTGCTTCCCCGGTTTCCTGATTTAATGCCCATGGCTCCGCTTCCTTTTTTAAACGCTGATGCGGCTTTAAGGTTTGCTTCTCTTCACCAAGCGTATACTTGCGCTGATAGCCTCTTGGTGTAATGATTTTATTGTCATAAAAGAAAGTGGAGGAATTCCCGATCACAACTGTTGTCAGCATGCCAATATCATGATCAAGCATTTCCGCCAGTGTCGTCAGAATGACATTTTGATTTTCACGGTAAGCACTTTTCACCAGCCCCACTGGTGTATCAGGAGAACGATATTTTAATAGAATCCTTTGTGCCTCGACAATCTGGCGTGTCCGCCGGCCGCTTTTCGGGTTATATAAAGCAATGACAAAATCCGCCATCCCGGCTGCTTCAATGCGCTTTTCGATCACCGTCCAGGGTGTTAAATGATCGCTCAGACTGATGGTGCAGGAGTCATGCATGACAGGTGCACCCAGTAAACTTGCACATGAATTTATCGCAGAGATGCCAGGAACAATTTCCACATCGATTCCTTCTTCTTCCGTCCAGCCCATTTCGATCAGCACTTCATACACTAAGCCGGCCATGCCGTATACACCCGAGTCACCGCTCGATATCACGGAAACAATATGGCCAGCTTCCGCCCGTTTCACTGCATCCTGCGCACGGGATACCTCTTCTGTCATCCCAGTGCTGACAATGGAACTTGCTGTTACGAATGGCATGATCAGATCTACGTAAGTTTTGTAGCCAATAATGCAATCACTCATCTGCAGCGCATCCACAGCCCGTTTGGTTATATGCTCACGATCGCCAGGACCAAAGCCGACAACAAAGATTTTCCCCTTTTTCATAGGCTTACCTCCAATTAAGAAAAGCACATGCGCCCTTCCTGCTGCCTTACTGCTCAAGCAGGCGGCCTGCGCCATCTAGTTCTCAAAGTTCAATGATTCTTGCCAAATAAAAAATGCCTGCACTCCTTTTCAAAGGAATACAGGCATATGAAATGACAGTATAAAAATAAGCATACTGAAACCCAAAAACAATTGATCATAATTGTCCCGCCTATACTTCTCCCTCCGAAAAGCAAGTGTCGTTTAAATAAGCAGGTTTCCTGACTTAAGCTTCTTCTTACTCTTACACCTTCCCGATTTCTCAGTGGCATTGTAATTTCATCAGCTATTACAGTAGCGGGGGCTGTACCAGATTTTCACTGGTTTCCCTTTTACCTCACAAATAGTGAGCACTTATTCAAATTGATATATTAATTTTTTACTAATATAACATATAATGACCAAATTTGACATATTATTTTTTTCTTAATTTTTTTAATGCTGTGTTAATGCCTTAGACTTTTTGAAATAAGATTTGGTAAAAGACATCAGCAAGTGTGCTCTTCACAAAATGAAACTCGCCGATTGGCTAGTTCTAAGGACACTTCATGAGCAATCCCGCTGATTTTCTCTCATCTAAAATTTTGGAGACCGAAGATTAGCATTATAGTTCTGCACCTTTTATATAATATTCTTCCATTATTTCTTTCGGAACCATACTTCCGCCGGTCGCCCACATGAGATGGACAGCATTTTTCATTTTATCTTTTAAGTTATGATTTTGAACATATTCTTTCCCTTGCTTCTCAGTCGATAACTTTACTGGACCTATGACGCCTGCCAATGCGGAAGGCTCAAGACGAATGTTTTCTGTATCGGCCAATGTGCTTAATAGTTTAAATAACTCATGATCACTTACGGTATAACTTCCGCTTAACAAAGGCTCAATCGTTTGACCGACGAATCCCGATGGTCTCCCAACGGCAAGGCCGTCAGCTGATGTGATGTTGTCAATTCCAAAATCTTGGACCGAAACTTTATCATGCATTCCTGTTACGAGTCCCAGCAGCATACATGGAGAATGAGTAGGTTCTGCAAAGAAGCAATGAACATGATCTTGATACATTAATTTTAAACCAAAAGCGACTCCCCCCGGTCCGCCGCCTACTCCGCATGGAAGGTAAACAAATAGCGGATGGTTTTCATCTACTGTAACATTCAGATCTTCTAATTGTTTTTTTAAGCGACTGGCTGCTACTGCATAGCCTAAAAACAAATCGCGGGAGTTCTCGTCATCAATAAAATAGCATTTCGGATCACGATCAGCTTGTTTGCGCCCCTCTTCGACCGCTTTGCTGTAATCTTCCTTATATTCAACCACCGTTACTCCTTTGCTTTTAAGGAGATCTTTCTTCCATTCCTTTGCATCTGCAGACATATGGACCGTGACTTTAAAACCTAATTTGGCACTCATTATGCCAATACTTAACCCTAAATTGCCCGTAGATCCGACGGCAATGGAGTATTCGGAAAAGAAGTTTCTGAAATTCTCCTTATCAAGGATCGAATAATCATCCGCTACTGATAATAAACCATGTTGGATCGCCAATGTTTCTGCGTGTTTCAACACTTCATATATGCCGCCGCGCGCTTTAATGGAGCCTGAAATCGGAAGGTGGCTGTCACATTTCAGCAAAAATTCCCCTTCTAATGGATGTTCATACATCTGTGATAATTTTTCACGCATCGCGGGGATGGAGACAATAGGAGATTCAATGATTCCATTATTCTCCCTTGTTTCTGGAAAAACCTTTGCAATGTAAGGAGCAAAACGCATTAACCTTTCCTCTGCATCTTTTACATCATTTTCATTAAGCGGAAGCTTCTTAACTTCTGTTTGAAATGGTTTCTTTTTCGGATTTGTCCAAAATACTTCCTCTACATCTACCAGCTCACCTATTAAAGGATATTCTTTTATCCAATCTTGAACCGTTTTCATCACTTATTCTCCTCCAAATGAAATCTTAATGTCCTGAAGTTATTTTAACACCGACAGCCCCTGCATTAATACACATAATCCATAAGGTCGATCTTAAATTTCTAGGTTCATTTAAGAAGAGCATGCCGGCTAAAACACTTCCGACAGAGTCGATGCCGGTCTATATTCATAAGCAGTCCCTACCGGAAGGGAAGTAACTGACAAAGAAAGAAATAAAAGCTTAGACTTCCGCAAACAAGACAACTGATCGTAGAGGGCCACTTTTTAAATCCATCTGCACGCTTCAGACTAATCACACTTCCAATCTTGGCAAAGCCGGCAATAAGAAGAAAAAACCAATCCAATTAAATCAACTCCTAGACCGTAACCTTTCATGTTTTGGGGTTCCCCTTGACTTACTTTTAGTCCAATAATCCCTGTGATCATTAACGCGACAAAAAATACTTTCCATAGATTAATAGTCTCCCCCCAAAAAGCATACTCGGCTGCGACAGTTCCCACTGTTCTTAATCTAGTACTAAAAACACTAAAAAAGGTTCTAATACTGTTCTTCGATGACCATTAATCAAAAAAATACCCCTTTATTCCACAATCCTCCCCGTTATTCGAAGAAGAAATCCGATGCTCTGGAAAAACCAAAAAATGATTAAATATATTAATTTAATTTCCTCCCTTTTTTTATAAAAAACAATTTTTTTGATGATAATGTTCAAATCCCTTTTAATTTTCAATGAAAATCCGAATAATAAACGTTTACATATAATAAAGGTTCGTTTATAATCAAATTTGTGGTTAAATAAATTATTTAAAATCATTCGTATATTCTTAGTATTATGGTCTAAGAGTTTCTACTAGGAGCCAAAAATCCTAACTACGAATGGGTGTGATTACTATACCCATTTATAGTTAGGATTTTTTTCATCTTAGATTTTGACGAACATTACTATTAAAATTATTTTTTTAGGAGTGTATATCATGGAAAATGTATTTGATTATGAAGATATTCAGTTAATTCCTGCTAAATGTGTGGTTAACAGCCGTTCTGAGTGTGATACCACTGTGACACTAGGAGGTCGTCAATTTAAACTTCCTGTTGTGCCAGCCAATATGCAAACAATCATTGATGAAAAGATAGCCCTTTATCTTGCTGAAAATAATTATTTTTATATTATGCATCGCTTTGAGCCAGAAAAACGGCGGTCATTTGTAGAGGATATGCAAGCAAAAGGTTTCTACGCTTCAATTAGTGTTGGAGTGAAAGAAGAAGAATATCAATTCATTGAAGAGCTTGCAGAGGCAGGGCTTACCCCTGAATTCATAACGATCGACATTGCACATGGTCATTCAAATGCTGTCATTAATATGATTCAGCATATTAAAAAACACCTAACCGAGAGCTTTGTCATTGCTGGTAATGTTGGTACTCCTGAAGCTGTGCGAGAACTTGAGAATGCCGGTGCTGATGCGACAAAAGTTGGGATTGGTCCTGGTAAGGTATGCATCACAAAAATTAAAACAGGATTCGGGACTGGAGGCTGGCAGCTGGCAGCACTTCGTTGGTGTGCAAAGGCAGCAAGTAAACCGATTATTGCTGATGGCGGAATACGAACACACGGTGATATAGCCAAATCAATCCGTTTCGGTGCATCGATGGTCATGATTGGCTCCCTTTTTGCCGGACATGAAGAATCACCAGGAGAAACCATCAACAAAGATGGAAAGATTGTTAAAGAATATTTTGGCTCTGCTTCTGAATATCAAAAAGGTGAAAAGAAGAACGTAGAAGGTAAGAAAATGTACGTTGAGCATAAGGGTTCCTTACAAGATACGTTGACTGAAATGGAACAAGATCTCCAATCCTCTATTTCATATGCTGGTGGAACTACTTTAGACTCCATTCGTCACGTAGATTATGTTATTGTCAAAAACTCTATTTTTAATGGCGATAAAGTATATTAAAGCCTTTTACTCAATTGTTCATTAGGATTTTCCTCTGGCTGCGTAGAGGTCAGGGGTTCGAACCCCCTTTGCTCCATACACGAAAACCCTTGCGCAGCAAGGGTTTTTACTATTTATGTTTATGCTATTATTTAATATTTGTCAACGTGTACCTCTTTAGTTGACTAAAGAGGTGCTCATAAAAACCTGTGTGTTATTCGTATACTCCACATCAGCTGCGGAAAGTTCTTTGGTGGCTCTGGTACAAGAACCCTGCCTTCTTATTTGCAGCACATACTGAACCTCTTGCACCCATTACTTTCACAAAGTTAGTAAAAAAATGATGTTTAATTTATTTAAAATGACCTATTTATTGTCCCTTTTACATTGTTAAATTCATGCCGTTTATACTGGACCATAGATACAATGCCAAGAATCGGTCCAATCGCTAAACAGGCAAAGACCCATTCCCAGCCAACTAACCTCTGAATAATAGGGATTAGATTTATAGAAAATATAGTGATCAGGAAACCAATACACATTTGAAAAGTCAGGGCTGTTCCTACATACTCAATTTCTGCAACTTCTGAAACTGCGGCAGAAAACTGGGCAGAATCTGCGATGACAGACATTCCCCAAATGATAGAAAGGAGTAAGGTTAACCAAATAGATTGACCAAAAGTAGAACCAATCAAGATACAGCAAATGGCACTGATAACCATTGAAATAATCGTCAGATTAGCTCTTCCAATTTTATCTGAGACCAATCCGCCTGCTACACTGCCAATTCCCCCTGCAATCCCGATGATCAAAAAAGAGGATAATGCAATAAACCAGGGAGGAATCCCTGGAGAATAGCTTGTAAAACTAGCGGCCAAAAAGACTGGAATCCAGCTCCACATCGCATACAATTCCCACATATGCCCAAAATAACCGTAGTTCGCAAGCATTACTGGTTTATTCGATACTACCTTTTTAATTAATTTAAATGAGAAAGGTATTTTTTTAATTGTTACTGGAGCATCTTTTAAAACCCAATTAACAATGATAGCTGCCAGGAGAGCCAATATTGAACTGCAAATAATCACTGATTGCCAATTTAAAGAAGAAGAGAATATAACAATAAAATGCGGCAAAGAGGACCCCAGCGTTAAGGAGGCTATTAAGATGCCAACAGCAAGCCCGCGTTTTTTTGGAAACCATTGCGATAAAATTTTCACAGCTGTCGGGTATACACCTGCAAGTGATACACCGGTTAATATCCTAAGAAGGATACCGAAAAAAGCCTGATCTGCCAGAATAAGCAAGAGATTCAATAGTGCCCCTAGAAACGCTGAAACCGCAAGAACCTTTCTTGGATTAAAACGATCTGCTATCCCAAAATATGAACTAACTAATGCACCTATCACAAAACCAATTGGGACAGAAGCAGACAGCCATGCTTCTGAGCTGGAGCTGAGATTCCATACTTGAATTAGCTCAGGAGCTATAACCGAAGCACTAAACCATAAGCTTAATGCACATAATTCAGCTATTCCAATCCAAATTAACGCTCTCCATGAACCTGGAATCATGATATCCCTCCCTTAAATAATGAGTAATATTATAATTATACAGAATATAACAGTCCGTTCTTCCGTAAAATAGATTTATTTTTTAGAATATCAGATTAACTACCATTCTTTCCACACTATCTTCATTTCGTCGTTATTCATCCAGATTAACTACCATTCTTTCCACACTATCTTCTTTTTCGTCGTTATTCATCCATTTAAGATAAAGTAAATTAAGGTTTTTAGTATATTAGATTAAGATGAAGCATAAAAAAACCGGACAGCCATCATGGTCATCCGGTTAATCCTGGTAAATAATCACACAGAAACATACAAATGTCTGCGATTGCTCTCATGCACCTATTTCATTATTAGAACTAACTTTATCAGTTTTCCGATTTTTGAAGTAATAGAATAGATAGCTGGCAAGCAGGAATCCTATTCCAATAAGCAGTCCTGCCAGCTGAGTTGGGTCAAAGGCCAGGAATACCAGGATCGAGACACAGAATATAATACAGATCAGCGGGATGATTGGGTAGAATGGAACTTTGTATTTTAAATCCTCTGCCTTTCCGCCTGCTTGTATATACTTACGCCGGAACATGAATTGAGAGAGAGCGATTCCCATCCATGAGATGGTGACAGAAATACCAGCAATGGACATTAATAACACAAACACGGTTTCAGCTGCAAATACGCTTGTGAGTAATGATAAAAGAGAAAAGATCATGGTGAATACCAGAGCAGTGAACGGAACCTTTCGTTTTGAGAGTTTTCCAAAAACTCTTGGTGCCATTCCATCATGGGCCATCGCCCAAAGTAAGCGGGTCGAAGCATAAATACAAGAGTTTCCTACTGATAAAATAGCGGTTAAGATAACAAAATTCATGATATCAGGGGCAAATGGAATTCCAGCCAAATCCATTAAGGTTACAAACGGGCTTTCTAATATCCCGAGCTCCTGTGTTGGAAAAATGGCGGATAATATAATAATAGAAGCAATATAAAAAATGATGATTCTAAAAAGGACATTTCGAATCGCACGAGGAATATTCTTTTGAGGCTCCTCGCTTTCACCGGCCGCAATTCCGATTAATTCTGATCCCTGATAGGAAAAGATGACATTCATCATCGTTACAAACACGATGGCAATTCCAGCAGGGAAAAGGCCTTTAGGAGCTAAATGTTCCATATATGGCGCCGGCCTGTCCGCCAGTGGTATGATGCCCAGAATGGCACTGAAGCCAATAATAATAAAGAAGATCACAGCTACCACTTTAATGCCGGAAAACCAATATTCCGCTTCAGCAAAGCCTCTTGTTGTTAAGGCATTGAGTGCGAATAAAAGAAGGATGAATATGGCACACCACACCCATACCGAGATATCCGGAAACCAGCGTTTCATCAAAATTCCGGCAGCCGTAAATTCTACTCCAGCTGTGGTGGCTGACCCAATGAAATACATCCAGCCTAACGAGAAACCAGCCGAAGGACTAATGAATTTACTGGCATAAGTCTGGAACGATCCCGTAACAGGCATGTACACAGCAAGCTCCCCCAGGCAAACCATGACAAGATACAAAATGACTCCTCCGAATAAATACCCGATTAAAGCCCCTCCTGCCCCCGCTTGATTGATCGTGTAGCCGGCGTTTAAAAACAGTCCAGTTCCTATTACTCCACCCAAAGATAGCATAAATAAATGACGGCGCTTCATCGACCGGTTTAATTGATTCTTCTGACCCTCTTGCTCTACCATCTTGATCACATCCCTTAATTAAATTGGCATCAGACACATTAAGCTTTCGTGAATTATCCACCCTGAATGGACAAAACCACCATTTTGTCAGCTAGTTGCGCCTGACACCATTAGGTGCTTTTTTGCCAGCATCTTGACCATCCCTTCTACAAGGGCGGGTACTTCTTCGAAGGCGCTTTTGATGTGGAGGCGTTCGGTTCGTTTGTGGGCGTCTTTTCCGAATGGACCTACATTTAGTACCGGTGCCTGGAGCTGTGTCATTTCATCGAATGGAATGCTGTAGCTGCTGCCCCAAACCGGCGTGTTTTCTTTAAATACGATCCAGCCGTCACCAGCATCCTGATAATTGACATAGCTCAAATCGCTAATCCCATTAAAATAGTGAACCTGGTTAACAGGCAGCCCAAACTTTTCAAAGCCTAGTTGTTTTACATATTCAATGCATTCTGCGACCAGCTTATCCTCAGAGGAATTGACTGCCGGATAATAAGGCGGTGCATAAAGCAAAACGATTGCCGGTGTCAGCTCCTGGCACTGAATGATTAAGGCATCAGCAATTCGGATAGTTTTCTCCCGGTCATCCCATTCCGCTTTTTTCTGTACCAAGTCTTTGATGCCCGCAACAAAATCTGCACCAAATTTTCGAACGGCATGCTTTTCCAGTTCTTCATAACGCAGCACCCGCACTTCTCCGATGGGAGATACATTCCGTTCACTGCAGATTTCTTTATAGGCTTCGTTGCAGGCGTGAGCCGCATTTAGCGCTACCTTTTCGAAAATATCCATGATTTCCGCGGCATTTCGTTTCATTAAAAATACATTGTACAAAGCCGCTGAACGATAAGGTGTTTGCGCGGAATACTCCAGCCGCAGATCCTTTTGCTGCAGTGTCACCGGAAGCGGAGTTTGTTCTCCCATCTCCGTTTCCTGCAGTGTTAAATTCCACTCCATTCTTTGTGTTAGAAATGAGGCAATATAAGGCGCTGTAATGCCGCTAAGCGGTTCCCCCACATGCGTTTCTTTTCCATAAAAAAGAGCGGCAGGCATGATTTTACCAATAGAGCCTGAATACACATAATAGTTCCTGTCACCCGGTTCCTGCGTAAATACCGGTTCCCCGTTCAAGAAAAGCTTATAGGTGAGCTGATGTTTATCCTTCAATTCTAAAAGTTTCTGAACCGCTGCACGCATACCGGAAGAGTTAACTTCTTCATCCGGAACCGTCAGCAAAATAAGGTTAATAGGCCAATGTTCAACAGCAGCTTTTTCTAATAATCCCATATGCATGACAAGCCCCATTTTCATATCCATCGTGCCCCTGCCAAATAAGAACTCTCCCGAGAGAAGATCCTGCCTGGCTTCTTCCGGCAGCTCTTCAATCCTGGAGTGAAGCAAATTCGTCAATTCCTCCGGCAGATGCGCGTACTCCTGAAGATCGCCATATTCTTCGGTATTTACTGTATCAAAATGGCTGATTAACACGACCGTTTCCGTGGCATCAGGATGTTTATATAAAGCGGTTACAAACCGACGGCCCAAATCGGCATCATGGAGCCCCAGGTGATCAGGATTCTCTCGAAAATAGGTCAACTCCTTGAGCTTCTCTGTCACCTTACAAGAAAATTTACGCTCTCCATCCGTAAGTGTCATGCTTTTCCAGCTTACTACTTCACACAATAACCTGCGCAATGCATCCGGGGTTCCCCACCTTAGCTGTGTCATAACTAAACGCTCCTTCTATGCAAATTAAAACGACCATTTTTCAACTAGTATTAAAAACGAAGAGACAAACAGCTTAATCCGCCATCAAGTTTACGGAACTCAGATGTATCAAGTTCAATCGTCTGGAAGCCGGCTTCATTAATTTTTTGCTTTGTATGCGGGTATCCGGACGGGATGATGATATAGTCATTGACGCGAATACAGTTTGCTGCATATTCCTCTTCCGGAGGAACAACAATTTTTTGATAGGAAATAAAATCCGGGTGGTCTACAAATTCTCCAGCAACGACAATCGTTTGATTGCCTATATATGCTATTCCGGTTTTCAGGTGGAAGAATTTTTGTAATGGAACGATGGTTGCATTATAGCCTTCGGATTCTAAAATTTGCTTAAGCTGTTCGGCGCCTCCCTGGTTTGTCCGGGTAGAGATCCCAATGTAAAAGTGATCTTCGATTTGTAAAATATCGCCGCCATCAAGTGTTCCAGGCGCTTTAATATAGTAGATCTTATCAAAGAAGGATTTAATTGCCGGCTCTATTTCGTGAATTTCGCCATTTCTTTTTTCCGCACCAGGGTTGGAAATGACTGCGAACTCAGCAGTTAAAACAGCTGTATCTTCTACAAACGTAGAATCCGGGAATTGATCATTGCTATGAAGAACAGTTACTTCTGTACCGCATGCTTTAAGTGCTTCAATATAGGCATCATGCTGCTCTAATGCTTTATTTAAAATAGGTGTTCCAAGGTCAGATGTTGTTAATCCATTGATAAAAGTTGTGCCGGGTCTTTTTACAATTGTGTTATGAAACATTTTTGCAGCTTGTGATGATTTTGTTGTTGATTCTCTTAACATGTGTTATTCCTCCATCTACTCTTATGATTTATTAATTTTGGTTAAACACGTTCCACAGGACATGTGAGACATGTTGGTCCTCCTGTGCCTAAATATGAAATTTCATTACCTTCGTATTCATAGACGGTCGCCCCTGCATCCAATAGTCCCTGTTTGGTTTGAGGATTTCCGGAAACCATGACACAGATGCGCGGTGCAACAGCCAGCACATTACAGCCAAGCCGCTGGTATTCATCGTCCGGTACTTCAACCAGCTGGAAACCGTGTTTCAGAAGCAACTGTCTTAGAAATACGGGCATAAGCCGTGAATACACCACAGCAAGATTTTCATCTACGATGCTTATAAAAGACATAAGGTGAAGACATTCCTCTTCTCCTTGATCATGCGGGAGCGGGACAACTATACATTCCTCAACTATCTCTTTTGTCATTTCTTTAATTTGGCGAATCGCCTCATCGTTTGTCCGATAACCGCGTCCAATTAATAAAGTCCGGTCATCCAGCCAAACAAGATCTCCCCCGTCAGCTACAGCATCACCAGTTAATTCTCCCAAAATCGGGATATTTTTTTCCTGTAAAAATTCTTTATAAATTTCTGCTTCAGGCTGACGTAATTTTTTCCCTGATTTTAGAATCATTGCGCCTTTTTTCGTAAATTTAACGGGATCATGGGCATAAAGCGAATCCAGCCCCGCCTTTTCTGAAACCGGCAGAAATTTAATATGGCCGACATGCTTCTTGATTATGGATAGAAACTGTTCGTATTCCTGCTGGGCTTTCATATAATCCGGCTCACTGATATAGTTAAACTTTTTCCACTCACTTCTTAAATGCTCCTGGCTGATAAAGGCTTCTTTTGGATGCTTTACAATGACAGTGTTTAGCTTTTTGTACATTGAAGTCACCAATCGGCTTAACCTCCTTTTTCCACATATCGGAATAGGTTTCCTCTGACAGGAAAACTTATAATATGATATTATAGTGATAGATTCTTCATGTCAATATATTTTGAATTTACTGACTAATTTATTTCAATACACCAATGTAAATTAAAAGGAATGGAAGGATAAAAGATGCAGACAATCGATCGTGCCATGCAGGTAATCAAGGTTTTGTCTAAAAATGATACAAGAATGTGGATTTCCATTACAGATTTATCAAAGGAATGCGACTTGCCTGTCAGTACACTTCATCGCCTCCTGCAATCCATGAAGCAGCACGGGCTTATTCAGCAGGACCCCGATTTGAAATTATATTCCATGGGTAACACCTGGTTAGAATATGGACTTAAAATGTATGACACCTTTGATTTTGTTGGACTGATTCGCCCAGAGATGGAAAAATTAATGCATGAGGTGGAGGAAAGTGTGTATTTTAGCAAGCCAATTGGATTAGAATCACTTGTAGTCGAAAGAATTGATTGTCTCAACAATCCGATTCGAATCAATGATCAGCTTGGTATTCGTATCCCGCTGAATATTGGGGCAGCAAACAAAGTGCTGTTAGCTAATATGCCAAACTCCGAGTCTGTTAAAGCTATTAATTCCTTAGTGCCATCTGAGGAAAGAGATTCGTTTATAAAATTATTGAGCAAAGTTAGAAGACAGGGCTATGGGGAGAGTCATGGCGAACAAACGCCTGGAACCTCATCTGTCGCTGCGCCTATTTTCGATCACGCCAATGAACTCTTAGGAGCTATAAGCATCGGATATGTTAATTTCAATATCACAGAAGAAAGACAAAACTGCTTAATTGAAAAAGTAATCGAGTACGGTATGCGAATCTGCAATAAATTAGGCAGTAAAAACTAAGGTAATTAAAAAAGAGTGCATTTTAACAACAAGGATTAGGAAGAAAATTGTCCTTAAGTCTAAATAACATTTAAAAAAACGCAAGGTTAAAAATTGCCTTGCGTTTGAAATGTATTAACCAGCAAATTAGTTACCTGTTCAACCCAAAAACACTTAAGAAAACCATTTCATAGATTCAGGTTTTAATTAGTCAGAAATGAAAAAATGCATCCTTCACACTGTACCTTTCTAGTCTCTTGCATATATACTAGTATCCGTTCTGCTATTAAATCCTCGCTCTTTAGAATTCCTTCTAACTCGCACCCTAACTTTTACCTCCCTGCAATTATTAATATATGTGCCATTCCATTGTATAAATAGTTTTTGACGCTACACGAAATGCTCCTTCATATCCTTTTCCCGTTTTACTTACCCTGGTCATATGCATTTTTTGTAAAAAAGTATGGAAAAATATTTATTGTGTCTTCATTAACCTTTGTAATGACAGTTTAATTCTTTCCTGATCAGACAAATTGGCTAAAAAATTAAAATTAATAAGTAATTGAGGTGACAGTACATGCCAATGATAAATATGAACAGTGCCAGCCTGTATTATACTGTAAAAGGAAGCGGAACTCCGATTGTTTTTATCCACCCGCCTGTATTGACTTCAGTAAACTTCCAATATCAATTAGAAGAACTCTCAAAAAATTTTCAGATAATTACTTTTGATATACGCGGACACGGAAAAAGCCCATACTCCCCAGAACCAGTAACCTATCCACTAATTATTGAGGATATCATTCGACTATTGGACCACCTTAATATAAATAAAGCGTTTTTATGCGGATATTCTACTGGCGGTTCTATTGTTTTAGAATTCATGCTGACGTTTCCTGAAAGAGCTTTGGGGGGAATTTCAATTGGGGCAATGCCCGATGTAAATGACGATTACTTGAGAAAGAAGATTTCTTTAGGAATCAAGCTTTCAAGCAAAGGGGCTATTAACTTATTAGCCTGGTCCATCTCCTGGAATAATTCAAATAATCTCAAGCTGTTTAAAAATATGTTTTCAGAAGCAAAAAAAGGGGATTACCGCAACATTGAGCAATATTACCGCTATAGTCTAAAATACAATTGTGTCAATCAGCTTAATGAGATTAATTTGCCTACCTTATTGGTTTATGGTAAGAAGGATAAGCCCTTTCATTCCTATGCAAGGCAATTGCATGAGAAATTGCCACAAAACGAATTATACTTTATCGAGAATGTTGACCACCGTATCCCGACCAAAGCTGCAAAAGAACTAAACCGGCTAATTTTTCAATTTGTAAACACAAAATGACAGGTATCTATAGGTACCTGTCACCATTCACTATTTATTGATAAATCATCTCGGGCTACTCTTTATTTGGCTATCTTTTCATGGGCAGTTCAATACCTTAGTCTGGCCCTTAAAGAGGAAAAGAGCGCTACCTCTTTTATTCAAGGATAGCGCCCTTTAATGGAAGATCGTTTTCCTGCTGTACTGGCAGCCACAAACACACCTAAAGTAAACCATGTAGTATTTCTCTGAAAAACTACCCGTTTTATTCTGGCATCTCTTTTTCTGAAAGAATTTACACGGCTGAATCTAAAAAGAGGTTGGCATAGGAAATAGAAGCCTTGCCTATCTTTTCTATTATTCTCCCTTATTGTAAATCCATTTTTCTTTTAATCGGTCAAATTCTCCATTGAGCTCCATCTCCTCCATCCATAGATTGACCCAGTTCTGAAATACTGCATCCCCGCGATGCATAAGGTAGCCTTTCTGGCTCTTCGTGAACGTATTGTCCGTCAGAGCCGCATACAGCCTGGAATCCTGGCTTGCATAGTAGATGGCCTCAATGCTGTCGGTAATCATCACGTCTACTTTTCCCTCAGCAACCATGTTCGGAATATCCAGATTGTTTTCGATTACGACAACCTTTGCCTGTGTAATGTTGGCATCCACGAATTTTTGGTTGGTTCCCCCTGGGTTTACACCGATGGTGACATCTGGCTGGTCAATCGCTTCCAAGCTTGTATATTTCTCCTTATCTTCCTGCCGGATTAAAGGAGCCTTTCCATCATTAATATAAGGATGCGTTAAGTGTGCTGTTTTTTGCCGATCGGTATTGCGGCTGATCCCGCCAACCGCTATATCAAACTTATTTTTATGGAGGTCCTCCATTAAGGTTGGCCAGGAAGTTTTAACGAAAGTGATCTTGACCCCAAGGTCTGCTGCCATTAATTTAGCCGCTTCGATATCATAGCCTTCATACTCTTTTGTTTTCGGATTAAAGTACGTAAATGGCTTATAGTCACCAGTTGTACCTACCCGAATCACACCTTTCTTTAAAATACGGTCGAGTCTTGAGCTAATGACGAATGTATTGGCCTTTTTATCTACATACCCTCCTGCAGCCTCGGCCACCTGTTTCACTGATACATAAGGTTTTTCATTTACTGTAACCGTGCTTAACGTTTTTCCGTTTAACTCTAGCTGCTCGGTTTGGCTGTCGGCAAGCGACAGGCTTGTCCCTCCGGTAATCAATAATGCAAAAAGTGCAAACACGATGAGTACTTTTTTTTGCAAACTGTTTCCCTCCTATTCAATTGGTTATGTCTATTATCTTTAGGAAGGTACATAAAGTAAATTTATTTTCTGAATTTTCGATAAAACAGTTCGTTTATACGAGGAAAATAGCCCCTATATTTTTTAAACACAAAAACGTTGAAAAGAGCACAATTCTTTTGCTGCAGAATTGCGCTCCTTTTCTGGCATAATCACAAAACGCTAACATTCAAAAAGAAAATAAACATAATCCGTAGGTACGCCTCGTTCACCTTGCTGATGCAGCATCGCTGTCACATTTCCGCGATGGTAGGTTCCATGATTCACTACATGGTGAATGAGATCGGAAAGTATGAACTCACAGCGACCATATTTCGGGTGCTCTGTAATGATGATACGTTCTGGATCCTGATTGTCTGCAAAAAAGTGGTAAAATTCATTTGAAAGCGAATCATAGAACACTTTAAGTTCATCTATAGACGCTCTTGATGCTTCTGTCTTTCGACGCTCAACTTCCCTAACAGTATCGTGGAAGCTGCTTCCTTTCATCGTCTCCAACCAAGTAATGTCTGTTGCATACAGGTGAATCAGCACCTCTGATATCGATGAAAAAACACTATTAACTGTCTCGTTATAAATCCTATCAGGCAGCTGCTTCAAGTGCTGGATCAATTTTTGGTTAGCCCAAACGTGGTAATCGTACATTTTCTTTGCGCGATTATTTTCCATTAGCTCACTCCACCCTCTTCTTTTTGATTCATATGAAATAAAACATGTTTATTTAAAGGACTATCTTTCTTAACTTTCGGGTGATTGAATGTTTTAATAAAATTCATTCCGATTTTTTTCATTACTTTTTTCGAAGGCTTATTAACATCGGCAGTAAAACTAAAAACATCACTAAAACCCAATTCGTTAAATCCATATTGTAAACAGGCTGACGCCCCCTCAGATGCATATCCTTTTCCCCAAGCCTCTTTTTTCAGTCGCCAGCCAATTTCTATACACGGTGTAAAATCAGCTTTAAATGTTGCTCTATGAAATCCTATAAATCCTATAAACTCTTTATTTTTCTTTACTTCCACGGCATATAATCCAAATCCGCATTCTTTAAATTCAGATACAATCGATTTATAGAACACATTTGTTTCTTCGGCTGATAAGGTTTTAGAAAAATACTTCATAACCTGTTCATCTGCATTTAGTCGACTAAATGGCTCTATGTCTTCTTCCTCCCAGTCGCGTAATTGCAATCTCGATGTTTCTAAATATATCATTATAAACCTCCGAGAGTTTAATTGGTTTAGTTTATTAAATTGGCTGAACTATGCATTAAAAAACTTTTGTTCCAGTTCACACTTCTGACGCAAGTGATGGCGAAAATGCATACCGACAAGATCGAACCACTCTCTCGCGTTCAGCCAGCCAAAACCTTCATGTTTAATTTTGTAATTGAGATTTATAGTATCTACTCTAGATTCCCATTGTCTCAGCCTCTGCATTACCAGATCTAGCCTATTCGTAAGGTCTTCTTTACTATCTGAATTGCTTGGCGGGGTATTTAGTTCGTCCGGTAATTTGATTTTAATTGGCGGGAAATCTCCAATTTTATATAAATGCTCACCAAACTCCGTTTTCCCGAGCTTTTGCTCTTCCTTTGATGCCGCACATGTTTCCACATTGTCAAGATACTCCATAGCAACAAGAATCACATGGTCGTACATTTGACCAATGGACCAAACCCCTTCAGCTGTTATATATCTTAGTTGCTCAAGTGAATAGTTTTGCAAATCATGTTTGTATGTTTCAATTAGTTTTAAATTACTCATTTAATCATTCCTTTACCTCTGTGCTGCAATTAATGTTTTGAAAAAAAGCTTCATAAGCTTTTCGGGGATTCGCAAACCATTCTGCAACCTCATCTGCAATCTTTTGATTTTCTGCCCCGGCTAACAGGATTTGAACAACATGCTGAGGCAATGCCTGAGTCATGGCATTTGTCCATTCTGTTACTTCTTTTACAACTGTTTTTGTTCGATCCCAATATGTCTCACCAATTCGGATGTCCCAGATTGAATTTTTATATTGAATCAACGTTTCGTACAACTGTTCAGCACAAATAGAAGAAAGATTACATCCTTGACCAGTAATCGGGTCATTAAGAAAAACACTATCTCCACAACCAACTACTATTTTATTTTTAAAGATTACGTAAGGTTTTCTAATTACAGGTTTAATGGCAACATTAAGGAAGGCTTTATCATCGGAAAGAGCAAAGATATTTTGCTGGATACGATCGTGGATGTCCTGGAAATACATTTGTGTAATATTTTTCATTTGATTTGTAAATTCTTTTACGTCCTTTATTTCTTTAAATACATCTAACTCTCTGCCTGGAACTGCCATAATGAACAATATGGTAACAGGCCCTTGTTCTGTCATTGCAGGAATCTCAAACATTTCACCTATTTCAGGCAGAACGGTTACGCTTACACCTGGAGGATCATTTGGCTTTACCCCCAAAAAATAACCAACTATACATTTTCGTTGAGGCACTTGGATAGGAGAAAGCTGCTTTTCAATAGGAAATGGAAAGAGAGGGCCCGATTTTCCAGAACAATCAATCGTTAAATCAAACTCATCTGCCAAACTTTCTAACTGATCTTTATTTACTCTTATAAGTCGAAAAGAGACACCCTGGTTTTCAAGATCCTTCAAACAGTGTGAAAAGTAGAAACGCTGGTCAACGGATAATGCTGGTTCTTTCAGCCTGCCAACAAATAGTTTTTGATTACCGATCGTCATGTGAATACTTTTAAGAAGAGTTTTATCCTCCCATTTTGGCATTTTAAAGCGATTTTCTCGGGTTCTCGTTGAACCAAAATGTACTTGGGTAGACATAATTCGTCCATTTCGGATCTTATCCGAAGAATTTGAGTGAATAACAGTCACATCAAATTCTTCTTTCAGAGAATAAGCCAGCTGTAAACCTGCTGTGCCGCTGCCTATAATACAAATTTTCTTCTTCAAGGTTCTCTCCCCTTTGTTATCTGGTAGCCGCGAAGATATTATAATAACATTGGTAATTTTCTGCCTTTTTAGTCTAAAGAATACACATGGTGATGTAAATACGACGATTTATTTATTTTCCATATTATTAATGTCTAAGCAAGTCAAACGATCCCTTTTCGACAATCAGGTCCTATTCACAAGGAAAGAGCAAATTTCTTGCTCCTGATAGGCCCCAGATTGTGGAATAACTCATTACAATAATGCTGACCTAAAATTAAAAAAGAGCACTTCCTGTTCAAGGAAAGTGCCTGTTTCTTTCATCAAATTAGAAAAGAGGAAAAGAAGAGCACCCGTCAAATAAAGGGGGGCATTAGTCCTTATTCCATTTAAAAGTACACGTCACTAATCCATTTCATAATAGCTCATCTCAGCAAGCATTTTCTTTTTAGCGAGAGCCCATGCCTTTTCGTTTTGCTCTGAGTTGATATAATACCGAAAAAGCTTAACTTCAAAGTGCTGGATTAGATCCTCGTTTCCGGACTTAATGAAATATGGAAGCACCTTATTTTCAACATAGTCATAATAGGAATCTTCCTTGCTGTTCAGTAATAAATCATGGAGATGAAAAAATAAATAACTTTGGTCATTTCGTTTTTGGGCGAGGTGCAGACCTTTTTTTGCATCGGATAATAGGTCTTCTTTCGATTTTAAGTTTCCCTTATAACAAATGTCTATGTATAAATCTAACATGGTTAGATATAAGTAATCTTCTTCTTTCAGTAAGGTCAACCCTTTATCAAAATACTCTTTCGCCTCTCGAAAATGTTTTCTTCTAAACAGCTCTTGTCCAAGATTAAAATAGAGTTTAGTTAACCTATCTGCAGATTGAATCTTTTTTGCAGATTGGATTAATTTATCATAATAGCTGCGGGTCTCTTTTAGGCTAAATTGCGATTTGGCGTTTAATTGAAGGATAATAAGCGACTCTGTATCGAGTATGCGTGTGAAATTTAATGTTTCTTGAAAATAGCGCAAAGCTTTTTGAGCATAATAGTAAGCTAAAGTGTTGTCATGAACTGCATGATAGGAAATAGCCAGGTGGTAGTAATATTCTTCGCTCGAATAACTGGAATCAATTTTCTTTAGGACTTCAATTGAATCCTTGTAGTTTCCGATACTAAAATAACAGATTCCCTGAACATGTTTATATAGATTGCTCTCATAAGGTGAAAGGCTGATGTCCAGTTTCTTGATCTTTTGCATCACTTTATGACATTTTTCATTTTCATAAAGAATGAGATAATGACGTGCTAGAAGCAGTGAGTAGTGTACTTGAAAGTCGGGAAAATCCTTTAATAGATTAGCGTCAAGTTCTGCTTTTTTTACTTTCATGTTTTCGGTATCTAACATAACAATAGCATTTTTCCATTCTTCTAATGTTTCTTTAAACCTATTGAAATTCCTTACTTCGTCTTGAAAATTTTTGTTTAATTTTTTAGAAAGAAGTGTAATAATTTCCCCAGAATATTCTGTTATGCCTCGCTCAATTTTACTTAAATGAGTGACAGAACAAACCCCTCTTGAAAGCTGTTCCTGTGTGTATCCTTGTTTTTCTCTGTAGTATTTTAGAATTTTCCCTTCGATCATTTTTTCTCCCTCCTACTGATAGTATAAATAACGAACATAAAGGATGGAATAGTTTATAAGAGGATGAAGAAAGATGGTTATTAAGATCCTTATAATTCTTATAAAGAAAGTAGAGAGACTGAAAAATCAATCAAGTATTCGTCTCGATTTGCTTTCTCAATATTGAACCTAACAAAACAATAGTTTACTGTTGTATTCAGCAATATGGTTTATCAACTTAAACCATTAAACCGATTAATGGAGGTATTTTACTTTAATGAATAAACAGGACCAGCTAAATAAGATCAAAGAGGATTTTATTAATTGTCAAAAAGTACTATTGGCTATTGGTGATGAAACACGTCAATCGATCTTGTTAGTTCTAATGGGGACGGATTGTCAAACAGGATTGCGTGTGGGTGAAATAACAGAACAAACACATCTTTCTCGACCAGCTGTGTCCCATCATCTTAAGGTTTTACGAGACGCCGGTGTTATTTTAATGCGTAAGGAAGGCACAAAAAACTTTTATTATATTAATGTACGTACAGAATTAGGTTTGTTAAGAACGCTTGTGTCGGATATTGATAAGTTCATGAAGAACTTTTATTGAATTGATGGAATTTATTTGGAGGTATAGGCTATGAGAGCAATGGTCATTGATAGGTATGGGAAGGTTCCAATGCGTTTGGCAGAAATACCCGCACCTGAAATTGGTGAATATGAGGTACTCGCAGAAATTCATGCAGCTAGTATCAATCCTGTTGATTTTAAGATACGCGATGGGAAAGTGAAATTGTTAGTAAAATATAAAATGCCTCTTATCTTAGGGAATGACTTTTCTGGTGTCATTGCAAAGGTTGGCGCAAAAGTGACTCGTTTTAAAGCAGGTGACGAAATTTATGCACGTCCACGCAAGAGTAAAATCGGTACTTTTGCTGATTATATCGCTATTCATGAAGATGACATCGCCTTAAAGCCTAAAAATTTGAGCTTTGAAGAAGCAGCATCGATCCCGCTGGTTGGGTTAACCTCCTATCAAGCACTAACAGATATTTTGCAATTACAAAAGGGACAAAAGATTTTAATTCAAGCTGGGGCTGGTGGTGTCGGTACCTTTGCTATTCAGCTGGCCAAGTTAATGGGCGCCACTGTTGCAACAACTGCAAGTGCTGCTGGTGCAGATTTAGTGAAAACTCTTGGTGCAGATGAAATAATAAATTACAAGACAGAAAAGTTTGAAGTGATATTGAAAAACTATGATGCCGTCTTTGATACACTTGGAGGCGAAATACTCGAAAAATCATTCGAAGTGATAAAGAGCGGAGGAAAAATTGTTTCCGTTTCAGGATTACCGAATGCCCGTTTTGGTAAAGAATATGGCTCTGGATTTTTTAAGACGCTGTTGTTATCAGCAGCAAGTCATAAACTTACTGCGCTAGAAAAAAAGCATAATGCTGAATATACGTTTTTATTTATGAAGCCAAGTGGTGAACAATTACGTATAATAGCAAACCTTATCGAGAATGGTAAAATTAAGCCAATAATTGATAGAGTTTTTCCTTTTGAAGATGCTCAAAAAGCGATGGAATATGCGGAGTCAGGAAGGTCGAAAGGAAAAATAATTGTAAAAATCAGATAGTTGGAAAGCGAATTTCCTTTTTTCTTTATAATGATAGTGTAAAAGCTTATTGGCACGGGCATTATTGCTTGTGTAAATAAGCTCTTACACTGGATATTTTCACTTTTTAAAAAACAGAACGACTTTCCAGGATCTAGCTTAAAAGTTGTTATTGAAATAGATTGATAAACTATTAGCTGGTAATTCCAAGAAAAAAAGAGCTGCCACTAATACACTAAAAAAGCTAATCGAATAACGCGGATTAGCTTTTTTTACTGATAGGCATTTCCTTTTTGAAATATTTTCATCCTTTTATACAGGGACCTCTAAAGCAGGTAAGGCCTCTTCCAATTCCTCCCTCTTCGATTCCAGCCAGGAAGGCAGCATAAGCCTGCTGCCAAGTTCCTTTAGTGGTTCGTCAACCGTAAATCCTGGAGGGTCTGTCGCGATCTCGAACAAAATGCCGCCTTCTTCATGAAAGTAAAGTGCTTTGAAGTAATTGCGGTCGAGAATTTCGGTTGGATAATAGCCCTTCTCCTGAAGAAGGTTTCTCCACCTCATATGATCCTCTTCATCCTTTGCTCTCCAGGCAATATGATGAACTGTACCTGCCCCCATCAGCCCTCGTACAGAAGGGGTAAGTTTTATATCGATTGTATTTCCAAGTTCGGCTTCTGATTTAAATCTTAAGAATCCCTCTTCCTGACCTAGGCATTCAAGCCCTAATACATCTTCAAGTACTTCAGCCGTTTTATTTGGCTTTGCAGAAATCAGGGTCACTCCCCCAAATCCTTTAATGGCAGCCTCTGGATGAACGTCTTTCAAAGCCCATGTATTCAAAGGCCCCTCAGACCGCTCTACCAGTTCGATTTCAAGGCCGTCCGGATCCTGGAATTGCAGGTAGTTTTCACCGTAGCGAACCGTTTGTATAAACTTAACGCCAAATTTACTCAGCCGTTTTTTCCAAAATTCAATTGAGTGTTCAGGGATCACATAACTGGTCACCCCGACCTGGCCGGTTCCAATCCGCCCTTTGAGCTGCTTCTCCCAAGGAAAGAAAGTTATAACCGTTCCAGGATCACCTTTTTCATTTCCGAAATACAGATGATAAACTTCCGGCCGGTCAAAATTAATCGTTTTCTTTACAAGCCTTAGTCCCAGTACCCCTGCATAAAAGTCGATATTTCGCTGGGCATCGTTAACCATAGCCGTAATATGATGGATACCTGAAGTGATTTGCAAAATCATTCCCTCCACTTCTTTAAAAGTGACTTAATTTCTACTTGGGTCTTTCGATTGAAAACAGTTCGCCAATCTTTGCATAATGAATGCCAGCTAAACGGCTCACTCAGCAAGCCCCTTTGGATCAATTCTTCCCTTATCATAGATGTTTTCATCAATATGAAATTGAACAACTTTTCCAATGATAAGATCACAGCCAGGAGTATCCGTCCCTCCTAATGAAAGAGATTGTTCCAAGGTACACTCCATACGGATTTTCGCTTCCATCACTCCAGGCACGGAAATTTTCGTACTTTCAGCTGGAGTTAATTGTGCTAATTCTATTTCACTTTGATCAGGAGGCAGTGAAGCAGCTGTCATATTTATTTTTTCTACATTGTCCTCGTCGACAATATGAACAACAAATTCCTTTGTGCTGATAATATTTCTGGCCGTATCCTTCTGTGTTCCTTCATTTCTTTGAATCGCCAAGGAAATCATTGGGGGATTTGATGTTACGATATTGAAATAACTGAATGGCGCCCCATTCAATACACCTTCATTTGAGATCGTGGTTACAAAAGCAATGGGCCTTGGTATGATGCTTCCTATTAAAAGTTTGTAATTTTCTCTTTCACTATTGTCAGCTGGGTCAATTGAAAGCATAGCGGGCATCACCTCTATAAAATTTAATCCAATTCTCTTACTGTAAACGGAAGCAGAACACTTTCTATCTTATCCCTTTGCGGCTCATATTGTTCAGGCAGCATTAATTTCCCGCCCATTGTTTCCTGGGATTCATCATGGGCAAACCCTGGAGGATCAGTAACAATTTCAAATAAAATTTCCCCATGTTCCCTAAAATAGATCGCATTAAAGTAGTTTCGGTCTTGAACTGGTGTAACCCCATATCCATTATCGGCAACATACTTTTGCCAATCCAATTGATCCTGATCATCAATAGCCCTCCAGGCAATATGATGGACGGTTCCCACACCCATTCGTCCCCGTCCAATTGGAGTTAATTTAAGATCGATGATGTTTCCAATATCAGCAGAAGATCGGTAACGGATAAAATCCCCTTCCTGACCTAAAACTTCGAGTCCCATAATGTTTTCCAGCAGGTCAGCCGTTTTCGCTGGCTGAGTTGATAGGAGAGTTGCTCCACCGAAGCCTTTTATAGCTGCTTCAGGGGTAACATCCCCGTAAGTCCAGGAATTTACTTCCCCTTCTTCTCTTTCAACAATCTCCAAATGAAGTCCATGAGGATCATCAAATTCCAAATATTGCTCTCCGAACCGTTCCATTTTTGTATAAGGCACTTTAAATTTTTCAAGCCTCTCTTCCCAAAACTTCATGGCACCTAAAGGAACGACATACGAAGTGACTCC
Source organism: Bacillus sp. 22-7 (assembly GCF_010628845.1). Classification (NCBI taxonomy): domain Bacteria; kingdom Bacillati; phylum Bacillota; class Bacilli; order Caryophanales; family Bacillaceae; genus Bacillus; species Bacillus sp. 22-7. The sequence continues at coordinate 12,816 of NZ_NJQY01000002.1, read as the reverse complement.
TACCTGGCCATCGCCAATAACCCCTTGACGGGCACCTTCCCAAGGAAAGAACGTAATGATTGTTCCTGGCTTGCCGCCCTCATTTCCAAAGTAAAGGTGATAAGTGCCGGGATCATCAAAATTGACCGTTTGCTTGACTAAACGCAATCCTAAAACTCCAGCATAGAAATCTGCATTCTCCTGAGGATGGCCAACAATTGCAGTTATATGATGAATCCCCATTGTTTTTTTACCCATATCTTCAACACTCCTTTAAACTTTGATTAAATATATTCTGTGACTAGGCCATGCCCTGCTATATCAATTCAGTTAATCAATTCATATACAAGCTGGAATGGAACAAAAATTTTCGAAAGCTTTATTTGAGGTATTTCTAATTCGGGATAGTTTAGAATAAAAAGAAATCCAATGCATATTGGCCAGGGCCAATTAATGTGATACCAATGGCAACAGAGAGTAACGTTAAGTTATATTCATATCCATTAGATGTTGCCCATAACCCATTTGGACCATGCACCTTAACGATAGCCATGATCATAGTTCCTGCAATCATTAGTGCTGCGAGAGGAGTTAAAAATCCTAATGCAAACAAGATTCCCCCTATAAGTTCTGCTGATCCTGCAAGAAGAGCCATCATTACTCCCGGCTTCATCCCAATGGATTCAAACCAGCCTCCGGTTCCCTTTAATCCATGACCCCCAAACCACCCAAACAATTTTTGAGCTCCGTGACCAACGAATAATATGCCAATTACCAGCCTAATAATTAATAATCCTAAGTCCATCATTTTTATTTCCTCCTAATTTTAAATTATCTCGAATTCGAGATAATTTATTAAAATTTTTTTGCTTTTTCTTATCATTTCGTGAAATTGAACTAATGCGTCAGCTCCTCTGCATTTAATAAGCTTACCTAAAATTAATGTTTTTTGTGGTTCCCTTTGTAACTGCTGCGCGCTTTCTGGATAGCATAAGATTTACCATATTGGCTTAACTTTATGTCTTGCCTGGGCTCTCTTTAATTTTTCAGGAGTTACATCATCTCCTATTGGATCAACGATGGTTGTGTTTAATAGCAGCTCTTCCATTGAGCCGCGAAATTCTTGGATATATTGACAGCGCAAAATGTTTAATTCTGCATTTTCAATTTGTGTTAAGCCTTCCTTCTTTCTTTTTGCTGCGAGTTCATTTATTCTTCTTAGAAACTCATGCATAAGACTTACTCCTTTCAAGTAAAAATCGAAAGATATCTCGAAGTAAAATATCTCGAATTAAAGATAATATATTTTATTAAATAAGTCAACACTATTCTCTTGATTATAAAGATGGAATATATCATTTTTGCGTGTATTTTAATTTGATCTAATGCACTCTTCATTAAGTGCTGATTTTTATCCGTCCTCTTTTAATGCACATTTTAGGCGTACACTATGAACTTCCATGGTTCCCCGCCTTCCTGATTTGCGCACGATTCCTTCTGCATTAAATTCATTTAAAAGTGCTGTCACTGTTTCACGGATACTGCCCATCATCGATGCTAATTCTTGATGAGTTATGTAAATATCAAGTGCAACCCATTCTTCCGCACTGCTGCTTGGCAATTTATCCCCAAACTTCTCTGTAAGTTTATTTAAGAGGAATAAAAGCCGTTTCCTTGTACTGCTATATGCCATATACTCCAGTAACTCTTCGACTTCCTTAAGGCGGCTGGAGATTATTTCAAGAAGCTTTAAAGAAATACTTGGATTTTCACGTATTATTTTTTCAAACTGCACTCTATCTATTCTGCAAATAACAGAATCCTCCCATGCCTCAGCATATAAATTTTCAGAACCGGTTGTAAAAGTACCAATTTCTCCAAACACATGCCCCGTTTCTAAAATATCAACTGTAAGCTCTTTCCCGCGCTCAGTTATTCTATACAAACGAACCTTACCCGATTTGATTAAATACAATAACTTTTGATCCATATGTGGAGAACTAATAACGGTACCTTTCTCCACAACTTTCATAGGTGTGACCGGTTCATATTTCTTTAATTCCTCCAATTCCAGATCCTTAAAAATCTGTATTCTCGATAAATACTTCATTTTATCCATATGCCTCTCCCCCAATTCTGCCGAATGTAGTCCAGACTACATACTCACTAACCTAACAAGCCTAGAATGTATACATAGCAGCTACGTCTATTATACAAAAGGAGGAAACTTTGTGGATGTTGTAACTATGATCATTCAAATTATTTTAATTTTTATTTTCACCATATCCATTTCGATGAAATTAGCACGTACCAAGTCAATGGTTAAGCACTGGGGAGAATATCGCTACCCCCTATGGTTCATGCAATTAATTGCTTTCCTGGAAATATTGAGCGTAGGCGGATTGATCATAGGATTTTGGTTTCCTAAATTTATCTTGCTTTCAGGATCCCTCATTACTATTCTTATGCTAGGTGCCCTGCACGCTCACTTCTTAAGAGCCAGACATAGACCGATTATGGGATTAAATGCCTTAACAATGCTGATTTTAGCTATTATAATCACCTTTTTTCAATTCAGTAAGTAGTCAAGAATAGCTCACGTTAATATTGTCCGGCATTCAGTTTGAAGACTCATGAACTTAGCCATATCGTTACCATTCCGGAAAGCCTGCTATCCCAAAGAGAAAACCTAATTTAGTGATCCATTCTTAAAATATTCCAAACATCCCTACCCCCATCTAATTTCAAGACGGGGGTCATAATTCTTTAATAGGAAGTTAAGGGAATGATCTTAATGTTCCTGTATAATCCTCCAAGCTGAAGCATAGAACTTCCGCCAGAATGCTAACTGTGTCTTGGACTACTTTTTAGTGGCGGTTATATTTTTGCGGTTCAACTCAAGCTTTAGCTGCAATATCTGAACACTGTAATCATCATTTGAAAGGTGCTGTGAAACCAGGTCATATATGATGTTTTTTACGCTGAATTACAGAAAGATGGATTCCACCAATGATCTTACCCGCTAATTTTGAGGGGAGGATACAGTTTCCTTTGTGAACTAACCAGCCTATCATATAATCCAAATGCAGATGGGCGTTGGCACAGTTCCTATATTTTATATCATTTGTGTAAGTGCCAGGCATAAATTTCCCCTATATTTCCACTTACCGCCTCACTTTTTATTGCCTTCCATTCATAAGTTTTCCAACACCGGTAATATTAAGAGTAATGCAGAAAATAATGGTGATTTACTTATGACTAAACAGGATTAAGGATGAAGTCCAGCATGAGGTATGGGAAAAATCCTTTTTTATTCCAATAAATTTTTAATATAGTCAAAAAACAAATGTACGCTTTGGTCTTACTTTAATAAACATTCTATCCCCTTTAGCAAAAAAAGAACACAAGATAAAAAGTTGATGAATACCGCCGGAGTGAGAACGCAGTTTTACCACAGCCAGATACCAAATTATGAAACGGAGGTGAACCAGATAAAGGAACAGCCAATACCAGACAGATTGAAGATATCCCCATTTCTAGTGTTTTATTTAATTATGTCCATGCAAATTGGCATTGGGGTTCTTAGCTATCAGAGAGACATCGCAAAGGATGCTGGCTATGATGCCTGGATTTCCATCCTGTTTGCCGGGGGATGCATACATGTCATCCTTTGGATGATCTATAAAATTGCCGAAACGGTTGATGGAGATTTTGTGACAGCCCATAAGTACCTTCTGGGCAATTTGATCGGCAAAGCTATCAGTTCCATTTTTATAGGTTACTTTTTTTTGTATGTCTTAGCTATCGCACGAACATTTATCGAAATCATTCAAGTGTGGATGTTTCCGGATCTGAGCACTTTCTGGTTCTCCTTTGGTTTCATGATACTTTGTACTTATATCATTTTTGGAGGGTTAAGAACCGTAGTCGGTATAGCCTTTTTTGGTCTTGTATTGCCGGCTTATCTCCTTCTGACATTCGGCTGGGCCATTAAATTCTCAAATTTTTATAATCTCCTCCCAATTTGGGATCATTCCGTTAAGGAACTTCTCATCAGTTCCTACAATATGTCGCTTACCTTCATCGGTTTTGAGATTATTTTGTTCGTTTATCCTTTTATAAAAGAACCAAAGAAATCCAAAAAGTGGGCCCACCTTGCTGTTTTAACCACTACCCTGATCTATACGATTTTAGCAGTCATTACCTTTGCCTATTATTCGGAAGATCAGCTTGCTAAACAGGTTTGGCCGACTTTAACCATGTGGAAAATTGTTGAAATGCCTTTTGTGGAACGTTTCGAATATATTGGGATTGCAAACTGGAACTTAATTATGCTTCCGAATGTGTGTATTGCCATCTGGATTTGTTCGAGACTTATCAAAAGGATCTTTAATATTAGACAAAAAATCGGTGTTTTTTTTATTGTGGGTGCATTATTATTATTGATTAACTTTATTAATACGCGCGAAGAGATTAGTCTGTTTAATGAATATTTTGGGAAAGCAGGGTTTGGCTTTACATTCATTTATATCCCCTTGTTCTTTGCCGCTATCATGATTGCCAAGAGGGTAAAAAAGAAGGGTAAAAAGAAATGAAATGCTTATCTAAATGGGGATGGGTCTGATGCTTGCTGGATGTATTTTCTTTGGCTTTAACCGGCAAGCATAATAAATTGCTGAATATATTTGTATTCGCTTAAGTACTTTACTTCTGCAAATTTATTTGGTTTTTTCGGAATAACAAGAGGATCCAGAGTCCATTCCCCTGAAATCAGGGCACGTGCCACATTCTTTAATTTCTCTTTATCCACTCCTATCATTGTTTTAACTGCATGTTTCCACTAACAAACACCAATAATGTTGATAGCATGAGATAAACGAGTCAAAAAAAAACGGCTTTGATATTTTCGCAAAGCCGTTTTTCTCCTATATCGTATGTACTAACCTTGATGTCCTTCAGTATAAATTTGAAAGGTTACATCGAATTTATCTTTAATAACCCCGTATGCAGGACTAAAACTTGTTTCTGATAGCGGCATTTCAACTTTTCCCCCATCCTGTAAGGCATTAAAAACTTGCCGGGCTTTATCTGCATGGTCAAAGGTAATACAAATAGTCACTAGGTTTCCCTCTTGAGCTGGCTGCCCTGGGAATGTATCTGAAAACATAATAGCTGACTCACCAACCTTTATCGTCCCGTGTGCAACAAGGTCTTTTGCATCCTCCGGCAAAGGAAAATCAGGGCTGGCAGGCATTTCACCAAAAGTAATCACTCCTAAATTTTCGGCATGAAATACCTTTTCGTAAAATCCAATTGCTTCTCTTGCATTTCCGTTCAACTGTAAATAAGGAATAAATTGCATGATTTCAGCTCCTCTAATTTTATTGGATATGTACTCCAAATATTATTATAACCAACAAGCAGATGAATTACATTAAAATTCTGATAATTTTAATTATTCAGCACCATATAGTCACAAGTGCTGTTTCAAGTAGACCGAATAAAGAATTTACTAAGCGAATCTAAATAAATCTACACGCTTTTCTTCTTCTAGTTCAGCTAAAATCTTTATCATTTTATATGTTACAATGAATATAAATTTTTTTCTGAACAAAACAAAGATTTAGATACTAAGCGTCTTAATCCTTTAATCTCATACATAACTGTGTTAATTGTGGCCACCATAAAAAAGCAGTTTGAGACCATGATAACGATAGTAATTATTATTGTTGATCAGCTTTTTCTTTATTGTCATTGAAGGAGCGTGGGCGGAAAACATGTACACCGTTCTTACATATTTTGTTTCCCTTTTTGTTATTGTGATATCTGTATTTACTACACTTTTTATCAAAAATGAACTAGAGCGAATGTTCCGGGAAAAAAATAATATGATCCCTTTTCATCTATCTAATGTGCTTCTCACCTTAATGGTTTCTTTTGCAGCACATGCTGTATTGACGATTTATATCATTGGAGATGAATTCAACTGGTTACTGCAATTGGCAATCCTCATTTTCATTATTTTACCAATTTATATTTTAGGGCACTTGGCATTCGAAAAATATAAATCTGTTTATAAAAAATACATACCCTCTGAGAGCGGGAAGATTTTAGTACTTAATGAAAAGTACTTAAAAAAGAAAAAGTGGCCTTCAAGGTTCAAAAATTATAATGACTTTTCTAAGGAAAAATAAGGAATTTTAAAAATAGGAGTCTTACTTAAGTTCAGTAAACTTAAGGAACTTTTTTGGTATTTATTTATGCAGGGATTGGAGCATTTTAAATGAAGAATGAGCAGTATTGGGTTTCAAAGCTTGGATTAACTCCTCATCCAGAAGGAGGATATTATAAAAGAACGTTCCAATCAGAGGAATATACTTCTGATCAAGAATTGTCTGTGAATTTTGCGGGAACACGTAATCTCTATACAAGCATTTATTTTTTATTAACGTCCAACGATGTGTCCCACTTTCATCGATTGAAATCGGATGAATTATGGTATTTTCACGCTGGAAGTCCATTAATCATACATATCATCAATGAAAATGGTGAATATGAAGAAATTAAATTAGGAATAAACCTTGATAATGGAGAAGTACCTCAAGCTTTAGTGCCGAAAAATTCAATCTTTGGTTCGTCTGTTATGGAGGCAGATACATTCTCACTAGTAGGCTGTATGGTTTCTCCAGGCTTTGATTTTCAGGATTTTGAACTATTCATACAAGCAGACCTTTTATCCAAATACCCTCAATATAAGGAAGTTATTTTAAAATTAGCATATGAAAGGATTCCTGAATAGAGATTTACTAATGCTTGTCTTAATCAGCCATGCATCCCATCCTTATTAAGACAAGCAATCATTCTCGAAATCACCCTATTTCCATAAAAAAGAGAGGTAACTCCCCTATATTTAGTGTTCAAAATCAGATCTATTTAGTCCTCCTTGTTCAAATCATTTCTAAGGACATTTGAATCCTTCATTGCTTCTTGGTTTATAGGAAATTTAAATTTGCTTCTCTTCAACTTTAAAATGGCAAAGGGCTCTTTTGACCGAGCCCTTTTTTAAGAAGTTAGCCTTTTATTATAAATGAAAGCAGACGCATTCCTTATTTACGAAATGCGACGCCTGTTGATTACTTACCGTCATTAATATTGGAGACAGCAATAGAGAATTCCTCAAAACTCATTTCTCCTAAGGCAAACTTCGTACTTTCAACAAATATACGTTCATTTTTCGTTAGTTCACGTTTTGCTGCCTTTTCAATCCATCCATCTTCTATATCTAAAGTATCTAAAACATGCTTTTGTTTTGAAAAAGCATCATAGTATCTTAATCCAAACTTTCTTTGGGAAACAGCATCAGTATGTATGCCATCTGGATTTGCCGTTAAGCCTTTTGATGTTACGAAAAAGCAATTCTTTTCGGAATGAGCCACTTTAGATAATATCTCATTTATTTGTTTATATTCTGCCGCACTTTTCCCAAATCCCGACTGTCCAAGATAATGCCCCAGCTCACCTATAATGATCGGGATATCCGGTGCATTCAATTCTTCTCTCAAGTGTTCGAATAAGGAAAGCAGTTTGGCTTCGTATGTTTTATATCGTTCTCCGTAACTGTCGCTTTCTCCCTGATGCCATAGAATCCCCGCTAATTCACTTGTTTCCATTGCAAATTTTGCTTCAGAAATCGCATGCCTGGTTAAAACTCCATCTATTGCCCAATCATCAATAGAGCTTCCTCCCTCGGCACATGGAATGAGCCCAATCCCCTCGCCTGAATGGTCCTCTGTCCAAGCCTGAGCAAAAGAGGCTGCCGGCCCAATACCAGATACGTGGCGATCAAAATGAATTGGCTCCGCCATCATCTGCCATCTGCCGTTTCGCAGCATATTTATGTGCTCATTATAAATTGGAGACACATCGTCCATAAATCCTCTGCCAGCCATGTTGGATTGTCCGATTAACAGTATAGATTTCATAGAGTATCCTTCCTTCTGTCGAGTTTTAATTCAATTTAATGGCCTGATAATAAATAGACAAGCCAATGTGCATCACACTCATACGCCTTTTTGCCTTCCGTAATACATCTGCCGTCTCTTTACCTTATCATTCATCCTTAGAAGTGGTGCGGGTATAAAGTATACTTACCTTTTCTTTCTCACCTTACCATGCAGAATAACTGAATTTGTCCGAATTATATAGCATATTCTCCGAACCAAGAGAGCACTTACTAAAGAAAAAGGACGCTTTCTTACTCAGGAAAACGCCTGCTTACTGAATGAGTATGAAGGACCTTAAAAGTCCCTAATGAAATGTTAGTTGCTGAATAGGCGGATTAAGAAACCATCTTCTTCAACATGAGGCATAAAATAGGTGATTCCATAACTTGAAGCTACAGCCATAATGACTGTCCAAAGGAATAAACTGGTCAACATCCAGCCGGTTACCCTCTTTCTTGTCGAACCAAAGCTCATTCCCATAAACGCAGATATGTGAGATCCAACGAAAAAAGGGCCAATAATTGCTAAGCCAGGTAAGCCATACTTATCAAAAAGTGCCCGTGCCCGTTTGCCTTTTTTCGACTCTTCCATGCCTTCAGCATCAGCTTGTGCTGCCGCAACTTCTTCCACATGCATAATATCTTGCATACGTTTTTTTTGTTTTCGCTTTCTCATCCATTTCTTCACTTGATCCACAAAAACAATTAACAGAACCACTGTCAGAGCATTCCCCAAAAAAGCAAGTATCGCTGTCAGAACTGGAGATAGACCCCCGATGATAGCCAGTGGAATCACAGCAACAAGTTCAAATAACGGAATTGCCGCCAGAAGAAATACAAAAATATACGATAAAAACATATCCTTCATCCTCCCCTTTATTCATAAAGTTTTTTAACTTCCGACCAAAAAATAAAATACTGCCCAATGCCAAGTACAGTCAAAGCGATGACAGGGAGCAACTCGACTTTCCTAAACAGTGAAACCGCTACAATCACTGCCGGAATCGCAAAATAATAATAAATATACACTTTTCGACAAGCACGATACGTAATATATTGATGCCCTTCATCTTCTTCTTTCAGCTCATACGGGATGAAGGTAAGAATACGAATCTTCCGTTCTGGAAATTTACGGTTAAAATAAACCATTGTTCCGAAATAGATGATGACAAAAATAGCATATGCAACAAAAATAATAGTCGTCATGTTATTCCGCTGCTCCAAAACGATGCTCATCGAATAAATGACCGCAAGCCCAATCAGAAACACACTCATTGTTAAAGGTGAACGCAAAAAACGTTCCATAATCACTCATCCTCCCCCTCTATCCAAAACAGTTCCTCTAAATCGACACGTAATGCTTTAGCAATTTTCAATGCCAACAGTACAGACGGAGCATAGTCACCTTTTTCAATCATGCCAATGGTTTGGCGGGTAGCTCCAACCAATTTACCTAAATCAGATTGAGTATAATTATGCCTCGCTCTTAATTCCTTCACTTTATTTCTCAGCATATTTAACATCCCCTATTACCATTTCCTGCCTCTTTATTGTAAAGAATACTTAACATTAGGTCAAGGATATTTTCCATTTTACATACCACTTAACTTAGTTGAGATTATGATAGCTATCCAAAAGGACTTATCTATGAAAAGAAAAAGAACCTCCAAATTTGTAATGGAAGCCCTCTTGCCCATGATTGTCATTAAAGTTCCTGCGGAATATAAGGTTTTAATTCGATGATCTCGCCGCCTTACAGCTGATGGTACATGTTTTCATCAAATATTTTTTGAGGCTTATCAAAATATATAGGCAGTTATTCAACAATATGGCCAGTTTGTTGGATAATAGTCATGATGATTTTTTCACTCCCCTTAGGCTCTTAACGTTAATTATGATATTAAAAAAGTGCCTAACCCCTCATATACAAGGGATTAGACACCTTTAATACAGGTTTATTAAAGTGTTAATCAGCATGATACGATCATTTGTCTTTCTCATCTGAATCATGACTCGTCATCGATTGATCAATCATCTTCAAATAATTTTTCTCCCCGGTGGAGGCGCATGGCAATTTGTGCTGTATGCGGCATTTCTCTCGCAGTTGGGGCATGCCCTGCCAGATAACGTGTGACTGCAAGGATCAATGTTTCCTGTGCATACCTGGCAAGCTCTGAATCCTCTTTTTCCCAATGATCGTGTTCGACCATTGCTGCTTCATACATTTGAAATGAGTGAAACTCTGCATCCTCTCTTAGTAAAGCGTGACCGAGCGTATTGAAGAGTTCGCTTTTATCACCGCCGCGTGCCAGGTAATTCACTACCCATCTTGCTGATTCCGCAACCTGCTGCTGCTGATTCATCAGCTCCAATAATTCTGAAGGATTCTGCGGTTCAGTTTCCACATCTTTTGGTTCCGGCCTTCTGGCAGACGGTGTATTGAGAAAACGATCAAGATACACACTCATTGCTCCATGGAAAACAGCCCGGGTCAATTCAGGTGTAGCAGAGCGGCGTAACGATTCGTGTACCGCATGTGCGTGGGTAAAAGTATGAAGTACAGTGATCCAATCCCTGAAATCATTTTGTACATGGAAGCGGGAAATCCGATCAGCAGCCGCTAAAGTTACGAGCTGGGCTAACCGGGAAGGAGTGACGCCGTTTTTAAGTGCATCCTTCATCATATTTACCGTTTTAATAGGGTTATCTGATAAAATTTGTTCAACCAAAGCTGGTTCATCTATACCAACGTCTTCTCGTGATGTGTCATCAGCAAGGATATCAGGTAATTCCTGGAACGCCTCCTTTAAGGGTTTGACCAGGTTCACAGGTGATTGCCAGCTATGGGATTCTTCACTGCGGGATACATCACTGATACCAGGCAGCAAGGATGACAATACATAAGGCCGGTGCTCAATACCAATCTGATTTATAATCTCGAATGCTTTATTATGAAAATCAAGAGTATGACCTGTATTTACATAAAAATGATCCGTAACCGCTGTCATCATCATGTCAGCAAGCTGCTCGTCTGAGAATCCCGATTGTACCGCGGTCAATAGCACCCGCTCAGCTCCCTGTGAATCACGCACCTCCACACAATGACGATACCATTCTGATAATTGCTCGAATGATTGGGTATTCTTTTCATTTGATACAGGGAGGGATCCAAGCAAAAAGCGTGTTCCCATGCCGGAACTTTCCCGTGCAACATGAACCAGGCCTTGGAACAGCGCTAAAACCTGTCCGGTTTTATCCAATTTGGGCAATACATTGGTCATGGCTGTTAAAATCGTTAATCCCGATCCCCATCCACCCCTCCGATGTGTTGTTCCGAATTCGACGCCGATTTTTGCTATCTCTGTCTCTGGAAAACCAGCTTCCATCAATCCGACAACTGATTTGGCGATGACCAGACTAATATTTTGCTCAAGGCCGTCACGTAATCGCCGCCTTAATTTTTCGATTGTCACCTTATTAAACGGAACTGGATAAACCCAAACCTCATCCCCCTTGATCTCAACAGGATAAGTAGGGACATCATCTGCCCATGGATCCAAGGTTCCGCCGCTTTTTATATCAAAGCGGGCATGATGCCAGTGACACGTCAAAATCCCATCACATAGACTTCCTGTATGGAGAGGAAAGCCCATATGCGGACAGCGGTTATCCACCGCATAGACTTGTTTTTCGTAAACAAATACGGCAATTGCATGACTTCCACCTTTAATAACCTTTGCCCCTTCATCTTCAAGCGTTTTTAATGAACCGGCATAAATCAATTCTGACAATGGTATCACTCTCCCTAAAGAATTCATAAAAGATTTACAATAATTGTTATCTATTATTTTATATTATTGAAGGAATACAGGAATCCTTCATAGGTGTGGACTTTTTTCATCCAAAAGTCTGAGAATCTACCCAAAAACAAAGGTTAACATCGGTATGCTCTCCCTTCCAATGACCATTCATATATTGATAATCTTATGAATCTGAATCGCCTCTTGGTTATTCAGCTGTTTTTTGAATTGCCTCCTCTTACAACGACTATGACTGGTAACCTTCAATTCTGAATTTAATACACAGATTATAAGCAAGAGTGTTATCTGATACCTTCTTAAAGTAATCTGCCCCGTTAACCCGTTAGCTAATGAAGAAAAATTACTTTACTTCTATGGCAAATGCATAATCAGCATCTCCAGTAGATGTGTTCTCTTTCTTTTCATCCATCCACCAGGCTCCATATGAATAGTAATAAATCCCTTTTTGGGCAGGCGCTGTGAAATGATTGTTACTTATTTTAACTTCCGATTCTTCAGAGCTGCTTATTTGCAGAACATGAATTTTATTTGGTTTTGGTTCATATTCCATAATAAAAGCTACACTTTCACCAGGACTTACTTCAATTGGTTCACTTCCTTCCAAAAGCTCGATTGGTCCAGCTTTATCCACACATTCGGCTTGACCTTTCGTCGACCAGCAATAGGTTCCAAGTATAGTTTCGAATCTTTCGTTATCCACTTCTATAAAGGCTTTAGGTGGCTTAGGTTCTTCTTGAGTCACACCATTATTTGTACACCCAGTGATGATTAAACCAAAGAGAGCTATAATATGGTACCTTTTCTTCATGATTGTCTCCTCCTAAAAAAGAATGCACCAATATCTGAGCAGGCTTCTGTTTATCTATTTAGACGATGTTCGTTATGTATTGTGCATCCAAAACGAATGAATATAAAAAAACACAAAACTAAAAGGGAAATTATCCTTTTGAGGACCAATGCCCAATTATCATTATATAATTGTTTTGTTGAACAAAACCTCCCTCAATAAAAGAA
>NZ_NJQY01000019.1:49524-66366 GCF_010628845.1 Bacillus sp. 22-7 | reverse complement strand
CAGTCTAACGGGCAGTAAGACCCCCACTTTGAGACTCAGCGTAATCAGAGGAGGATAAGCGGGGGTCAAACTGCCCGTAAAGGCCCGATTGGTTCAACTAACAATCAGCGGGGAAAAGCCCCCCTGATTGAAGTTTCACTTTATCGGCGTCAAAGGAATAGCGATTTTTAAACTTTAACAAACTGGCATGTTAAAGTTTTTTTTTGGAAACAGTCTATCGATTGATAGGTTTGTATAGTTTTTGTATAATTTATTTATAAATTAATTATAAAGGAGATTAAAAGATGAGTTTTTTAACAAAGTTCAGTTTAAAGAATGCTGTTGCGGTCTTTATCATTTCATTTTTATTAATCACTGGCGGTATTTACTCTTTTTCAAAATTAAAAGTGGACCAATTTCCTGATATTGAATTCCCGCAGATATCCATTGAAGCGGTATACCCTGGTGCATCTCCATCTGATGTGGATAAACAGGTAGTTTCGAAGCTTGAAGATCAGCTGGATTCCATTGAGGGTGTAAAAAAGATGACCAGTTCTGCTTATGACAGCATTGGGATCATTAACCTGGAATTTCCGTTTGATACAGATCTCGATAAAGTGGAACAGCAGGTGAGTTCGGTTATTGATGAAGCCGGATTGCCTGAAGAGGCTGAAGTGAAATTAAACCGCCTCTCTTTTGGTTCTTTTCCCATTTATAATATTTCCTTTTTCAGCAAGGACGGGGAAAGCATAGAAGCTGTCATGAAAGATGGTGTCATTCCTGAATTAAATAAAATAGAAGGAATCAACAGCGTATCTGTTGCAGGCTTAACCGATAATCTTGTTCAAATTACGGTCGATAAAGAGAAAGCAGCAGAAGCAGGATTATCACTCAGCAGCATTAAAGAGCAGATCAATGAAAAATATCTTTCTTTCCCGGCAGGTGAGCTGACGGAAAAGGAAGAGCAAATCCCGATCCGTGTAGAAGAAAACCTTGATTCTATTGCAAATCTGGAAAATCTTCAGCTTCAGCCTGCTTTTGGCGGTGCTCCAGCTGAAGGTGACGGTGCCGGCGGAGAGCAGGGAGCCCGGCAATCTGCCGCTATTCAATTAAAAGACATTGCAGACATTGAGCCAATAACAGATAAAAGTGAATTAGCCCGTTATAATCTGAAAGATTCTTTATCCATGGCGATCACGAAAAAACAGGAAGCCAACACCGTTGAAGTGGCAGAGAAGGTGACGAGTGTACTTGAAAAATACAATGATCAGCTCGACTACGAGATTGGCATCGACTCTGCCAAGGATATTGAAAAGTCTGTCAGCACATTAGTCAAAGAAGGGCTGTTAGGGGCACTATTTGCGTCCATTGCCGTTCTGGTTTTCCTTCGCAATGCCAGAGCGACCATTATCGCAGTCGTTTCCATTCCTTTGTCCATTCTGATTGCTGCGATTTTTCTAAACCAAATGGACATCTCATTGAACATCATGACACTGGGCGGAATGGCTGTAGCTGTAGGGCGTGTGGTGGATGACAGTATTGTCGTCATCGAAAATATCTTCAGGCGGGTCCGCAAATCCAATGAGGGAATGTCCGATAAAATTATTCTGGAATCCACCAAAGAAATATTAAAGGCGATCACCTCATCAACATTAACGACCGTTGTGGTATTCCTTCCAATCGGCTTTGTTGGCGGGATAACAGGAAAATTCTTTTTGCCTTTTGCTTTAACGATTGTGTTTTCCCTTTTAGCCTCGCTGCTGGTTTCCATCACGATAGTGCCGATCCTGGCAAAATTTTCGTTCAAGAAAGTGCCGGCTGAAGAAAAAGAGGGAGCTCTTCAGAGGTTTTATGGCCGTTTAATTGAAAAATCGCTCAATCACAAATTAGTTATCTTATTTATTTCGCTCGTATTGCTTGTTGGTTCATTAGCGGTTGTGCCTTCTTTAGGATTTACGTTTATTCCTAATGAACAGTCCAAAACGCTGACAGCATCGATTGAATTGCCATCATCCGCTTCCCTGGAGAAAACAAATAGCATCTCACTGAAGGTGGAAGAGATGCTGGATGAGCAGAAAGAAGCAGCAGATGTCACAGCAGCTATAGGAGCCCGGGATTTTGCCACAGGACTGCGGCTTGAAAACAAAGCAAGCTATTTTGTTAACTTAGAAGATAATGTAAATGTGGAGAAAACGATTAAATCAATTGAAAGTAAAATAGAAGATATTTCAGAAGAGGAAAACGCTGATTTGAAGATTAGTGTCCAGGAGCTGGAAACAGGCGGGCCTCCTTCGAATAATAACGTGGATATCGACTTATTTTCCAATGATTTAGAGGCGCTGCAAAAGGCTTCCAAGCAAGTGGAAGAGTATATGCAGGAAAATAATGACCTGAAATATATTACCAACAATTTCAGTGAAAAGCAAAAACAATTTTTAGTGGAAATAGATTCTGAGAAAGCTAGTGAATATGGTTTGTCAGGGTTCCAGATTCTTGGAACTGTCAGCGATCAGACGAAGCCCGTGAATGTTGGGACGCTGCTGCTCGATGATAAGGAGCAGGAGGTTCAGCTGTCCTTTGATAAAGAACTCGGGTCAAAAGATGAATTGGAAGAGGTTACTCTATTTTCTCAAAGAGGACCAGTCCCTCTTTCAGAGGTGGCTGAGGTAAAGGAAATCGATACCTTCACATCGATTCAGAAACTGGACAGCAAGGTTTATGCCCGTGTTTCAGGCCAGGTAAAAGGAAATGATGTGCAGGCAGTATCATCAGAGGTAAAGGCGGGAGTGGAAAAGCTTGATATGCCGGATGGAGTATCCTTAACGAGCGGCGGAGGCAACGATGAAACAGTGGAGATTTTCCAATCACTGGGGATTTCCATTCTTGTGGCAATCGGGCTTGTGTATTTAACCATGCTGATTACCTTTGGTAAAGCCCGTATTCCATTTATTATCCTTTCATCACTTATCTTTGTTCCAATTGGTTCGCTTGTATCACTTTACATTATTAATGAGCCTCTTTCTGTAAGTGTGATGATTGGCTTCCTGATGCTTATTGGAATTGTCACAACGAATGCGATTGTGCTTGTTGACCGGATCGGGCAGAACAGAACGAAAGGTTTGCCTATTAGAGAGTCGTTAGTTGAAGCAGGGAAAACAAGGTTACGACCAATTTTAATGACAGCATTTGCGACAATTGCCGCATTAATCCCGCTGGCATTGACTACCTCATCAGGAACACTTATTTCAAAGGGCCTTGCGGTAACGGTCATTGGCGGTTTAACATCATCCACACTGCTGACGTTAATAATCGTTCCTGTTGTGTATGAATTATTTTTCCTGAAGACGTCTAAGATAGAGAGAAGAGCTGAGGCGAAATAGGATGGAGGGGAACACTCCATCAGGAATTTATTCCTGCCTGTATTGAATTAGTCATCACAAGTTGGTATATTATCATATATATGTAATCAATGATGTGATCAAGTAAATAAGGATTGTGAAACAGAAAATATAGCCTGGGCTGAGAGCTATATCACCCCTCCTTATTGAAACCTGCCACGGAGATGTTAGGAAAAAGCTAACCGGGTCGTTTCGTTATTAACGATTAGAGGGCTTTAGATTTTGTAAAAGCCGAACTAAGGTGGTACCGCGTCTATTAGCATAAAGACGTCCTTTTGAAGGACTCTTTATGCTTTTTTTATTCTTAAAAATAGTTTCAGGAGGAAAAGAAGATGTCTCAAAACACCAACAACTTTTCAAAATGGTATCTGGAAACGATACAAAAAGCAGATTTATTTGATTACACCCCTGTTCGCGGGTGTATCGCCTTTAAGCCTGATGGCTATGAAATTTGGGAGCATATTCAGGCAGAGATGGATAAGCGTTTTAAGGAAACCGGCCACCGCAATGCCTATTTTCCGATGCTGATTCCGGAGAACTTTTTTCAAAAGGAAAAGGATCACATTGAAGGATTTTCGCCGGAGCTTCCGTGGATCACAGAAGCGGCAGGAGAGAAGCTTGAGGAGCGTCTGGCACTGCGCCCAACTTCTGAAACGATGATTGGACATTTGTATTCCGATTGGATTAAAAGCTACCGGGATCTGCCGGTCTTAATCAATCAATGGGCGAATGTATTCCGCTGGGAGAAGAAAACACTTCCTTTTATCCGCACGTCAGAATTTTTATGGCAGGAAGGCCACACCGCTCATGTGGACGAAGAAGAAGCGCGCAAGGAAACGATGCAGATGCTCGAGATTTATAAAGAAGTGGTAGAAGGCTTGCTTGCCATTCCTGTGTATGATGGGCAAAAAACACCATCTGAGCGCTTTGCAGGTGCGGTTGATACGTTCTCCATTGAAGCGATGATGAAGGATGGAAAAGCGGTACAGGCGGGAACTTCCCATTACTTGGGCACAAAGTTTGCGGAAGCTTTTGATATCAAATATTTGAACAAAGAAAATAAACATACTTTTGTCCATACAACATCATGGGGTACATCCACACGGTTAATCGGCTCTGTCATCATGGTTCATGGTGATGAACAAGGCCTTGTTCTCCCTCCAAGAGTAGCACCGACTCAAGTCGTGCTGATTCCAGTCGGCCCATGGAAAAAGAACCCTGCGATTATGGAGAAATTAGATGAAGTGTTTGCTGCATTAAAGGCGGAAGGAATCCGCGTACGCCTTGATGATTCCGATCAATCACCAGGCTATAAATTTAATGAGTGGGAGCTAAAAGGCGTGCCTGTCCGCATAGAGCTTGGCCCTCGTGATTTAGACCAAAATCAATGCTTAATGAAGGCGCGTGATCTTGGTGATAAAGTGGCCGTATCGCTTGATTCGATTATTGAAAGCATCAAAAATGAGCTAGAAACGATGCAGACTCGTCTATTAGAAAAAGCTAAAGAATTCCGTGCGGAGAATTCGCACACACATATCGATACAATCGAGCAATTAGAACAGCACATTGCACAATCTGAACAAAATGATGCCATCCCAGGCTGGATCTTAGCCGGATGGTGCGGTGAAGACGCCTGTGAAGAAGGTGTAAAAGAAAAAACGAAATTCACGACACGGAACATCCCGTTCAACCCGCCGGCAACGAAAGATACCTGCATCCATTGTGGAAAAGAAGCGAAGCATACGGTTTGGTTTGCCCGGGCATACTAAACCTGGAATGTGAAATATAACGTGATCTTTCAGAGTCAATTGTTTTAGGGCCGCCTCACTCAGGCGGCCTATTTCTTATGGTTCAAAACAAAATTTTTTAATCTGGATATTGTGTTATAATCAAAAATATCTAAAAATTTTGATAACGAAAGAGGAGAGCCGCTTGAATCAAACCTTATTAATTATTGATGCCCAGCAAGAGTTAATCGATGGGAATCTGGAAGAAAGTGCAGTTATAAATAAAGAGCACCTTCTTGGGAATATCAATTTAGTAATTGATAAAGCAAAACAATCAGGTGTTCCAGTTGTCTTTGTAAGGGATTTAGATGTTGCGAAAGGGAAAGGAAAAGGATTTCAGGTACACAAAGAAATTGTTGTGCCTGCAGAAACAAAGTACTTTGATAAAGCTGCAACCAATTCTTTTCATGGAACGGGACTCCTGGATCACCTGAAATCTCAAAAGGTCAAGCATGTTGTAATAATGGGATGCAAAACCCAGCACTGTATAGACAGTGCAGTGAGAACCGCAACTATTAGTGGATTGGATGTTACATTAGTAGGTGATGGACATTCAACAACAGATAGCGATGCTTTAAGTGCGGAACAAATTATTAAGCATCATAATGAAATTCTTCATGGCCATTACAATGTGGAACACTTTTCAGTTGTCAGAAATGCAGCGGAGGATTTGTTTAATCCGATACATGATTCCTATAGGTAATAGGTAAATTCAATTATAGTATAAGGATATTCCTCGTTGAAATGGATTCGCAATTTCTTGATGAGAATTGGGATTTTTAATATGTGAGTTACACATTCAAGCTTATCTAACAGAGGTGGCCAAATGAAGATTCGTCTTACGGAGTTTAACAATAATTGGGCTCCTATGTATCAAAAAGAAGCACAATTCCTAAAATACATCTTTAAAGATGAAATCATTAAATGTGAACATTTTGGGAGTACCGCAGTCCAGGGGATGAAGGCAAAGCCTGTAATCGATATGATGTGTATTGTGAGAAACATAGAAAAGATAGATGAATTTAATGAGAAGATGAAGAAGATTGGATACGACTCTGCCGGGGAATGGGGCATTACAGGAAGAAGGTTATTTCGTAAAGGCGGGGAAAATCGAACTCATCATATACATGTCTATCAATTTGATAACCCCCAAATAGAACGGCATCTTATTTTTAGAGATTATCTGCGGACCCATCCCCGTGAAGCAGAAAGGTATACGAAGTTTAAGGAAGTATTGGCTCAAAGGTTTGAGGACACGGCTGATTATAGCCAGGCAAAAAAGGTGTTTGTGAAAGAGATGGAGCAGATGGCGCTTGATTGGTATGCAGGTGTAAGGGACTTCCATCCCGAGGAATAGCGGTTTGCTTTCATTCCTTTATCATTAGGCATTGGGTTGTAAGGAACTTTTAATTATAGTCAGTGTGTTTTAGAAACTTTTGATATGCTTTTGAGGTAATCCCTGAAATTAAATAAATGCTTATGAACGAACCAACAGACACGAAGAGTATTGATGTATGAGAGGTATCCACATTGAAAAAGGCAAATATAGTTATTAACAATGAAAGTCCTAATGATTTTGTGATGTGTTTATTATTGGGGATCATAATAATCCTCCTTTCTTTTAATACAATAACTGCCTGAGAGTTATTTATATATTAACATAAAATCCCATATTGTTTAAAGGGTTTCCTTTCCACGCAGAGAATAAGGTTAGGAAAGTCTTATATATAGGAGATTACTATGGGTTATGTAATGGATTTAAGAAAGAAGCCGTCCTCTTGTTATTCCTGGGGCAAGTGTTATCATTTTGGATAAGAATAACAGGCTGTTGCTGCAGTTAAGAATGGATAATAACTGTTGGGCATTGGCCGGAGGTTCTCTGGAGCCTGGAGAGACATTGGAAGAGGTGGCTAAGAGAGAGCTGCTTGAAGAAACTGGGTTAACTGCAAATGATCTGCAGTTGTTTAATTTTTATTCAGGAGAAGAATTTTACTATAAATACCCTCACGGTGATGAAGTATATAATGTCATCACCGCTTATATCTGCAACAACTATGATGAAGAACTTACAATGGATAGCGAAGAGGTTAAAGATTTGCGTTTTTTTCATGTCCATGAGATTCCCTCGAATATAAGTCCTCCAGATCGTAAAGTGATTAAAGATTATATTAATTCTATTTAGAAAGGAGTTCCGAAGAGGAGCTCCCTTTTTTCTTCATTGGTACTCATAATAAATTAAAAATTGAAACAATTTAAGATTTCAGCCGTATAGTTAGTAATAAAGGAGGTTTGGTGTGTTGAAGCATCTAACTATCGGGATCGTTTTCTCAATAACTGGTGTTTTATTATCACTTGGTTTTTGGGAATTAAGTAAGGCTTACTTAGTGACAGGAGCCATTGGATTATTTTTTATAGCCATGTCTGTTCTTATGTCAGGTTCTATAGCTGGTCCCCATCGGATGAGGGCAGGCTTGGAAGCACATGATTCTCCTGACGAAAAACGAAAGCGGAAAAGAACAAGCATCGGCTCAGTTTTAATTGGCCTGCCAAATATTATGATCGCGCTGCTTCTTTATCTTTTCTTAAACTGAGAGTTGTTTATCTATAAAGGCGCCTTTCAAAATAGGGGGTGAACCTATGTGGTGGTTAGTAATTTTTATTGCAGGAATTATATTATTTGCTTTGTTTATTGATTGGAGACGCACGAGAAACAATAATAACCCTCTTACCCCAACAAATCCGAACGCAAAGCCAGGGGAAAGTTCAAATTATTTAATGGGAGATAATAAGGACACAGGCGGATTTCAGTAATTTTATATAACTGGAGTTTTAAAAAATAATGAGTCAATTTAGGGGGATTTCATGGAGAAAATCATAGTGAAAACGGGTGTTTATTCATTTATTGTCTCCTTTTTCTTATTAGTGGCCTTTATGAAGCGGATCGAAAGCACGACAGATGTCGATGGTATGACTTCAAGTGTTATAACACCATATCCTGAGTTCTTTTTTACTATTTTTCGATATTCTGTAATCACTTCCATTATTGCCGTTATCATTTCAATTATTTATTTGTTTTCAATGAGAGAAAGTGAATAACAAACGCAGCTGCCAATCCAGGCGGCTTCTTCTTTTTAAACAAACAAGTCTATGAAGAGACAAATATGGATGGGGTTCAAAGGCAGGTGCCTTTTCAAAATAAATGAAACCTATATCCTGCTCATTCGTCTTAGCATTAAAGTGAAAATGGGGTGGGGAGTGTGTGAGAAAGATCAGGGATGATAATTCAATAGAAGATCGTGATACTTGGCTTGAGATGATTATGGATGAGTACGGTGAACGGCTCACGAAGCTTGCTTATAACTATGTGAAAGACTGGAAGCTGGCTGAAGATATTGTTCAGGATATATTCATCACATGTTACCAAAATTATGACAAAATCGATGAAGTGACCTCCTTTAAATCATGGATTTATCGATTGGCTATTAATAGATCAAAGGATGTCTTGAAGAGTCATGCATTTCGGAAAGTGGTGCTTAATTCGAGCCTGTTTTCTTTATTTTCATCGAAGGAATTGCCTCCGGAAAAGGAGCTGCTGAAGCGGAGCGAGGAAGAATTTCTTTCCTTTTGTGTATTGTCTTTGCCTGTGAAGTACCGGGAAGTTGTAACTCTCTATTATTATGAAGAATGTTCGATTGAAGAGATCGAGGGACTAATAGGAGTAAACCAAAATACGATCAAAACGAGATTGAGCAGAGGCAGGATGAAGCTGAAAAAAATGATGGAGAGGCGGGGATATAATGGAGAGCAAGCTTAGGCAGCTGCGGCGGGCAATGGACTCGACAACTCACAAGGGCGAGCGCTTTACGGAATTTCAAAAAATGAATATTAGAAAAGCGCTCCATTCCGATAGAAGAGAGAAGCCAACAAAAAAGCCTCATAAATTCGTTATATTTGCCATATCCACTTTTGCCATCTGCCTCTTAGCTTTCTTAGTTTCAACTGAGACATGGGTCAGGCAGGATCAAAACCAGATACATGGCGGTACGGCTGGTGAATGGAACATCCGGCATGAATATAAGGTGAATCAAAAGATGAAATTCAGCATATTACCTGATCCTTATCTGAAAGCTGGAACGCCTTATGGCTATATCTTTAGTTTCCAGGAGCCTTTTAACACGTATAAAGGAAAAGAGCTTTCCATTTCTGCTTTTCATAAAGAAACTGGCGAAAGAATACAAGTCTTATCTCAGCAAAAAATAATAGAACCTTCTCCCGGATACCCAAGTTTGCAGCGGTTTACGACGACATTCACCCTTCCTTACGAAGGCCTGTGGAAGTTTGACGTGTACCTGGATGGCAAATCCTATGGGGATGTAGTGGTCAGTGTGGCAGAAAAAGCAAAAGATGACCCTATTACGCTGCCTGAGGACATACCGGATTTTGTTCAAGAGAGCGATTTTGACACTATTGACTGGGAGAGAAAAGCTGTGGAGTTCGGCGACAGGGGTATAATCGGAAATGAAAACAAGTCCGGAGTGATTGGCGCTGGCATGCCCAGTTTAAACGGCCAAAAGTGGATGTGGCATTTATGGGGCGTTGAGAATGCAGACTTGACTATCGTTGGCTTTCATAAAGAATCGCAAACAGTTCATCCCATTTTAACAAATGGTATGGGATGGACCATTCGCGCTTATGGTCCAAACAACGGGGCGGATGCACATACACCATCATCTGTTAAGTTTCCTAAAAAGGGAGAATGGGCTATTTTGCTTTATGTGGATGGGGAGTTATTTGATCAATTGATTTACGATATAAATGAATGATGAAGCTTTATGATCCTTTCTTCGCAAAGATTTTGCAAATTTATTGGGAGGTCTTATATGAAACCGCGGATTTCAGTTATCACATTAGGTGTAGATGATTTAGAGAGGTCCTTACATTTCTATCACAATGGTCTTGGGCTTCCAACACAGGGCATAGTAGGAAGAGAATTCGAACATGGTGCTGTGGCATTTTTTGATCTGCAATCTGGATTAAAAATGGCAATTTGGAATCGAAAAGATATCGCTCATGACACCAATATGAACCAGACAGGAAAAAGCCCAACTGAATTTACGATTGGGCATAATGTTGGGAGTAAAGAAGAGGTAGAAATGGTACTGAAACAGGCAGAGAGTGCGGGTGCCGTTATTACGGTTCAAGCCCATGAGACTTTTTGGGGTGGATATTCCGGATATTTTCAAGACCCAGATGGACACTTGTGGGAAGTGGTCTGGAATCCTGCTTGGGAATTTACAGAATAAGATCCAATGCCCTTATCAAGGTAAAAGAGCTGCCGATCAAGCTTGTTGATCGGCAGCTCTTTTTTTATCCAGCGCCTCTTATACTGAAAAAGCTTTTGAATAATGAACAACACCGGCAGCATTTTTAAGAGCATTCTCTGTTAACTCCAGAGCCATGAACACTTCATCAGGCACTTCAAACGGGGCCTGGATATTCCAAAGGCTGGCTGGCTTAAAGCCGAACTTTGGATAGTAATCTTTATGGCCCAGAACGATTACGGATTGATATCCGGCCTCTTTTGCCTTGTTAAGTGCGGTACGAATCAATTGACTGCCGATGCCTTTTCCTTGATAAGCCGGAGCAACAGAAACCGGGGCAAGTGCCAGAGAATCTGCAGCTTTTTCACCATCACCTATGGTAATTTTTGACAGAAGTATGTGACCCGCAATCTCCTTAGCATGGGTTAACGCTACTAAAGAAAGCTCAGGAATGAATGCGTCTGAATTTCTGATTCTTCTAACAAGAAAATGTTCTGTCTTGTCGGTGTATTCTTCATTTAAAAAAGCTTCTTTGATCATTCCTTCCGTGGAATGAAAGTCTGCAGGGAGTTCTTGCCGGATAAAAATATCCATATTATAATCTCCTGTCCTATAAGTGATTTATAAAGTTCGATATAAATGGCACTTTCTCATGCGGGCAGCCATGAAGAAAGTGTTGCTCCTCCAGCTCTAAACATAAGTTCAACAAACAAAAGCCTCCAATTTGGTGTGTTTCATTTTATTTAGTTATGCTGCGATGGTCAAAATCCTTTCGAATGCCACTTTCTTCCGTATAATCTCCTTCAGAGACCGAAAAGATAAGAACAACTATACAACAAAAGGAGTAAAATATGGGTGATTTTTTTTATCATTGTCTTCTTATATTAGGAAGAATTATTACCATTCTGCCTCTATTTCTCTTTATTACTCTTTATATGGGAAGACGCTCGATAGGGGAGCTTCCGATCTTCGATTACCTGGTTATTCTTATATTAGGTGCTGTGGCTGGGGCGGATATAGCAGATCCGTCTGTCAGACATCTGGAAACTGGGTTTGCCATCATTGCCATCGGCATCTTTCAGAGAATCATCGGGAAAGTAAAAATTTCGAACAGGAAAATAGGGAAATTGATTACTTTCGAACCGGTGATTGTCATCTATAAGGGGAAATTACTTCAGGCCAATTTAAGAAGGACTAACTATACAATCGATAACATTCTTCAAATGCTTAGGGAGAAAAATATCTTTGATATCCAGAATGTGGAGATGGGGGTGCTCGAAGGAAGCGGTATGTTAAGTGTCCAATTAAAACCTTCCCAAATGCCTGCAACCCTTGGAGATTTGAACATTACCGAGAGTTCCAATCAAATAGCTTTTCCGGTGATTGTTGAGGGAGTGGTATACAACACGGTACTTAAGCAGTTAGGTTTGGATAGGGACTGGCTCGAACGGGAGCTTTCCAGAAAGGGTGTCTCTGTGTTAGGGGATATATTTTTTGCCTCTATCAGCTCTAAGAAAGAGCTGCATATTTCCATGAAAAATGAACAAGCAGAATCCATACCAACTATCTATCATTAACTTTCTTTTTATGGCTGAATGAGCACCACGGAAAAGCCTTCAAAGGAGAAATTGCTTTTTTATTGAATATGCAGGTAATGAGCTTAATAAAGAGGTGATTTCTTTGCTTTATTATTTTTGGACCCCAAATGTTGAGGGAACAGAAAGGTTTTACGTATAGAACTGCTTTCGGATATATCAGTGTACCGGTAAATACCAAGGGGGATCTCAACAACTTTGATCCAGAATGATGATAGGGGGGAAAGCAGAACGTTTATTACAACCCCTTATTTTTTTAATATCGAAATTCAGACAAACGATTTAGCAGATTTGATGACTGATATCATAAAAATAGAGGAATTAGATTAGAAACGAAGAAAAACGGACTAGAAGATGACCTGTCCGTTTTGTAAGGTAAGACTGTTAGCTCAATTAAATCGGTGTTTGTGAAACAGTTACTGTCAATCAAGCTGTTATAAACGGTTTTTCCTCAAAGATATTAGTACTGCTTTCTAAAAGAGGGGAGCTTATGAGATTATATTGGTTTTTGGTTTTATGTTCCTTATGCATTTGGGTTACAGTATCTGTCCTATTCCCTGAACCAAGTTGGTGGTCTATCTTTTCTTCGAATCGTTCAACGCACACACCTCTGATGGAACAGCTTTCCATAAATAAAGTGTTCTCAATCACTTTCATTTATTTAGGTTTAGCTTACCTGTTACATCATATATTTCAAAGAGGCAGATAAGACCTTTTTATGGTTAGCAGCGGTGGTGATTCCAGATAAGTCTCTGGTTTGGGAATTATTGAACATTCTGTGAATATCGCAGAAATAACACCTGATTTTAGTACCACGTATTATGTTTGTCACTATTCAATTAACCCCATTCGTCCAATAATGAAGAAGAAATAAATTGGCGATGAAATGGGGTAGTTCTTTTGAAATTTCCACAATTAAAAATCGGTCATATGACGCCTGAGTTTCCCATTATGCAAGGGGGAATGGGCGTAGGGATTTCGTTGAGCGGCCTGGCATCAGCGGTTGCGAATGCCGGGGGGATTGGAATTATTTCAGGAACAGGAATTAGCATTGAAGAGCTGAGGCTGCATATACGAAAGGCCAGGGCAGCTATCAAGGGTGAGGGCTATATTGGGGTGAATGTTTTATTTGCCATGAATGATTTTGCTGAAAAAATGAAGGCTGCCATTGAGGAAAAGGTGGATTTCATTATTTCAGGTGCAGGAATATCTAGAGATATGTACAATTGGGGCAAAGAATCCGGGACACCGGTCATTTCGATTGTGTCATCTGCAAGGCTTGCCAAAATGTCTGAACGGTTGGGCGCTTCTGCTGTTGTCGTAGAGGGCAATGAGGCGGGAGGACATTTAGGGACCGAAAGGCCGTTATTCGATATTTTACCAGAAGTTGTGGAGGCTGTTAAGATTCCTGTCATAGCTGCAGGGGGAATCATGACAGGAGAAGATATCGCGCATGCCATTCGTGTCGGTGCTTCCGGTGTTCAGATGGGAACCAGGTTTGTCGCAAGTCACGAATGTGATGCACCCCTATCCTTCAAGGAAAAATATGTACATGCCAAACAGGAAGATATCGTTATGGTGAAAACCACCGTAGGTTTGGAAGGCCGTGCCATTAAGAATAACTTTACTGAACAAATATCTGACAATAAAAAGGTGAAAATCAAGAAATGCATCGATTGTCTGAAAAACTGCTCCTACCGCTTTTGCACATTGGATTCTCTGGTCACATCCATGGAGGGGGACTGTGAGAATGGTCTCGTATTTGCGGGGGCAAGAGTCCATGAAATCAACGAGATTTTGCCTGTTCAGACGATCATTCATAATATCAAAAGGGAATATGAAGCGTGTGTTTAATGTCATAATGGTGCATTGCTTAAAGTCGGGCTGCCAATTAGGCGGCTTTTTTTATTAAAAGGTGTTTAGAGGATGAAGGAATAATTCTATTAAGGTAGAATACCTTTTGGTGGATATAACGTAAATAATGTATGGGAGAAGAAATATGAAGAATAAGGATAGTTATGAAAAAGTCTAGTAATTCTAATTCTTTAATACTCGTAATCCACGAAATCTATGGAATAAATCAACATATAAAGAGTTTTTGCGAATTATTAACCAAGCTGAATTATGAAGTGATATGCCCCAATATACTAGAGCGAGAGAAACCTTTTGATTATTCTCAAGAGGAAGCCGCTTATCATCACTTTATGGAACATGTCGGTTTCGATAGAGCGGCACGTAAAGTCAAAGATTTATTATTGGATGTTAAAGATGAATACGAAACAATATATATCATTGGATTTAGTATAGGTGCAACTATTGCCTGGCTGTGCAGCGAGGAAGATTGTGTTGATGGTATAGTTGGATACTATGGTTCAAGGATTAGGGACTATTTAGAGGTGACACCCCGGAGTCCTGCCATTCTATTTTTTCCGCAGGAAGAGCAATCTTTTAATGTTGATGAGTTAGTATTGGCTTTGGAGAAAAAGAAAATTAAAGCACATAAATTTACTGGGAAACACGGATTCAGTGATCCTTATTCCTCTAAGTATGATGCAAAATCAGAACAAGAAGCATTTAGCAAAACGCTGGAATTTTTATGGCATATTGATTGAGATATTATAATGCCCTCGTTATCACCTGATATTTAAGAAAAGTTTACAAGCCCGTTCAATATTCTTAATACTAAGATGCTAATTTAGATGTAGCGGGGATAGCATGTGTGGCTATCATGGCATTTGGCGCAGGTGGAGCCAAGTGCCTTTTTGTTTTATACCGGGAATACTTAACTATTTACAAAAATTATCTTGGGATAATATAATGATTTAGTGTTCTATGCTTAATCTTATTTTAAGAACGGGGGACCCATTATTTACGGCGGAGTTTCCGCACGGGGTGAATCCGAAAGATGGAAGGGCTTACTGTTTCCACAGTCCTAACCCGAAAGCTAACCTCGTCAGCGTTTAAGGAAACATAAGATAATATGAATTAGAGTGAATTGACAATTGTCGATTTTCTTTTTTTTGAGATCAGCTTTGTTTCCCTTGCCTGCGCAGCATGTTAAAACTAAACAAGAAGGTAGGGTAATTGATGAAAAGAATTAAATTAAGTTTAGCCACTCAAATTTTTATCGGTCTTGTCCTGGGGATTGTGGTTGGCGGTATCTTTTACGGTAATGAAACAGCGCAAAGTGCCTTACAGCCATTTGGCGATCTGTTCATCCGTTTAATTAAAATGATTGTGGTTCCTATTGTACTATCCACGATTATCGTTGCTATTGCTGGTGTAGGTGATTTAAAATCCGTTGGTAAGCTTGGCGGTAAATCATTGACCTATTTTATCGGCATGACGTTGGTTGCCATTGTGGTTGGCTTAATCGCCGGGAATGTATTTCAGCCAGGTGCCGGCCTGAATATGGACAGCCTGCAGCAAAGTGACATTTCAAGCTATGTCGAAACCAATAAAGAGCAGGAAGGCAAGTCTGTAGCGGATACATTCTTGCATATTGTGCCTACTAATCCGGTACAAGCCATGGTTGAAGGCGATATGCTGGCGATTATCTTCTTTGCTGTTGTATTTGGACTCGGAATCGCAGCAATTGGAGATGTCGGAAAGCCGGTTCTGAGATTTTTCGAAGGTACAGCTAAGGCGATGTTCTATGTAACGAACCTATTTATGAAGTATGCGCCGATCGGGGTATTTGCTTTAATTGGTGTTACGATTTCCAAGTATGGTTTCGCCTCACTGATTCCATTAGGCAAGCTGGCGCTCACTGTATATGGATCCATGATTTTCTTTGTTCTTGTTGTTCTGGGAGTTATGGCGAAAATTGTCGGGTTCAGCATCTTTAAATTATTGAAGATGATCAAAGAGGAATTAATTTTGGCATTTTCAACAGCAAGCTCGGAAACAGTTCTTCCAAGAATTATGGACAAAATGGAGCAAGCGGGAAGCCCGAAACATATTTCTTCATTCGTTATTCCGACAGGCTATTCTTTTAACCTGGACGGATCTGTTTTATATCAGGCGATTGCCTCTTTATTTATTGCCCAGATGTTTGGGATCGAATTGAGCATCGGACAGCAAATTACGTTAATGCTAGTACTGATGGTTACATCGAAAGGAATGGCGGGTGTACCGGGCGTATCCTTTGTGGTGCTGCTGGCGACATTCAGCACCATTGGATTGCCTGCAGAAGGCCTTGCCTTTATTGCCGGCATCGACCGTATCCTTGATATGGGACGCACAGCGGTTAACGTGGTGGGGAACTCACTTGCGGCAATTGTTATTGCGAAGTGGGAAGGGCAATTCAACCCTCCAGCTGAAGAAAGATTTGAACAACAAGCTTCATAATAGATTTGGAAACACTAACAAATGGTATCGTTTGTTAGTGTTTTTTTTTGGAGCAGGATAGTTCGGGTTCGGACACAGAAAGGGGAAAACGTCGGGTCTGAGTCCGAAGTTGGTTAAGGTTCAGACACAGGAAGGGGAAAACGTCGGGTTTGAGTCTGAAGTAGGTGCAGGTTCGGACACAGAAAGGAGAAAACGTCGGGTCTGAGTCCGAAGTTGGTTAAGGTTCAGACACAGGAAGGGGAAAACGTCGGGTCTGAGTCCGAAGTTGGTTAAGGTTCAGACACAGGAAGGGGAAATCATCAGGTCTGAGTCCGAAGTTGGTTAAGGTTCGGACTCAGGAAGGGGAAAACGTCGGGTTTGAGTCCGAAGTTGGTTCAAGTTCAGACACAGGAAGGGGAAAAGGTCGGGTCTG
>NZ_NJQY01000019.1:0-49392 GCF_010628845.1 Bacillus sp. 22-7 | reverse complement strand
GTCCGAAGTTGGTTAAGGTTCAGACACAGGAAGGGGAAAACGTCGTGTTTGAGTCTGAAGTAGGTGCAGGTTCGGACACAGAAAGGAGAAAACGTCGGGTCTGAGTCGGAAGTTGGTTAAGGTTCAGACACAGGAAGGGGAAATCATCAGGTCTGAGTCGGAAGTTGGTTAAGGTTCAGACACAGGAAGGGGAAAACGTCGGGTTTGAGTCTGAAGTTGGTTGGGGTTCAGACACAATCATCAGGCTTGAGTCCGAAGACAGTTTCAGGAAGGTTAACCCGGCGCCTGCTTTTATCATCTGCCCTTTAGGGTCATAATTATATTATAATGAAGAAAAAAGGGAGGTACTCATATGACACAGGGAAGTAAGGCGCTGTCACCAGAACAGCGAGATGAATTGCTGCAAACATTGAAGGCCCGTTTTGAGAAGAATACGCACAGGCATGAAGGGCTGGTATGGGCAGATGTACAAGCTAAGCTTGAGGCTAATCCTGAGAAATTATGGTCGCTGAATGAAATGGAAGAAACGGCCGGCGAACCGGATGTTGCCGGGTATGATGAAGAGACGGGCGAATACATATTTTATGATTGTGCAGCAGAAAGTCCTAAGGGCCGCAGAAGTTTTTGCTACGATCGTGAAGCGCTGGAGGCAAGGAAAAAACATAAGCCGGAAAACAGTGTAATGGATATGGCAGCTGCCATGGGCGTTGAGCTTTTAACGGAAGAGCAATACCGGGAGCTCCAGGAGCTTGAAGCTTTTGATAAGAAAACATCGAGCTGGATACAGACACCTGCTCATATCAGAAAACTTGGCGGGGCTCTCTTCTGTGACCGCCGCTACGACACGGTCTTTGTGTATCACAATGGAGCTGATTCCTACTATGCTGCTAGGGGGTTCCGCGGCTCGCTGAGAGTTTAGGTTCAGGGAGACTCGGATTGTATGGCGCGTAAGAAGGATTCTGCGGTTTTTTTGCTAAAACATATTTTAATAGGTATACCAGCAGGCGCGTTTGTAAAGGAACGCGTCTCTTTTTATTTACAAAAAGATTGTCTGGCGGCCGGATATTGATGAAAATAACCTACACTCCATTTATCAGGAATAAGATCTCCAATCCAGGTTAATTTATGAATGAGAATTATTAATCAATTCTGTACATAGTCAAAATGGGGATTATGGAAGGAGGTTGTTTACTTGATATTAACCAATCCGCTAAGTGTTTCTGAAATTGGGACTCTATGGCAGACCTACCAGGAAAAAACTTTAATTATGAGATTTTTGGAATACTTTATCGAAAAGTCAGATGAACAGGAGGCAAGGAATATATTAGGGGGATTATGGCAGGAATTGAACTTTTATGTGAAAGATATGGAAGAACTTTTCTCCGATCAAGGGATGGTTAAGCCTGTTGGATTTACTTCAGCTGATGTTAATTTAGAAGCCCCTAAATTATACGATAATGGTTTTGATATCATGTTTCTTCGTATATTAAAGGAAGTTAGCATGGGGCTTTACACCCTGAATATGAATATGACCTACAATAAGAAGGTTTTATCCATTTATGAGGGGCTCACGACTGTAACACAAAAAATCTATAAGCTTTCGACCTTTTATCTGCTTGAAAAAGGAATCCTATCGCTGCCCCCAAAAGTTACTATGCCAAAAAATATAGAATATATTAAGTCAAAAAAGTATATGGACGGCTTTAAGCTGACAGGCGATAAAAGGGCATTAAATGATCTTGAAATAGGGATTCTTCATCATAATATGGAAGCAAACAATATTGGGATGCAGCTTATTACTGGTTTTGCACAATGTGCACAAAACAAAGAGGCCAAAAAATATTTTTTAAAAGGAAAAGAACTTGCCAAGAAACAAATAAAAATGATGGAAGACATCCTCCTAGAGGGTGATGTTCAATTTTCAGCAACCTCCGGGGCTACGGTAACCAGATCGACAGTACCTCCGTTTTCCGACAAACTTATGATGCATTGCATTTACATACTCAATGGGTTTAGCCTTGTAGGATCCGGTACAGGTGCATTCTTTAGCTTGAGAAATGATATAGCGATGAAATCCATGATACTGGCGAAGGATATTTACTTCTATGCCCAAGAGGGAATTAAAATCAAGATTAAAAACGGCTGGTTTGAGGAGCCCCCGCAAATGGAGGACCGTCCGGGACTCATAAGAGAATAAAAACTCCTGCTCAGTCTAACACTAACATTAGTGTCCAGAACACTAAATTTCAGTGTGGGAGGTATTTGTACATGCTTTTCAACTTAATCTCTGCTTTAATCACTTTGGTTATTAAAGTGTCATTCTTTTTTGAAAAGATGGGTGCCAGATTTGACAGGCTGATCAGGAAACCATCTTTTTCACATGTATAAGTTGTTGGCGGGCAGATTACATTTCCACATTGTTAACAAAGGTAAGCACTCCAACTGTGCTTGCCTTTTAGTTTGTTTCATAGATGATTTTTCCTGTCCTGGATGTATCATAATCGCTTAATGACCTTATGAATTATAAAAAGGCAGGAACAAGGATTTTTTTTAGATGGGGAAGATTATATTCGCCAGTGTCCCTATAAGTAGTTATAATTAATTATTACTAGATATAACTATTCAGAGAAGGAGATACATAATGAAAAAGAAATCCCTGTTATTTTTTTCATCAATGGTCCTTTTTTTATTATTGGCTGGATGTCAGTCTGAAAATACAGGAGAAGAGCAGCGGGATGCAGCCGGAGAGAGTGTGGAACTGACTATTTCAGCAGCGGCAAGCCTGCAGGATGCCTTAACGGAGATCGAAGCAAGGTTCGAAAAAGAACATCCAAATGTGCTGATCAACTTTAACTTTGGAGCTTCAGGTTCTCTTCAGCAGCAAATCTCCCAGGGAGCACCCGCTGATCTTTTCTTTTCAGCTGCAGAGGATAAATTTGATAAACTGGTGAATGACGGACTGATTGAAGAAAAGAATGGAATTGACTTGGTCGAGAATGAGCTTGTACTAGTGGTGCCAAAGGGGTCGAAGATCAAATCGTTTCATGATCTCACTGAAGCAGATAAATTGTCCATCGGCACACCGGAGTCGGTTCCTGCCGGGAAATATGCGAAGGAATCATTAGAAAAAATGGATATCTGGAACAACATAGAAGAAAAAGTAGTGTATGCCAAAGATGTCCGCCAGGTCCTTACATATGTAGAGACAAATAATGTGGATGCGGGAATTGTTTATAAAACGGATGCGTTAATATCTGAAAAGGTCAACATAGTGGACACGGCAGAGGAGAATACTCATGATCCAATCATTTATCCTTTGGGTGTGATTAAGGATACAAGTCATCCAGAGGAAGCTAAGCTGTTCTATGATTATCTTCAAAATGAAAAATCTAAGGATATTTTTAAAGAGTATGGATTTAAAGGATTGAAATAATTATATGGCTACTGATTTTTGGTCACCAGTCCTATTATCTGCTGAAGTTGCGGCTGTCTCAGGAGTATTGGCAATTATTCTTGGCGTTATCATAGGGAAGGGTATGGCAAATAAAAGATTTAAAGGAAAAGCCATTGCAGAGACCGCTTTTCTTTTGCCATTAGTATTACCGCCATCTGTTGTAGGGTTTTTGCTGATTGTCATTTTTGGAAGAAACAGTTTTGCAGGCCAATTCATTGAGTTTATTTTTAAACAGCCAGTTATGTTTACATGGTGGGCCGCTGTTATCGCTTCAACGGTTGTCGCATTTCCTCTGATGTATCAGTCTGCCAAGACAGGCTTTGAAGCGATTGATCGTGACATTGAAAATGCGGCTCGGGTAGATGGGGCGAATGATATTCAATTATTTATGAATATCACGATCCCTCTTTCATACAAGGCCATTATTTCAGGTGGCATTCTAAGTTTTGCCAGGGCATTGGGAGAGTTCGGAGCTACTTTAATGTTTGCCGGTAATATTCCGGGGAAAACACAAACGATTCCAACAGCTATTTATGTAGCCATTGATTCAGGCAATATGGAAATGGCCTGGTTATGGGTAGCGTGTATGATCGGAATATCATTTATCATGTTAATTTTTGTTCAGCTGATTAAAACATAAGAAGACATCCTTTCGCGGGATGTCTATTTTTTTGAAGGCTTTAATACGTGCATAAAGGCAAGCAAGATAAAAAAAGCTGCCAAAAGTGGCAGCTTAATGGTTGATCCAGTACTTCTAAACTCTCCAGGGAATCACCCTTTGATAATCTGCTCCCATGTAACATTGAAAGCCAGCCTCCAAATAATTACGAGACCAATGCTGCATATCCCTAAATACAGATAAATTCCATATGGCAAGAAAGTGCTCGCGAAATGCAGGCCTGCAAGTAATGCTACAAACAGCATCAATCCAAAGATAATGGCGCTATTTCCGTTTTGGCTGTATTCATCGAACGATTCCGAAAAGGGCAGAGCTTTCTTTAAAACCATAAAACAAATGACCGCGTACAGACAGGCACTGATAAATACGGCGATAAGGTCCGGAAGAATTCCTGCCCCGAACAGGAAAAGGAAGAGTGCACTTAGCATAAAGTAGACTGGCAGATATAATTTAATAATGAATGCCTTGATGGTGCCGCTGAACACCGGCTTTAATGAATTGAGAGGGGCAACCCGGTAAATAAAGGCCCCCTTATATTTTCCTGAATACTTTAGAAGAATCATGATGGTCGGAATAATGATCAAGCTAAAGTAAATCGTTATATAGGACTTGCTGTCAGATAGCTGTGCAAAATCTTCACGCAGAGTATTTATGATAAAAATAAACGGAATCACGATGGAAAAACCAAGTGATGGATAGGCTTTAAGTTTAAAGTCCCGTTCATTTTTCATCATCCTGCCGGCAAAGCGGAAAAAGGCTCTCTCCTCCGGTGAGCGGCAAATGATGTTAAGAAGGATTTGCCCCGCTTTATTCCGCTTCGTTACTTTGGCTTTTCCTTGATAAGCAAGCTTTTGCAGGCTTTGCTCGAAGGTGCCGGTAAATTTCATATAAATCCAGATGGACAGGATCGGAATTAGGAGTGATAATGCTGAAAAAAGAAGATAAACCGGCTCGAAAGCCCCCTTCAACAGCATTTCCATATTTGCGCCATACCACATTGGGAAAATGAATACCTGCCACCATTTAGGCTGAAAAGAGACCGTTAAGTCAATGAACTCAAAAGAACGTATAAGCAATTGATACCCAACCATGATCATCAGGGACAGCCCGA
This sequence comes from Bacillus sp. 22-7, assembly GCF_010628845.1. NCBI lineage: Bacteria > Bacillati > Bacillota > Bacilli > Caryophanales > Bacillaceae > Bacillus > Bacillus sp. 22-7. The sequence goes on along the minus strand of NZ_NJQY01000019.1, from coordinate 44,148 downwards.
TTTGAACATAGTTGATGATATCTTTCAATTTTTCCCCATCAAAGAATCGCAATATTGATAAATAGATCAATGCGGTTAAACCAACAACCAATAAATCAATCAGAATGATATTCACGGCAGCAAGGAGGAAAAATAAGGGCCCATTTTTGAATAGTCCCACTATCAAAGGGATACCGGCAAGCGCAATGGTAAGGAAAGAAAGATAAATCGTGACATGCACCATTTTTGCCGTGCTGATTGTTTTTCGGCTGACTGGCTTTGGAAACAGGATATTTCGATCCCGGATATCCAATAAAACCGAAGAGAAGTCGGAAATCATGGAGGTCATCACAAAAAAGGTGAAAATTCCATAAAAAAGGCTCATCTGGAAAAGGTAATTGTCCCCCATAAGCACAAATGGAATTAAGAACAGACCGAACAATACGTAAACCCATAAAGATTTTATGTACTGATTATTTTTTTCTTTGTTTTCTTTTTTTGCATTCTGCGAGAAAATGGTGGGCACGCGCCGTCCATCCATCGTCAGCTTTACCTGCAGAAGTTTCCTCATAACCTTGTAATCTACGCCAAAGCTATTAAAAACACGCTCAAAATGATCCAATAGTTTAAGAGTGCGATAGTCCTGCATCCCTACATCTCCCTTACAACCGAAACAAACCGGGCACCAAGTTCTTTATGTTCACTGAATCCCGTAAGCTGGTTAAAGATCTGTTCGAGTGAACCTTCCGTATTTTGCTGCTTTAGTTCGTCAAAGGTGCCGTCTGCTGCGATTCTCCCATCATGCAGGAGAATAATGCGGCTGCTTATTTTTTCAACCACATCCATGATATGTGATGAATAAAAAATTGTTTTTCCCTGTACGGCAAGCTGTGCCATGATTTCTTTGAATATCATGACACTATTTGCATCCAGGCCATTGATGGGTTCATCGAAAAAAAGAAGTTCCGGATCATGCAGCAGGCTCGAGATAATGAGAAGCTTTTGGCGCATTCCTTTTGAATAAGAAGCGATTCGGGAATGATAGACTTCCCCTATGCCGAATAGCTCCATCAGGCTTTTTGCCTTATTACTGGCAAGGTCGGAATCAAGACCATACAATTCGCCAACAAAGGTTAAGTATTCCTGGCCGGTCAAGTTATCATACACTTCAGCAATTTCCGGCACATATCCAATTTTTCTCTTATACTCGATATCTCCATCCGAAATATCCTGGCCAAAGATGTAAACCTGTCCTGAATAGTCATCTTCAATGCCAAGCATGATCTTGACAGTGGTGCTTTTCCCAGCGCCGTTCGGGCCGATATATCCGATGATTTCTCCGCGTTTTACCCCAAAAGAGACACCGTTGAGCACTGACTTCGGACCATAGCTCTTTCTCAAATTATTAATTTCTAATATAACGTCCTCCATCATCTAACTCCCCATTTCTAAAATATTCCATTAATTACATTGTAACATTAGGGCTGCTGTTTGCTAAAGGGGATTTAGGAATTCAATTCGGCTTCCTTCTAATTGAAATGGAATAATTAGGTTGTTAACTTGACGACTATTTAAGATAATTAATTTAGACTTTAAAACATTTAAGGTGGCTAATAATGAATATTTACCAAGTTAAGGATTTACCGAAAAATAAAATAATAGAATTTTTTAAGCTGCATTGGGGGAGCACGGAAATGGTTATTTCCAGTGGGATTTATGATTGCAGTGCACTGGACAGTTTTGCTGTTGTAGATGTAGATGACAAAATCATTGGCTTAATTACTTACCTAATTAAAGATAATGAATGTGAAATTATATCCTTAGATAGTATGGAAGAAGGTAAGGGGATAGGTACAACATTAGTTCAAGAAGTAGAAAATCTTGCTATAAAGAAAAATTGTAAAATCGTAAAACTTATTACAACAAACGATAATTTGTCAGCATTAAAATTTTATCAGAAACGAGGATTTATCCTGTCCAAAATTATTCATAATGCGGTTGAGGAAGCAAGGAAGGTAAAACCCGAAATACCCTTAATTGGAAATGATGGTATTCCAATCAGAGATGAAATTGAATTGATAAAGGTATTGAACTAATTGGTGCTTATGTACAAAATTAGCTGCTAATATAGCAGCTTTTTCTTTTTAAACAAAGGAGTTGAAAGGGTTCAACCGAAAAATCGTAATGATTACTATTTACAAATCGTAATCATTACGATAAAATGTTCCCTATGTAAAGGGGGAATAAAATTGTTAAAAAGATTTGCAGGTTTACTTAGTTTATTTATAGTCATCTTCACGCTGGCTGCGTGTGGAGGAAAAGCTGCAAACAGCAGTGAAAGTGAGAGGGAATCAAAAGGATCCAGCAAAGAGCTTAAGATTTATACAACCGTATATCCGCTTCAGTTTTTTGCTGAACAAATCGCAGGAGATCAAGCTTCTGTGGAGTCTATTCTGCCACCGGGATCAGACTCGCATACATATGAACCAACAACCAGCAATATGATAAAAATATCTGAATCCGATGCTTTTATTTATAATGGGGCCGGTTTAGAATCATATGCAAACAAAATCTCGGAAACTATTCAATCTGACGACGTCAAGGTACTTGAAGCATCAAAAGAAATTATCTTGGAAAAGCATGTACATGACCATAAAGGAGAGGATGGCGGCCATGAGCATGAAGAAGAAGGCAGTCATGAGGACGGACATGCAGGACATAATCATGGGGATCAAGATCCTCACGTTTGGCTGGATCCTATTCGTTCTATTCAGCTGGCAGAGCATATAAAAGATTTATTAGTTGAATTAAAACCTGAGAAAGAAAAGATTTTTAACCAAAACTTTGAGGAGCTGAAAGGAAAGCTCGAAAACTTAGACCAGGACTTCCGTACACAACTTGAACATTTACCTGAAAATAAAATTATTGTATCTCATGCTGCTTATGGCTATTGGGAGAAAAACTATGGGATTGAGCAAATCGCAGTATCCGGCTTGAGCCCTGCTAACGAACCCTCACATAAAGAGGTGCAAAACATCATTAAGACTGCTGAAAAGCATGGTTTGAAGCATGTATTTTTTGAACAGAATATAACTCCTAAAGTGGCAGAAGTAGTTAGGAAGGAAATTGGTGCAGAGGCTTTACGTATACACAATTTATCGGTTTTAACAGATGAAGATATAAAGAATAATGAGGACTACTTTACGCTTATGCAGCACAACTTAGAGGAGTTGACAAAAGCATTATCGGAACCTTCATCCGAGGGAGATTCTGAGACAAATGAGCAGGGTGAACACGATCATGGCCATACTCATGCACATAATGAAGAAACAGCAAAAATTTATGAAGGATATTTTGAAAATAGTCAAGTGAAGGATCGATCCTTATCCGACTGGGAAGGTGACTGGCAGTCAGTATACCCATATCTTCAAGATGGCGCCCTTGACGAAGTATTTGCACATAAAGCAGAGCATGGGGGTGAGATGACAGCTAAAGAATACAAGGAATATTATAATGAAGGATATCAAACAAATGTTGAACGAATTCAGATACAGGGGAATAAGGTAACGTTTTTCAAAAACGGAGAAGAATTTACTGGGGAGTATGTCTACGATGGATTTGAAATTCTAACATATGATGCGGGAAATAGAGGGGTTAGATATGTATTTAAGCTAGAAGCAATAGCTGAAGGTCTTCCTCAATATATTCAGTTTAGTGATCATAGTATCTATCCGACAGAAGCTAGTCACTATCACCTTTATTGGGGTGACGACCGGGAAAAATTGCTGGATGAAGTTACCCATTGGCCTACGTACTATCCATCTGACATGGATGGACAAGACATTGCCCATGAAATGATGGAGCACTAAGCTAAAAAGGCTTATAGCTTCAAACTCTTGGGTGAAATGGTCAAAAGCTCTCATCAGGCAGTCTAGGTGAAAAGAGATGTTTAACACTTGTATTCAGCAACAGGGACATTGATTGAATAAAACTACATCCAAAGCCGCTTTCCCTTGCGTATGGAAAGCGGCTTACTAGATTGATTTTTCCCTTAATTGTGTACTGTGATGCTTATTGGATTTTTTTAGTTAAAGATGGCCGCCTGTATTACATACAGGCGGCTTTCAATCAGCTATTAATCTCTATTTTATCTTCTTTATGAATATTTTCTGTTCCGGCTTCCAGTGCAGTCTTGTAGTATAAGCATTTATGCTCAATGACTTCCATTGTTTTTCTTAGTTCTTCCATTTGTGCTTCTGCATTTGCTTTTCGCTCAGAAACATGTCATATCTTTGCTGCAGTGTGGCATCCCCCTCAGAACACCAATCAATGAAATTTTTAATCTCTTTAATAGGCATTCCGGTGGCTTTCAGGCATTCAATCACTTTTAGAGCGCTAAGATCGGATTCTTTAAATAAACGGTTCCCGCTGGGGGTCCGTTCTACAAAGGGCATCAGACCTTCCTTATCGTAGTAGCGCAGGGTATATACTGTCAGATTCAATTCCTTTGCCACTTCGCTGATCGTGTATGTCTTCATTATTTATCTCCTATTATCAAAGATATAGACCTAGAGTTAACTATAAGGTATGACGTGAGATTATCATGGTATTTTATAAATGTCAAAGACATTTTATCGGGAATAAAAAAATTATATTAACCACTTGACCTAGAGTTAACTATAAGCCTTAACATGGTGGTGAAAAGAGATAAATGATGGGAACTTAATTGAGTTCTATTAAAATCTATCATTCTCTTAAAATATTTCAGGAGGGTTTATTCATGATAACTGCTAAAGCGCGGGCCGTTGACGGTCCGGACAAGCCGTTTAGAGCGGCTGAGATTAAAAGGCGCAATCTGGATTTGCATGATGTTCTGATTGAAATTAAATATGCTGGCATATGCCATTCTGACATCCATACTGCACACGGGGAGTGGGGTCCTGTGAACTATCCGCTTGTACCCGGGCATGAGATTGCAGGAATTGTTGCAGAAGTAGGAGCTGAGGTTACAAAGTACAAAGCAGGAGACCGGGTAGGAGTCGGATGTATGGTTGACTCCTGCGGCGAATGTGAAAACTGCCGTAAAGGAGAAGAACAATACTGCCTTAAGGGAAATATCCAAACCTACGCTGGTGTTGACAAATACGGCGAACCAACTCAAGGCGGGTATTCAACGCACATTGTAGTACAGGAAGAATTCGTACTCAGCATACCTGATAGCATTGGGCTTGACGCTGCAGCACCGCTGCTTTGTGCGGGGATTACTACTTATTCGCCGCTAAATCATTGGGAAGCTGGCCCGGGCAGGAAAGTAGCGGTTGTCGGTATGGGCGGCCTTGGCCATATGGCTGTCAAAATTGCACATGCCATGGGTGCAGAAGTGACTGTCCTTTCGCAAACATTGAATAAAAAAGAAGACGGCCTGCAATTTGGCGCAGACCATTACTTTGCCACAAACGACCCGGAAACGTTCAAAAAACTTGCCGGAACGTTTGATTTAATTATTAACACGGTAAGTGCGAAAATCGACATAGATGCTTACTTCTCGCTGCTCACGCTTGATGGAACATTGGTTAACGTGGGTGCTCCAGCAGAGCCATTGTCAGTCAATGTGTTCTCACTCATCGGCCATCGCCGTTCCTTTGCGGGCTCTATGATTGGGGGCATACGTGAGACGCAGGAAATGCTGGATTTCTGTGCAAAACATAACATCTCTCCAAAGATAGAAGTCATTACAGCTGATCAAATAGATGAAGCTTATGAACGAGTTTTAGCTTCAGATGTGAAGTATCGATTTGTGATTGATATCAGCACTATGTAAATAGTTCAAAAATGTCCTGAAAGCCTGGCTTTTGGGACATTCTATTTTTAATTGGGTTTGGTTAGGGTCATACAAAGATAGGTGGTTAAAAAATGAACATGGAAGACTTTATAGATTTTTGCCGAAAGGGAAATCCCATTTCAGGTGAGGACAAGGAATTGCATGGGCTTTTGACTCAATGCAGTTATGAAGCTCAAAGGATCACTATGGAATTGAATAATTCGTATCATTCAAAAGAGGAAATAGCTGAGATTTTCAGAGAACTGACAGGCAGCAAAGTTGATTCTTCATTTATGTGTTTTCCGCCATTTTATACCGACTTCGGCAAGAATATCTCGATTGGCAAAAACGTTTTTTTAAACACTGGGTGTTCCTTCCAGGACAGGGGCGGGATTCGTATTGGAGACGGCACCATGATCGGTATGAATGTCACGATTGCTACACTGAATCATGGGTTATCCTTAGAAACAAGAAACACAACATATCCCTCCCCAGTTATCATTGGCAAAAACGTCTGGATTGGTTCAAACGCAACCCTCCTGCCTGGTGTGACGATTGGTGAAAACTCTGTGGTTGCGGCAGGAGCCGTTGTCACTAAAGATGTTCCTGAAAATACTGTTGCTGCGGGAGTACCTGCGAAAATTGTGAAGAGGATTAATGATGGTTTAGAGTGATTTTAGTGTTATTAAAACTTTCTTCCATAGATACAGCTTTTCTACTGCTGCCTCTGCAATAATATACTATCAGCCGCTTAATCCTAAGATGTATATTTATGTGAGAATACCCTGAAAGGAGTTTTCTTCATGAATATTACATCTTTTTTAGTATATTGTTTTATTGTTACGTTTACGCCAGGCCCGACGAATATCGTCATATTATCCACTGTCCATAATATTGGGACAAAAAAGGCGATGGAATATACGTATGGTGCTACGATTGCTTTTGGTCTGCTGCTTATGATTTCAGCTATGCTGAATACGATCCTTATGGAGGTCATACCAAAAATCTTAATCGTCATGCAGTTAATCGGCAGCTTTTATATTTTCTATCTCGCTTATAAAATTTTTAAGTCAGACACATCAAAGCCAGCTGCAATCCAAAATGGCACCTTTATGTCAGGCTTCCTGATGCAGTTTTTAAATCCAAAGGTCGTTTTATTTACAATGACTGTTATTCCCAGCTTCATCATGCCGTATTATACGGAAGTGCCGGCTGTGACAATGAGTGTTCTCGCCATCACGATTATTGGATTTTTAGCATTTATTACATGGGTGCTGTTCGGTACCATTTTCAAGGCGTTTTTACAGAAACATGATAAAATTGTGAATATAGTCATGGCCATATTTTTAGCTTATTCCGGCGTGATGATCTGGATGTAGGCATGCTGTTAAGGGGTGAGTCCAATGGACAAATTTATCTATAAAAAATCGGCAGGGATTACTGCGTTGTCAGCAAGTATTTCTGAATTTGCTTATAAAAAGCATGCTCACGCTGAATATGCAATAGGTGTGACGCTGCGCGGCATTCAGCATTATACCCTGGATGGCGGTCTGCAATTATCCTATCCTAATGGCGTTATGCTTTTTAATCCGGAACAGGCACATGACGGAATGGCGCATGATGAGACCGGTCTTGACTATGTGATGTTATATATTGACCCTCAGCTGATTTCAGATGTCAGCGGGACAAAGGATATCGTCCGTTTTTCAAATCCCGTTGTGTATGATGATCTGCTTGAACAAAAAATATTGACTCTTTCTCATGCTATATTAAGCGAAAAAGATGAAGCACTATGCAGTGAATTGCTTTTATCTCTCACAGATCATCTCATTCAAACTAAACTTTCATCATATGATAAGAAAGATAATGCTCTAATTAGAAAGGCGAAGAATATGGTTCATGGGAGCTTGGAGAATGTACTTAAACTGGACGACATATGTAAAGAGCTGAATTTATCAAAATACCAGTTTATCAGATTATTTAAGGCTCATACCGGAATTTCACCATATCAGTATTTTCTCAACTGCAAGATTGAACGCGCCAAGCAGGTAATCGAAAAGAATAAAGACATCTATGCAGCTGTTACTGAATGTGGTTTTGTTGATTTAACTCACTTAAATAAGCACTTTAAAAGCGTATATGGGACGACAGCATTTGAATATATTTCACATTTAAATTGAGGTTAAATTAAGGAGGTTGAGCTTTGGATATTATTTTTTTTGAAAGAAAGTTTCCAAGTGCGAATATGATTCTGATCAAGGATGAACTTCCAATCCTTATTGATACTGGATTTGGCAGTGATGTCAAAGAAACTGAGCAATTAATAAAAGAAGCAGGCGTTTCACCAGAAGAACTGCACCTTATAGTCAACACGCACTACCATAGTGACCATGCGGGAGGCAATTTTCATTTTCAAAAAAATTATGGTGTTAGGATTGCTGCTCATAAATGAGAAGCGGAATTAATTAACTCTTGTGATCCCGAAGCCTGCAGTGCAGAATGGCTGGATCAGTCTGTAGAACCTTATCGTGTTGATACTAAACTTTCAGATAAAGATGAAATTCAGACAGGAAGCAGAACCTTTAAAGTCCTGCATACACCTGGACATACATTAGGGCATATTTCTTTGTATGAACCTGAAGAAGAGGTATTAATTTGCGGGGATCTTTTTCACCAAAATGATATCGGATGGTTGAATATCTTTCGTGAGGGTGTTTCATCAATCCAGCGATCGATGGAAAGTCTGGAACGGCTGTCGGAACTCCGGATCGGGCAGGCCTATTCAGGACATGGGCCTCAAATCGAGGATCCTCTGGCTGCCATTGATACAGCAAAGAGACGGTTTGAAAAGTGGCTTAAGGCGCCAGAAAAAGTGTCATGGCATGCCTGCAAGCGGATTTTTTCATTCACCTTAATCATGAAAGATGGATTGGCTAAAGAAGAGATCAGCGACTACCTGCTAAAGTGCGGATGGTTCCAGGATTTTGCACGCTATTCTTTCCAGCTGCAGCCTGAAGAATTTATTCCAGTCCTGCTCGATGAAATGATTCGTTCCGGAGCAGCAAGCTGGCACAATAATCATTTGGTCGCCAACACCCCATACCAGGCACCGCAAAAGGAATGGGTGAATAAGGATATAAAGCCAAAATATTGGGAATTTGATACATAAACAGCAATTAAAAACTGGGCTAATAAGATGAATACCGTTGATAATTATTGTAATATTCAGTCGTTAATTGATATATTGTTTTAAGCCTTCGGAGGGAGATTAATATGCTTTTAAAAGTAGGGAACATGATTACATTTGAACGGACTTTTACAAAAAGGGATGTTGAATTATTTACAGAAATATCAGGTGATGAAGGAATTCACCATATAACCCCGGATGAACAAGGGAGGCTTGTAGTCCAAGGATTATTAACGGCCACACTGCCAACCAAAGTGGGCGGAGACGCAAACGTGTTGGCCCGTACGATGAATTTTGAGTTTTTGAGACCTGTCTTTACAGGAGATACAATCATATGTGAAGTAACGATCGATAAATATGAAGAGCAAGATCATAATAGAATGGCCATTGCCGCCTCTTTCCTTTGTACGAACCAGAATAAGAAACAAGTACTAAGAGGGAATTTTGCGGGTGTGATATTATCTTAAATGGTGCATATATTGAGCTGCTGCCGAGTAAGGCAGCTTTTTCTTTTTGTGCTAAACAATATTAATATTGAAAAATATGGAACTTCTGAAAATGGAATTCGTAATAGTATGAAAGAAGGGGGGATTACATGGCCTGGTTACTCCTGCTTGCAGTGGTTATTTGGTTTATTTTATTTTTGCGCAAAAAGCTCTCATTTAAATTTAGTTTATCTCCAAAATCATTAGACATAAAACCGATTAAAGGGTTAAAAAAGCTAAGTGATCACCTGGAGAAGTCTCTTAGTAAAAGTTATTTGGGAAACGTAGAAGAGAGGGTAATGAAAGAAATTAAGCTAAAAGAAAATGAGTACAGCTGGCGTCTGCTGGATTTAAAACGCTACTTTATTTTGACTTCTCTTTTAAAGGAGTCCCCTATGTTCAGTGAAAAAGTCGATGACCTATGGCATCATATGCTCATGTTTACCCGTGAGTATGATGATTTTTCAAAAGAATATTTAGGAAGCACTCTTCATCATAGTCCCAATCTAAAGAAGTCGCCTGAACCCGATGTACGCGGATTTTTTGATTGGGTGTATGGTGAGCTCTTTTTCATAAGAAAGGAAAATATCAAACTTTATAAGGGATTTTACAGATTCCCTGTACCTCCAAATATAATTGATGATTTTAAGTGTTTGCCGGAAAATGAACTAATAGAGCTCTATTTTAAGAGTGATAGCCAATATATGGCTACTGTGCTCTCGCTTATTTCTGCTATGAAAAAAACTGCAAAGAAAGTAAAAAACTATGAAAAAAGCGTCATACAAGAAATGATGAGAAAAAGGAAAAATCAGCAAAACTATAACGCAATGCTGGTTCCTTTTTTATCTGTATCGTATTTTCATTATGATGATTTTGCCAGTTACATGAAAATCAGCAGCAAGATCTCATCAAGCTGTACAAGCTGCGGGTCGGGCAGCTCCTGCAGTTCCTGCTCAACCTGCAGCTCCTGCTCAAGCTGCGGCGGGGGAGGAGATTAATAAGGGCTGTCCCGCACAATCATGCGGGACAGCTTTTTTGTTTTGGAATTTACTTAAGTTCTTAAGGGGCCAATACATATAAAGCAGTAGAAAATTTCAACCATATTGTGGACGGAAAATGGATCAGTTACTGGTATATTAATTCTAAGAAAATGAAGGACAGGGGTTAAAAAATGATTAAAGGACTGTATGAAGCACATTTACCAGTAAGTAATATCAATAATTCGATTGAGTTTTACAGGGGCTTGGGGCTGGATTTAGCAATAAAATACGAAAAAACGGCATTTTTTTGGATCGTTAAGAACGAAAGCTGGCTGGGATTATGGGAATGTGACCAAGCAAAAATGAACTATCATCCTTCCATCAGACATATTGCATTTAGAGTAGATTTAGAAGATCTGAAGAATGCAAAAGAGTGGCTTGAAATGCGAGGCATTGAAATGCGTGAAGAATTCGGCTTTAAACCTCTTGAACCCATTGTACTGCCAGACCAGACACATGCTATGGTCTATTTTCATGACCCAGATGGAAATTCATTAGAATTTATCTGTAAATTATCATCTGAGCCTGAAGATAAACCTAAGATGTATCTAAGCGAATGGGAAAAGTATTTGGAGAATAAAAATTAAATTTTTTCTTTGTTAGACGAAATGGGCAGGTAGAGGAACAAGGGTTATAATGAAAGAAACAGCTTCATAGAAAACTTTTACAAAAAAGGGTGCGTATCATGCCGATTAATTCTTTTGAAAACTATCCTATGACCTGGAAGCCATCCCTTGATAAAAAAGAAAAGCCCATCTATCAAACACTGGCAGGGCAATTGGAACAGGATATTTTAAACGGAGTGTTATTGCCCGGAACCAAGCTTCCTCCACAGCGGGAACTGGCCGATTATTTAGATTTAAATGTGAGCACCATTTCAAAAGCATTTAAAGTGTGTGAGTTAAAGGGGTTATTAAGTGCAACGGTTGGAAGCGGCACATTTGTGTCCTATGATGCCCTATCGAATGCGTATTTACTTGAAGATACAAAGCCGAAGCACTTAATTGAAATGGGAGCAACCCTTCCGGATAATGCTTCTTTCGAGCCGCTGATGCTCCAGCTGAAAAGTATGCTGCAAGAGACCGATTATGAAAAATGGTTTGGCTATGGCCGGGGCGGCGAATGCCATTGGCAAAAGGATGCAGCGGTAAAGCTTATCCGCAGAGGCGGGTTAGAAACAACCGCTGATCACATTTTATTTGCGAATGGCGGTCAAAATGCTATTGCTGCTGCACTGGCAAGTCTATGTAAGCCCGGAGAGCGCATTGGAGTTGACCAGCATACATACCCTGGGTTAAAAACGGCTGCAGCAATGCTTAGTGTGCAGCTGGTGCCAATAAAAACAGACAACTATGAAATGAGTCCGGCGTCTTTTGAATATGCGTGTAAAAATGAAAATATTAAAGGCATTTACTTGATTCCGGATTATCATAATCCGACAGCTTCCTTTTTGTCGGTCGGGAATCGAAAAATGATCGCAGCCATTGCCAAAAAGTATAATCAGTTCATTATCGAAGATGCATCATACCATCTTCTAAGCAAAGAGCCGCTGCCGGCAGTCGCATCCTTTGCACCAGAACAGGTCATCTATATTGCAAGCTTATCTAAATCATTTGCACCGGGCTTGCGGCTGGCCTATACAGCAGTGCCGAGTCAATTCAAGGAATCAATTTCAAGGGCGCTTTATAATTTAAATGTTTCCGTTTCTCCATTACTGGCAGAACTTGCAGCACGTACAATTGTATCGAATCAATTTGAAGCCTTAATTGAGGGCCATCAGGAGCAGACTATTCGCAGAAATCAACTCGTAAACCGATATTTGGCAGACTTTACGTGCTTAGGTGCTGAAACAGGCATCTTTCGCTGGCTGCTATTGCCAGGCAAGATTACAGGGGCTGAATTTGAAGCGTTAGCGAAACAGCAAGGAGTACAAGTGTTTGCAGCTGAACGTTTTGTAGTTGGAAACAGTTGTCCGGAGAGGGCTGTAAGAGTTTCTGTTTGTGCCCCGGAAACACTTGAAGAACTTGAGCGTGGTTTGATTATCCTTAAACGTCTGTTAGACGGTCTTACTTAATATTGTTCGCCATACAATTATAATATTGTATGGTTTTTTTGTGCGTGTTAAGATGATTGAAATCTAGTTGGAATATTATGAAAATAAAAAGGGAGGTGAGTTTTTGTTACCGTTAGACGCGCAATCTGCCTGGCTGCAAAGCTACATAAATTCTTCAGAAAAACAGAAGCAACTATACAAAAGAGCATTAATTGTCATTGTCATATCCCAAGTTTTTGGAGGAGCAGGACTTGCAGCAGGAATTACAGTAGGAGCACTTCTCGCGCAAAACATGCTGGGGACAGATAGTGTAACAGGAATTCCAACCGCGTTATTTACTTTAGGGTCAGCAGGTGCTGCGCTGCTGGTGGGACGGCTTTCTCAGCGGTTTGGCCGCCGTCCTGGACTTGCGGCAGGATTTTTGGCTGGAGGCATAGGTGCCATTGGAGTATTGGTTTCAGCAATAACAAACAGCATTCTGCTATTATTTATTTCACTGCTCATCTACGGGGCGGGGACGGCTACAAACTTACAGGCACGCTACGCTGGAACTGACCTGGCAAGCCCCGCACAAAGGGCAAAGGCTATTAGTATGGCCATGGTTTCCACCACATTCGGTGCTGTTGCCGGCCCTAACCTGGTGGATGTAATGGGGGAGTTCGCCATATCCATAGGAATTCCTGCTTTAGCCGGTCCATTTATATTAGCGGCTGCGGCGTATATACTTGCTGGATTTGTTTTATTTTTGTTCCTTCGTCCTGATCCTTTTATTGTGGCAAAAGCCATATCAGATGCACACACTAAAGCCAATCATTTAGAGAAAAGCTCTAATTTGGCATCGATAAACAGGCGAGGCATTTTTGCAGGAGCGGCTGTAATGGTATTAACTCAATTTGTGATGATGGCCATTATGACAATGACTCCCATACATATGGGACACCATGGACATGCTTTGAATGAAGTAGGGCTTGTCATTGGATTTCATATAGGTGCGATGTTTTTGCCATCGTTAGTAACTGGTTATCTTGTTGATAAAATTGGCCGTGCTGCTATGGCTATTGCTTCTGCTGTTACGCTGCTTGCTTCTGGCATATTGGCTGCAACAGGACCTGCTGATTCGATGGTCGTACTCAATATAGCCCTTGTTTTACTTGGGCTTGGCTGGAATTTTGGCTTAATTAGCGGCACGGCCATTCTGGTAGATTCAACTCACGCTTCTACCCGGGCTAAGACGCAGGGTTCTATCGATGTATGGATTGCTTTATCAGGAGCATTAGGAGGAGCTGTATCTGGGATAGTTGTAGCATATTCCAGCTATGCAGCCCTTTCAATTTCTGGTGCTATCCTTTCATTATTGCTGATTCCCATTGTTTTTTGGGCAGGTATTCATCAAAAAGAGAAAAGTATAAGTAAGAGTGACTGAATTTTCAGTATTAAAGCAACTCCAAAAATAGAAAAGGAATGTGTATAAATGGAACATAAATTTGCTGAGAGAGCTCGCTTTGTAACATCTTCTGAGACACGTGAAATATTAAAAGTAACAGAAAGACCGGAAGTAATCTCTTTTGCGGGAGGACTTCCAGCTCCAGAACTGTTTCCTGTAGAAGCTCTAAAGGAAGTTTGCAATGCTGTATTGAATGAAGAAGGTGCGGCTGCTCTTCAATATAGTACAACTGAAGGATATATTCCTTTGAGAGAAGCTATTTGTCAGAGAATGAAAATGGCTGGGATTGACTCCAGCATTGAAAATGTTCTTATTACATCAGGATCCCAGCAGGCAATCGACCTGACTGGAAGATTATTTATCAATGAGGGAAATACTATTATTTGTGAAAGCCCAACCTATCTTGCAGCCATTAATGTATTCAAGTCATATAATGCAAAGTTTGTTGAAGTAGCCATGGATGATGATGGAATGGTAATGGAAGAGCTGGAGCAAATGCTGCGAGATCATCCTGATGCAAAATTTATTTATACGATTCCTGATTTCCAAAACCCTACTGGCCGCACCTTAAAACTCGAAAGACGAAAAAGAATGATTGAGCTTGCTAATCAGTATGATGTGCTGATTGTAGAGGATAACCCCTATGGAGCTGTAAGATTTGCTGGAGAGGAACTCCCGCCTGTGAAACATTTTGACACAGAAGGCAGAGTCATTTATTTAAGCACTTTCTCTAAGATTTTCACTCCCGGTCTTCGGCTTGGATGGATTTGTGCGGACGAAACCTTCATTGATAAGTATGTTGCTTTTAAGCAAACAGCTGACTTGCATACTGACAGCTTTGCTCAAAGAATTACAGCAAAGTATATGGAGCTTTACGATATCGAAGAACACATAAATAAAATCAAAGCTGTTTATAAAGAAAGATGCACAGCTATGTTATCCTGCATTGAAGAATTCTTCCCAAATCATTTATCTTACAGTAAGCCGGAAGGCGGATTATTTATTTGGGTTGAGCTTCCAGAGGGAATTGATTCAGCGCATATATTTACAGAGTGCCTGAAAAACAATGTGGCTTGTGTACCTGGTGCGCCCTTTTTTCCAAATGGCACACAAAAAAATACATTGCGTTTAAATTACTCCAATATGTCTAAAGAGAGGATTATTGAAGGGATGAAGCGTATGGGTGAAGTATTGCACCGGGAATTACAAAATGATTCATTGCTGACAGTCTGATTAAAACAAGGCTTTGTGCCCTTATCTGGTATTATTTAATGGCTGCAAGCCGGTATAACGCTCTATACAGCAATAATCTAAACTCAACAATGCCGAGTTAAAAATCGGGGGTATAGTAATGGAAGCTGAAATTTGGACGAGTGGGAAAACTCATTTAGAAGAGTTATATATAAAAAGGAATAGCTCTTTTATATTTGCATTCATTCAGCATAGACACAGTACGAAAGAGGCAAGAGTGTGAAAAATCCTTTAGTCATTGTCGGTGCTGGGTTAAGTGGACTGCGGGCTGCGTCTTTGCTTGCTGCACATGGCATTCCTTGCAGGGTTCTCGAAGCTAGAGAGCGGATTGGCGGCAGGGTCTTGAACACTTCTGGTCCAAACAGACCTGACCTGGGCAAATTTGATCTCGGGCCAACGTGGTTTTGGCCTGAATATGAGAGCGCGATCACCGGCCTTGTGAAAGAACTGAATTTAGAAACTTTTGTCCAGTACACCAAAGGGGCAATGCTTTCAGAACGATTCCAAAACGAACCTCCAGAGCGCCATGTATTGCCGGAAAATGCTGGTGCAAGGTCGATTCGATTCATAGGAGGTGTGCAATCCCTTATTGATGCTGTAGCAGATACAATTCCCTCAGGGATAGTCGAGCTAGGAACCCGAGTCACAGCCATTCGACAAGAGGAAACGGGAGTTATTACGGTTGAAGCAGTCCTTGCTGATGGAGAGACAACAAATGTAACTGCAAGTGCTGTAATCCTAGCACTGCCGCCTCGGATTGTGGCGCGTCATATTGAATTCTCTCCATCTCTCCCTGCAGATCTTATGACTGACCTTGCTGGCAAACCGACGTGGATGGCAGGGCAGGCGAAGGCAGTTGCCATCTATGATCGTCCCTTTTGGAGAGAATCAGAGCTCTCTGGCTTCGCATCGAGCTGGGTTGGACCTCTGCAGGAAATCCACGATGCTTCTCCTAAAACAGGATCTGGCGCTTTATTTGGTTTCTTCGGTATGCCAGCGAGAACACGCCGAGAACTTGGAGAGGATAAAGTTTTAAATTTGGTCATTGATCAATTGGTTAGGCTCTTTGGAACCTCCGCCCAAAACGTTAAGGCTATCCTTTATAAGGATTGGGCCGAAGATTCCGAAACTGCAGTTGAGGAAGACCTGGACCCGCTTAGAGATTTTCCAAGTTATGGTCAGCCGCCAAAAGCTGGGGTATGGGAAAAGAAAATTATTTTTGCTGGTACGGAGACGAATTCATCTTTTGGCGGCCACCTTGAAGGTGCCCTTCAGTCAGCTGAACAGGCAGTTTTTGAAATCATTGAATTAAACTAGAAATCAGGAGCTCTTTTGAGAAAGCAGGGAAAGGGGAAATTTACATGATTTTAGAAGCAGTAATGCTGCAAGTAAAAGAAGGGATGGAGGAAGAATATGAACAAGCATTTCGTGAAGCATCAAAAGTTATTTCTTCCATGAAAGGCTACATATCTCACGAGCTGCAGCGATGTATGGAAGTTGAGGGTAAATATTTATTGCTGGTGAAGTGGGAATCATTAGAGGCCCATACAGTTGGGTTTAGACAATCGAAAGAGTATCAAGAATGGAAAAGACAGCTTCACCATTTCTATGATCCATTTCCTGATGTTGAACACTTTGAAAACGTTCCTCTTTAATAGGTGTTTTAGTTAAAAGCCTCCTTGCGGTCTGAAATATACCCCAGATAGCGGACACTGATAAAAAAGTGCCCCTATCTGGGGTTTTTTGTGTTTCAATAAATCTAATGAATATGGGCGGAGGGTTATCAGGAGTAAGAATATTTATAATGAATTTCAATTTTAAGAGCTTGAGAAGAATCCCAATGCTTTGAGCGCTTCTGAAAAATCAATCTCCTATAGTCCGGGATTTAAGCTAAAAGCTGTGAAGGAATACAAAAGTGGAAAAATACCATCGCAAATCTTTATTGAACAGGGCTTTGACCTAGGTATGATCGGTAAGAAACAACCAAAGTATTGTCTTAAACGTTGGAGGGATTCATATGAACGGTTTGGAGAGGAAGGTCTCCTTATGGAACGCAGAGGCAAAGGGAGTACAGGGCGACCTTCTACAAAGCAGCTTTCTGTGGAAGAGAAATTAAGAAAAGCTGAGGCACGAATTAAATTCCTTGAGGCGGAGAATGACTTCCTAAAAAAGCTGGAAGAGTTAGAAAGGCAGGCGTTGAAAAAGAAACGATTTTAACGGCAGCTGAGAAGTTTTACCTGATCGAGAAAACGATAAGAATCTATCAGTTAAAGAAAGCAGTTTCCTACCTGTGTGAACTGGCGGGTGTTAGCAGAAGCGGATACTATGACTGGTTGAAGGCTGCATCTATAAGGGCACAACGAGACGAGCAGGATGAATTGGATATAAAGCTCGTCCAAGAAATATTCCTAAGCAAAAAAGAAAAAGCAGGTGCCCTCCAAATTAAAATGATCCTGGAGAATGATTATTCAGCTGTAATGAACCACAAAAAGATTAGGCGATTGATGGCAAAATATAATCTTGAAACAAAAATAAGGAAAGCCAACCCTTATCGAAAGATGGCTAAGGCAACCCAGGAACATCGAACCTGTCCTAACCTTCTTAATCGAGAATTCAATCAGGAGGAACCAGGGAAAGTCCTGCTTACTGACATTACTTATCTCTATTATGGAAAGGGCCAAAAAGCATATTTATCCTGTGTAAAGGACGGAGCTACAAGGGAAATTATGGCGTACCACCTGTCCACGTCATTAGATATGGACATCGTCTATAAGACGTTGAAAAAGTTAGAGACATCTGTTGGCAAACATTTTCACCCTGAAGCCATATTACATTCTGACCAAGGAATGCATTATACGCATCCTCTATTCCAAAGCAAAGTGAAAGAGCTTGGATTAACTCAATCAATGTCCCGAAAGGGAAACTGTTGGGATAACGCACCAATGGAGAGCTTCTTTGGACATTTTAAAGATCTAGCAGAGTATAACTCACTTGATAATTTGAAGGATGTAACGAAGGAAGTAGAAAGAGTAATCGAAGAATATAATCATCATCGTTATCAATGGGGCTTAAATAAAATGACCCCGGTACAATACCGGGGTCACTTATTAGCCGCATAGGCGCTTTTTTAACTGTCCGTAAATGGGGGTACATTTCACAAATGAGGGGTATAACTTATTTATCCTGTGCAAGTTCTTTTCTATTGGGAGCGAGCGGCGGCTGTTCTAACCACTTGTTCTTCACCATAATGCCGAACCATTTTCGGGTGACTCCCAATGATTTCAGAATTGCTTTTTCATAAGTTAAGGCCAGGTCTGTACGCATGGATCCTGCTAGTCCTGTCCCGTAATATACTTGTGCAGTCTGCACCAGGAAACCCATATGATATAACATTAATTTATCTGAAAAAGGAGAGTCCTTTGACGTTGTAACTTCTGATTCCCACGACATTGGGACTGGCAAGTTATCCTTGTGCAATATTTTTGAAAGAGCCTGGAGGTTTTCATCGGCTGTTTTTTCTAATTCCTCAAAAAACTTCCTTATATCTTTCGATTCTGTGACTTGGCTGAATCCGATGGAAAGTGCTTTTGCCATAACTCCCTTTTTAATGTTAAGGGAGATACTGATTATTTCTGTAGAAGATAAACGTCTTCCTTTTCCGAAAAATCCATCAGTAAAATCTGTTGCAGTAATAATTTCAGGGCTTTCGGCAGGATAAAAATAGGGGTCTCTCTGAAAAACTCCTTTTTTCAGAAGCAGCTCAATGGTTAAATCGTACATATTTTTTGCATCATCTACACATGAGCTGTAAAATTCCCGTATGTCTTTTCTGACCGAAACACATAAAGCGGTTGTATGACCTAACAAACCATGTATAGTCATAATATGTAAATAATTCAGGCAGAATATGTCTGAAAACAATCTCTCTGCCCCTTTTTTGAGGTCGGACTCCGAAAAACCAATTGGAATTGGAAATCCATCCTTCTCAATGAAGGAAACAAGCTGCTTCTTTTGCTTTTCCCCTGTCTTAATAGCTATTTCAAAAACTTGTTTTATTTCTTCGTCTTCTATAATTGAAATCATATACCTATTTACGATCTCGGTCATTGTTCCGTTTACATACTCCCCCCATAGTGTTCCTATTTCGGAAGATGTAAGCTTTACATTATCATTTTCCAATTGTGCTCACCTCTTCCGTATTTTTTACCAATACAGAATGATGTATGCATTCTTCGGCTTAAACCTCTAAGACTTGTTCTCGGTGATTACTGCCAAGATTGAAACGGCATCTTTAATAGGCAACTTAGAGGTTGCTTGTATTGACAAGTAACCAAATGGTTGCTTATAATCATAATATGAATTGGGACAAAGACGCTATATTCAAAGCACTTGGTGATTCGACCCGGCGGCTTATATTGGACGAACTGTCCGAACGCAAAGAGATGACGCTATATGAACTGACGGCTCGTCTCATTATGAAGCACGGCCTTTCCATTTCGCGGCAGGCAATAGCTAAACATCTTTCAGTATTGGAAGATGCACAGCTCATTAGATCCGAACGAAAGGGAAAATATCGGGTAATTATTTTCAATAACCAGCCACTTAAGAATCTGCTGGAAGGATGGCTGGAGTAACTTGCTAAAAGCGGAATAGGGATTTATACCGAGGTACGTGCGGGCTTTGCTGGAAGCCCGTTACAATTATCAAAGGAGGCAAATACATGTTGAAAGTTATTGTTACCAGTATCTTCGTCCAGGATCAGGAGAAGGCATTGAAATTTTATACAGAAACGCTGGGGTTTGTAAAAAAGCATGACATCCCAGTCGGGGAACACAGGTGGATCGCCCTGGTTTCTCCCGAAGATCAAGATGGTACGGAGCTCTTGCTGGAACCTAATGTACATCCGGCTGCCACAGAATATCAAAAGAAGATTTTTGCAGAAGGAATTCCGGCCACAATGTTTGGCGTTGCTGATCTTCACGAAGAGTATAACCGATTAATAAACCACGGAGTGAAGTTTACTATGGAGCCGACAGTAATGGGGGATGTCACATTGGCTGTATTCGATGATACATGCGGCAACCTTATTCAAATAGCGCAGAAGTAGCTTTATAAAATAAAAGAAATTCTTGCATGTAAGTAAGGCGGTGAACAATGGACAGTCAGCTGAAATTGGAATTTCAAAGATCAAAGTCAGGCGATAAAGATGAGCGTTATGAAGCTTATCAGCACATTTTAAATGCTACTGACAAAGAAGTTGATTGGGCGTATGAAGTATGGGATCAGCTAGTAGAGGACTTGACTCATAAAGATAACCATCAACGCTCCCGTGCAGCTCAATACTTAGCTAACCTGGCTAAAAGCGATCCAGAGATGAGAATCATGAGGGATTTCCCTAAGCTGTGGGAGGTAACAAAAGATGAAAAGTTTGTTACAGCCAGACATAGCCTTCAATCTATATGGAAAGTCGGGATTTCCGGTACACCACAAAAAGAAATGGTCTTGGAAGTAATGGCTGAACGTTTTATTAATGGAACAGATGAAAAAAATTACACGTTAATCCGTAATGACATCCTTCAAAATATGAAAAGTTTATATGATCATCTGAATGATGAGGCTATCAAACAAAAAGCTTTAGATCTGATTGATACTGTTGGTGACAAAAAATACAAGAAAAAGTACTTGGATATATGGAAATAGATCAAATTGCTGAAGATAAAGGTCTTCAGCTTTTTCTTATAATGTTGGGTAATATATACACAGACAAAATAGAACACATTATTGCAATATAATGGATGATAGAGGGACGAATGTTGTGATTCTGTTTGCAACACTCGAATAATGTCATTTCCTCCCGAATTCTTTTATATCAAAGGAAATTGGGGAGGATTTATTAATGTTAACGAGATTTAAAAACATGCTGATGGCCCTCGTGGCTGTGGTTCTCATGCTGGCAGCTCCTTCGTTTACAGAAGCGGCGCTAGGGGATCGGACACTTGCCAATGGATCATCAGGATCTGATGTTGCCGAATTGCAGGACTACCTGATGACAAAAGGGGTATTCCCATACCATACATCGACAGGATACTATGGA
The DNA here is from genome assembly GCF_010628845.1 of Bacillus sp. 22-7. Taxonomy (NCBI): domain Bacteria; kingdom Bacillati; phylum Bacillota; class Bacilli; order Caryophanales; family Bacillaceae; genus Bacillus; species Bacillus sp. 22-7. The sequence continues at coordinate 22,794 of NZ_NJQY01000019.1, read as the reverse complement.
AGCATCACGGTGGAAGCCGTCAAGGATTTTCAGCGTAAGCGCAATCTGAAAGTAGACGGGATTGCCGGACCTCAAACAAGCCATGCACTAAAAGTCCTGCGATATGGAGACATTGGAAAGCAGGTCATCCAAATTCAATATCAATTAAAACAAACAGGTCACTACAAATCTAGCTTAGATGGTATTTATGGAAATGGTACGGTGAGCGCTATTAAGAGCTTTCAAAAACAGCAAGGTTTGACGGCGGACGGAATTGCCGGTCCTCAGACGAGAGCAGCGCTCGATCGAAAGGCGAAGCGCGGTACAGCGGCAGGTAAAACATTGACTGTGGAAAGCACAGCATATACAGCGAGTTGTGAGGGCTGTTCAGGTGTGACCAGGATGGGTCTGGATTTAAAAAAGTACCCTGATGCGAAAGTGATTGCCGTCGATCCAAGTGTCATTCCGCTTGGTTCCATCGTGAAAGTAGAAGGCTATGGAACTGCAATAGCAGCGGACATAGGCGGCGGCATAAACGGAAGTTCAATCGATGTGTTCATTGCAAACCAGGGCGATGCCCTTCAGTGGGGGAGAAAAAGCGTGCGTGTGGAAATAATCGAATAGGTATGGGCTGGCTGCACTAATAGTAGTGCGGGCCAGCTTTTTTTTGTTTTAGCAAAGGGCCTGGATAAGAGGGAAATCTTTATCATACCTATTAAATTTGCAGGGTTTATGGATTTCAATAGATTGTTATACTTTTTGCACGTTTATTTGGTTAAGTGAAGTACATCACTTTTGTATATTCTTGCTGTTATTATGCTCTCTTTATATACGATAAGGGAGGAAAATTCCATGATTAAATTTAAAATGATATTTATTGTATTTTTATTGTCAGGCGTGATACTGGCCGGATGCAGCTCGGGAAGTAATGCTGTTGAGGAACCAAAGCCTGTTTCCGGGGATGCTCAGCAAACTGAAGGCAATAAAGAAGAGGCTGAAGAAAAAACGGAGGTCCAATATTATTACACTGCTAACGAAAAAGGCAGCATCTCCAAAATTGACGCAGCTGACAATTCAATTGTAACGACAATAGAGGTAGAAGGTTCCGCTCACAATGTGCAGGTTTCACCAGATGGAAAATTAATCGGGGCTACGGTTGTGCCAGGTATGGGAGGCCATGGGGGAGGACATGACGGCCACGGAGAAGTGAGTGCAAAAGCTGTTTTTTACAGTGTTGAAAGCGATGAACTGGTTCAGGAAGTCAAAGTTGGAAATCACCCTGCCCACATTGTTTTTACGGAGGATGGGAAGTACGCTGTTGTAACAAACAGCGAGGACAATACTGCATCTGTCATTAATATGGATAGCTTCAATGTATCAAACACAGTTGAGACCGGCAAAGGGCCGCATGGATTCAGGATTTCATCAGATAGCAAAAGAGCTTACATTGCAAACATGGGTGAAGATACGGTCAGTGTTATTAATCTTGAAACGATGAAGGAAGAAAAGCGGATCAAAGTGGGAATAGCTCCTGTAACTACGGGTGTTACTTCTGATGGAAAAATACTTGTCGCTGCATTAAATGGGGAAAATGCTCTCGCTGTTGTTGATCTTGATACGGATAAGGTTGATAAAATTCCAGTGGGAACTGGTCCTGCACAAGTATATATCGATGAGAAAGGCCAGTTTGCCTATGTGGCCAACCAGGGAACAGAAGAAGCTCCTTCGAGCAGTGTTACCGTTATAGATCTTACTTTAAAGAAAGCGATAGCTGAAATTGAAACCGGCAAAGGCTCGCATGGAGTGGTAACCAGTCCGGACAACAAGAGGGTGTATGTGACGAATATGTTTGAAGATACGGTCAGCATCATCGATAAAGAACAGAATAAGGTCATTGATACAATTGAATTAATAGGAGTGCCGAATGGAATAAGCATTACCGATTAGATTCATATCAATGCAGAAAACCGCTTGAGAATTACAGGAATCTCGGTTCGGAAGGTACACACACATTCGTTTTCAGTGCCTGCCCCAATAAAATACGTTATAGACTAAGGGGGCAGGCACCTGATTTTATATTCTGAAGGTGCCTTCGGTCAATATTGAGATATTTCATCGTATGTACCTGCATTTATGCGGTGATAGATGATATTAAAGTCAGAAGCGGCACCTTTTTGTCTGCCAATCCTTATTCAATATCCTTCGTCAAGTCTTCCATTATGCCTTCATCCATCGGGCCGACAATTTTCTTTGTGATCACGCCCTTAGTATCGAGGATATAGCTTGTTGGAATGGTAAATGCTTGATACTGCGGGCCGATCATGCCATTTTCATCGAGGGGGATGGAAAAGGTAAGTCCGTAATCCTTAACGAATTTCTCGATATCTTTCCTGCCGTTGTCAATATTTGTGAGATTGACTGCTACCACTTCAATGCCATCTTCTTTATGCTTTTCATAGAAATTTTGCATATGAGGCATTTCGGCTTTGCAGGGCGGACACCAGGTTGCCCAGAAGTTGAGGATGACCTTCTTCCCTTGAAGGTCTGATAGTTTCATTGTTTTGCCATCGAGAGTAGTTAGTTCAAAATCTGGAGCAGGCTTTCCTTCCTCAACTTGAGTAAGGTCTGATCCAGGTATATCCTCGGTTTCGACCGACTCCTCTTCGTTTTCCACAGCAGCATTGCTTGTGCTATCTTTATCTGCAGATGGTTTCCATAAATTGACGAATACAATCGCCAGGGCCAATAGAATTATGGCTATCGATAACAGATTTTTATTCAACCTTTTGCACCGCCTTAGGAAGTTAGTTTGAAGCTAAGATTTTTACGATCCCCGTTTGACAGGATGTATACGATAAATGCCAGCCAGCCGAATGTCAGAATTTCAAGGGACAGGATCGGCTGAAAGAAACTGATGATAAGAAGCTCGAAAAGGAAAATGAAGGTGAATGCCTTGATTGAGAAGCATTCATTTTTCTTTTTAAGAAAAACAGCATAGCCAATCAGCAGAGCCAGACTTGCCATTGCTGCAGGGAAATTTGTTTCCAGTGCATATTTGGTGACCTCAAAACCAATGAAAAAAAGAGGGTATACTTTAAAAGCGTCGCGAAAGACTGTCTTGTGCTTTTTTCCTGCAATATAAATCAGATAAACGGAAAGCGATACAAGAGCAAGGAAATGCCCTTTTGTACTTCCGTTAAAATAAACAATAGACAGCGGCATCTCTATGGCCATCTTAAAATGAAACAGAGCATAGCTTAGCTTCCACACCAGAAAGTAAAGAAAAAAACTGTTCCAGTACCAATCCTCAAGCTTTCTTCCCGTGGCGAATCTGTACAAAAGTGATGTCATAAAAAGGGACAGCAGAACAGCCAGCCAAACAGCGGGAATCGTCAGGCTCCCAATATTAAAATAACTCAATCAGAATCACCCGTGAACGTAACCTCATAGCTTATATCGATAGAGCCAATCACAGATTGGATCATTCCGCAATTTTTTACAGTAAGCTCTGCCACTTTTGCGGCTTGTGCTGCGGAAAGTGCTTGATCGGCATGAACCTCAGCTGAAATAGCCAGCTTATTTATCCGATTGGCTTCTTCAGGAATTCTGGATACAGAAACTTCCGCTTCAATCCTCTCAACTCCAAGCCTCTTCTTTTGAAGGATATTCCAAAGAACTGTGCCGCTGCATCCAGCCAAGGATGACACAAATAGTTCCAGCGGGCGATAGCCTGCCTGGTCATTAGGAGAAACAGGCAGCTTTCCGTAGCCCAATTCAGCTGTAGTGTTATCATTATTTATTATAAATTTCATATCTTCACCCCTTTCCTGCCATTAGTATGAAAGGGTTTTATTAAGATTTGATTAAGAAAAGCAGCTAATTTTTAGAAGCTGCCCTATCTGCCGGAAGGATAATTTCAAAGATGTGGTGAAATCCATCTGTCTGTATAGAAATCTGTCCCTTATGCGCATCTGCAATACTTTTCGCAATAGCCAGTCCTAATCCTGCTCCGCTCACTCTGGTGCTCCTGGATTCCTCAAGTCGATAAAACCTTTCAAAAATCAGGTCTTTTTTTTCAGGATCAATGAACTGCCCTGTATGGGAAATAGTAATGGAATAGAAATGATCGGAGAGGGCGGCATTTATAGCCAGTTCGGTCCCTGTATTGTAATCAAGTGCATTTTGAAGAATATTAGTAAAAACCTGTTTAAGGCCGTCTTTATTCCCCATTACCATTGCAGGCTCAATCCGGACCTCCTGGAGATCAAACGTTTCGTCCAGTTTTAACCGAAAGGCACTAAGTGATTCTTTTAGAATCGTATCAATGGTTAAAGGCTCGAATGGCTTTTCAGTAAAATAAGTGCCATTGCTCCACGTGTTGAGCTCAGTTATCAGTTCCACGATGCCGGTAATCCGCCGGGACTCCTCAAGCAGTGAGCTGAATAATTCAGGGTCACCCTCGATGACTCCGGATTCCAGGGCTTCAAGATAGCCATTGATATTGGTTAAGGGAGTGCGGAGCTCGTGGGCGATGTCACGGAGCATTTCTTCCCGTTTTTCCTGAAAAGATACAAGGGAGGCCGTCATGGCATTAAAGTTCTCGGTCAGTTCCTTTAATTCTCCCGAAGAAGGCACGGCCAATTCTTCAGGAGCCTTGCCTTTCATCACATCCTGTGCAGCCCGTGACAGATTCTTAATGGGATGGACCAATTTACGGACAGTAAAATAATGGAATAAGCCGGCGATGACAAATGCAGCAATACTAACCCTCCAGAGAAATCCGTTCAAGGTAATAACCAGATCCTGTCCGGTGACATCTTCTGAGTTGACGAGGAAGCATGCGTAATCCTTTACTGAAAAACCGGCCAGGAGGATCACAAGCAAAATGACCAGGCTATTCAGGGCAACGAGGCGCGATAACAGATTGGAAAATTTTTTATACACCCACAAATTTATACCCCATTCCCCTTACCGTCTGAATATAGTCCTTTGGTGTTTTTTGTTTGATTTTTTCCCGGAGATGCTTGATATGCACATCGATTGTCCGTTCAGACACTGCCTTCTGGTTATGTTCATAAATGCAGTTTAGAATCTGTTCTCTCGATAAAACTTGACCCGGGTGCTGCATAAACATGTGCAGCAGTTTAAATTCGAATTGTGTCAGCTCAAGAGGATCTCCATTAATGATAGCTTCTCCTTTTGCAGGCTTGAGGGTAAATCCTGTAAAGCTTAATTTTCCGCACCGGCTTGAGGTTCTTCTTAGGACTGCTTCGATGCGCACCATCAGTTCAGCAGGGCTGAAAGGTTTGACGACATAATCGTCTGCACCCAGCTTGAAGCCCTGAATGCGGTTTTTTTCAGCTGCCTTGGCCGTAAGCATAATGATTGGCATCATACTCTTCAGATCTTCCCGCACCCAGCGGCAAATTTCCTCGCCGCTGACTTTAGGAAGCATCAGATCCAGAATTAAAATGCAGGGATCAAATTGTTCAATTTTCTTCTTGGCTTCACGGCCATCCGCTGCCTCCATCACTTCATAACCTTCTTTTTTCAGGTAAATTTTAACGAGGTTGCGGATTTTGTCATCATCCTCTACCACCAATACTGTTTTTCCAATAAGATGCTGATCGGGCAAAATAATCATCCTTTATTATTTATCGCTTTTTTAGAATTGAAATAGGCTATACGCTGAAAGCCATGCACTAATTTTTTGCATTTGCCCGCTTAAGACGAGCATTCCCAGTGCAACCATAATCATGCCATTAACAAATGCGAGCCTGGATAAGTACTTATTGATTTTGCGCATGGTTTTTAAAGAATAAGAAATGATTACTGAAATAACGAAAAATGGAATGGCCATTCCAAGAGAATAAGCCATTAATAAAAAGATACCCTGGCTTAGCGTATCTGAAGAGCTCGCCAATAATAGTATGGATGAAAGGGCAAGTCCAACACAAGGCGACCAGCCGCTTGCAAAGGCCATTCCCAGCAATACAGACCCAAACATGCCCTTTGATTTATTTTCTGTTTTGAATCGCTTCTCTTTCATTAAAAATTTAAATTTAAGCAAGCCGGCCATCTGCAATCCAAAAATAATAATTAACAACCCCGCAGCCTGCATAATGATCATCCGATAATTCATTAAAATTTTTCCGATAAAGCTGGCGGATGCCCCAAGAGCAATAAAAATCATACTGAAACCCATTATAAATCCAAACGAACGCAAATAAAGCTTTTTCCGGTCCACCTGCATTTTAGCGTTCTCGATTCGGCCTCCAGTCAGGTGGGTCACATACGCCGGCAGCAGCGGAAACACGCAGGGAGAGAAGAAAGACAGCATTCCGGCTGCGAGGGCAAAGAACATTCCAATATCGTTCATGTAAGTCACTCCTTTGTCCACCATTTTGATGGGCGATTGTTAAGACTTTATTAAGAAATGGATTTGAAGCCCAAGAGTTTAATGAAGAAAAAGGTTTAGTTTGTATTTATACGGATAGAGGTATAGAATATCAAGTTAACAAAAATTTGGAAGGTCCAGCCGGGCATTGAAAACAGGATCAAAAAGATACTAAAAGGGACTGGAGGGAAAAGCATGAATGTTAATAAAGTCTTGGATGCTAAAGGACTTTCCTGTCCAATGCCAATAGTTAAAACCAAAAAAGAGATGACCGCTCTTGAACCAGGACATGTAATGGAGGTTCAGGCGACGGATAAGGGGTCTACCGCGGACATTAAAGCATGGGCCCAGAGCACCGGCAATCATTACTTGGGCACAGTGGAAGACGGAGATACCTTAAAACATTACCTGCGCAAAGCCATGGCGGAGGAAGAAAAGGTGGCGGCGAAACATCCTCATGTAACAGACCTGGGCGATCTCCAGGAAAAAATAAAAGGTAATGAAGAGATCACCATTCTCGATGTGAGGGAGCCTGCAGAATTTGCCTTTGGCCATATTCCAGGAGCCGTCAACATTCCTTTAGGGGAGCTTGAAAAACGATTTGAAGAATTGGATAAGAAAAAAGAAGTCCACATTATCTGCCGGACAGGCAACCGCAGTGATCTGGCTGCCCAGAAACTGGCTAAAGAAGGATATCCAAACGTCAGGAATGTAGTGCCAGGCATGGCAGAATGGAAGGGCCAATTAAATCAGAGTCATTAAGGAGATGCAAAAAATGAAGGTAGCCATTATTGCAGCCAACGGAAGCATGTTTGATGCTTATAAGGTGTTTAATATTGCGACAGCAGCTGCAGCAACGGATGCAGAAGTAGGAATCTTTTTTACATTTGAGGGGTTAAATTTAATTCATAAAGAGGGCCATAGGAATCTGCCGCTGCCTCCGGGAGGCGAGCATTTTCAGGAAGGATTTAAAAAAGCCAATGTTCCGCCGGTAGATGAACTGGTAAATATGGCAAGCGAAATGGGCGTAAAAATGATTGCCTGCCAGATGACGATGGATGTAATGAGCCTTGAAAAGGAGCATTTTGTGGAGGGCATTAACGTTGGCGGAGCCGTGACGTTTTTAACCTTTGCCAAGGATGCCGATGTAACACTTACTTTTTAATCCCGCAAAGAGGTGAAAAAAATGGCTGAGAATCATGTTAAGACAATCACTGTAAAGGAATTAACCAGAAAAATTCTAAATCATGAAGAAACATTCATTCTGGATGTGCGAAATACGGATGACTTTGATGATTGGAAGATTGAAGGGAAAAACGTCCATATCATTAACGCCCCGTATTTTGATTTGCTTGAGGGAGTGGAATCCATTCAGGACAAGCTGCCTAAAGATCAGGAAACTTTTGTCGTATGCGCCAAGGGAGGCTCATCAGAGTTTGTTGCCGGACAGGTAGCGGAAGCAGGCTTTTCAAATGTATATTCCATTGAAGGCGGAATGAAGGCATGGAGTGAACACCTCGAGCCCATTAAAATTGGGGATTTAAAACAAGGCGGATCCATTTATCAATTTGTCCGGATCGGAAAAGGCTGTTTATCCTATCTGATTGAGTCCAACGGCAAGGGAGCATTGATTGATGCGAACCGCATGGCAGGTCCATATGAGGATTTTATCAGGCAAAAAGAGATAACCATCACTCATGTCCTTGATACCCATTTGCATGCGGATCATATTTCAGGCGGAAGAAAGCTCGCTGAAAAGTTTGGAGCGGGCTATTATCTGCCTCCAAAGGATGCGGAAGAGGTCCAGTTTGAGTACAATCACATTCATGACGGCGATGACTATCAGGTGGGAGATACTGTCATAAAGGCAGTATATTCGCCCGGCCATACCATCGGCAGTACATCTTTTGTAGTCGATGGCCAATATTTACTCACTGGCGATATTCTGTTCATTGATTCGATTGGCCGTCCTGACCTGGCCGGAAAAGCTGGAGATTGGGTAAAGGACCTGCGGACTACCCTGTATAAAAGATATAAAGAGCTGACCGACGACCTGCTTGTGCTCCCAGCCCATTTTATGATTTCGGATGAAATGAATGAAGATGGAAGCATTTCAGAAAAGCTCGGGGTGCTGTACCAGCAGAATCATGGCTTAAAGATCGACAGCGAGGAGGAGTTTCGCAGAACGGTTACGGAAAATCTTCCTCCGCAGCCGAATTCCTATCAGCAAATCCGGGAAACGAATATGGGCAAAATTTCACCAGAGGAAGAAACACAGCGTGAAATGGAAATTGGTCCAAACCGGTGTGCGGTCAGGTAGAAGAGGTTCCGGGAGTTCTTTAGAAACAAGATCCTGATACGCATCGGGATCTTGTTGTTTTTTACATAGATTTATATGCTTAATCTGAATAAAAACATTTCATTTGACGAATTTAGTATTTTCATGGCAAAAGAATATTGACGAAATGAAGGGTGATAGGTAGAATAAATTTAGTGATAATAATTATCATTTTCAAATACATATGTAAAGGTGGAAAGAAACATGAACTTATCAAAATTACTAAAGCCTTTTATTGTAACAACAGCTTTAACTCTGGCTCTTGCCGGGTGTGGGGGAGAAGGCGCATCTGAAGGTGAAAAAGAAAAAGACACCGCTTCCAAAAAGGAAGAGCAGGTGGTCAATGTCTATACTGCCAGACATTATGAAGCAGATGAACAAGTATACAAAGATTTCACAGAAGATACAGGCATTAAGGTCAATGTCGTTAAAGGGGAAGCGGAAGAGCTGATTGAGCGACTGAAGCGTGAAGGCGAAAGCACGGAAGCCGACTTATTTATTACAGTTGATGGCGGTGTCCTTGCACACGCGAAAGATAATGATATTCTTCAGCCGGTTGAATCCGACGTGATCAGCGAAAATGTTCCTGAGAACATGCGTGATAAGGAAAATAAGTGGATTGGAATGGCGACCAGAGCACGTGTCATCGTGTATTCAAAGGATAGAGTTTCACCTGATCAATTATCAACTTATGAAGATTTAACAAGTGATAAGTGGAAGGGCAAAGTGCTTGCCCGTTCTTCAACAAGCCTTTACAACCAGTCTTTGCTTGCTTCTTTCATTGAGTTGAATGGTGAAAAAGCGGCTGAAGAATGGTCAGAAGGCATTGTGAAAAACTTCGCTCGTCAGCCGGATGGCGGTGACCGCGACCAGGCGAAGGCTATTGCAGCCGGCATTGGTGATGTAGGGATTATGAATACGTACTATGTGGGATTGCTTGCCAATTCATCAGACCCTGAAGAAGTGAAAGTGGCAGAAGGTCTTGGTGTATTCTTCCCTAACCAGGAAACAAACGGCACACACGTGAATATCAGCGGAATTGGTTTAACGAAGAACAGCAAAAACCCTGAAAATGCAACGAAACTAATCGAATACATGACTGGAAAAGAAGCTCAGGAATATTTATCAGCAAACAACTATGAGTTCCCGGTTAACCCTGACGCAGAAAAGCCTGAAATCCTGAAGTCATGGGGCGACTTTAAAATGCAGGAGCTTGACTTTGATACTTTAGGAAAGCATAACCAAAAAGCGATTGAAATTTTTAATAAAACAGGCTGGAAATAATAATGAATACGGAATCTGTTAAACATTTTTTTCGAAAAGATTTTAACGGATGGTGGCTGGTAAGCTTGATTGGGGCGGCAATTATTTTGCTGCCCATCTTGTTTATCTTTTTTTCTATTTTCCAGGAACCGAATGAAAACTGGTTTCAGATTAGGGAATATCTATTAAAAACTTATGCTGCCAATTCGATTATTCTTGTAGTGCTGACAGGGCTATTTACAGCCATACTAGGGGTGAGCCTGGCCTGGCTCGTTGCTGCATACGATTTCCCGCTGAGGCGCTTTTTTAGCTGGGGGCTTATTCTCCCGCTGGCCATTCCTCCCTATATCGCTGCTTACACCTATCGGACGATGTTAAGCTACACAGGGGTCGTACAGGTTACATTAAGGAACAAGTTCGATTATCAGATCAATCCGGAGTGGCTGTCAATCTCCTCACTGAGAGGGGCCGTATTTATATTTACGATCTTTCTTTTTCCGTATGTATACATTATCTGCAGAGCGTTTCTTGAAAACCAGAGCTCTTCTTTCCTTGAAAATGCAAGGCTGCTGGGAAGAAAGCCTTTTTCGATCTTTGTAAGAATTGTCCTGCCGCTCTCCAGGCCGGCAATCGTGGCCGGCGCTGTGCTTGTCATTTATGAAGTCTTAAGTGATTACGGTGTAACAAGCTATTTTGGCATCCATACGATTACGACAGCCATCTTCCAGACATGGTTTGGCATGTATGATGCAGATTCAGCCATGAGGCTGGCGGCATGGCTAATGGTCATTATAGTTGGATTATTTTTTATAGAAAAATTGCTCAGGCAGGGGAGACGGTATAATATCAGCAGCAAATCAAGGCCTCTGGTCCGGAAAAAGCTAAAGGGGCTTCAGGCAACAGCGGTGTTCAGCTATTGTTCGGCCATCTTCCTGCTCGGGTTCTTTATACCGGTGGTACAGCTGCTGGCATGGACCAGGCTGACTTTCGCCAAGGTATGGAACGATACGTTCTTTACGCTATTAAACCAGACTGTTTTTGTTGGGATGATCTCCACAGCGCTGATACTATTATTTGCTGTGATTATTGCCAATGTAACGCGGTCGCATTCGAACGGAGCCTATGTTTTATCCAAGCTCGCAACAGCGGGCTACTCGATTCCCGGGGCGATTATTGCTATTGGGATCCTTGCGTTATTTATTGAACTTGATTCTTTGCTTGCGCCATTTTATGCTTATATGGGATGGGGAAAAGCTCCCCTTATCTTAAGCTTATCTCTGGCTATGCTCGTGATTGGCTATACCATCCGTTTTATGGCAACAGGCTATAATGCTGTTGAAATCGGCTTTGAGAAAATCGGGCCAAAATATACAGAGGCATCCAGGATGCTCGGATTCGGCGTTACCAAAACCTTTTTCAAGGTGGATTTGCCGCTGATTAAAGGAGCATTATTCAGCGGGTTTATTTTAACATTTGTAGAGATTATTAAGGAACTGCCTTTGGCTTTGCTGCTCAGGCCGTTTAACTTTGATACCCTTGCCACGAAGACCTATCAATACGCAAAAGATGAGATGATTCATGAAGCAGCCATCCCTTCTCTCATGATTATCCTCATAAGTGTTTTATCTGTTGCGGTGTTCCAAATGATTGATAAGAAGGTGAAGAAATGAACATCCTTACCATTCAAAATCTGATATTTTCATTTCCGAAAGCCCGTGTTCCTGTAATTGAGAACTTTTCTTTTAAAGTGGACGAGGGGGAAATCGTTGGCATACTTGGACAGAGCGGCAGCGGTAAAAGCACGCTGCTCAGATTGATTTCAGGGCTTGAAATTCCGAGGTCGGGAAGAATTGAAATCGCAGGCACAGAAGCAGCCGGAGAGAAGACGTTTGTACAGCCGGAAGACCGCGGGGTGGGCATGGTATTCCAGGATTATGCCCTTTTCCCTCATATGTCAGTAAAAGATAATCTTTTATTCGGTTTATCGCGCCTTCCGCGGAAAGAAAGATATCCTCGTGTCAGGGAGATGCTTGAGCTAGTCCAGATGACAGATTATGAGAAAAGATATCCGCATGAGCTAAGCGGCGGTCAGCAGCAGCGGATTGCTCTGGCAAGGGCTCTGGCTCCCAAGCCTAAGCTGCTGCTGATGGATGAGCCATTCAGCAATTTGGATGCGAACTTAAAAGGTTCCATCAGGGATGAGCTTCTGATGATACTAAAAAAGGCAAACATGACCTGTATCATGGTGACGCATGATAAAGAAGATGTGGAAGCCATCTGCGGCAGAAGCATCGTATTTGGAAAAGCGGAAGGCAGACCAAGTGAAGCTCCTGGGAAGGAAAGTAAACTTACGTTTGTAAGGTAGCTCTGTAAGGCCCGCTAAAGAAGCGGGCCTTTTGCTGTTCTGCCAGACACTTTATTTTGGTAGCTTTCATAAATTGTTCATATTTATTTGCTATAGTACTTTGGTATAGTAAGAGATGAAGACAGAATAAGGATGTGAAAATGATGAAGATCAAATTGGTTCTTGCTGCTTCACTGATTTCTATGGTATTAGCTGGATGTGGACAAGCAGATTCCAAGGATGATGCTGCTTCAGAGACTGAAGACATCAAAGCCTTAGTGAAGGATTACAGCGTTGGAAACATAAAGACCGGATCTGCCTCCATTACCTCAGAGCAGCTGATCGTTAAAGAATCGGACGGAGAAGAATTATCCTATGATCTGCCGGAAGAAGAATTCTTCGTATCGATTGCCCCTTACGCTAATGAAACCCATCCTTGAACGAATCATAGCTTGACAGGTTGTCAAGGTGAACTGGCTGAAAAAGAGTTTGATGTATATATTGAGGATTCGGAAGGCAATGTGATTTTGGATGATACGATCAAAACCCAGGCTAATGGATTTTTCGATTTATGGCTTCCAAGAGACAAAACCTATCAAATAAAGATTAAGCATGATGGAAAAGCATCAGAATCGGAAATTTCAACGTTTGAGGATGACGCTACTTGCATTACCACGATGCAATTAACATAAAAGGATCTGCTGCAGGTAAATACCTGCTATTGAGCTGCCATTGGGCGGCTCTTTTTTTGAGAAACCGTATTCCTTTTTCTGGTTATTATGTATAATAATATTCAAATGTATATTTGAATGTAACGCGGGGAGCGATGGCCATGATAAACTATGAAGCTGTCATTATTGGCGGTGGTCAAGCCGGGTTAGCGATGGGATATTTTTTGAAAAAAGAGAAGCTATCCTTTGTGATAATAGAAAAAAACGGTGAGATTGGGGACTCCTGGAGACAAAGATACAACTCCCTTGTTTTATTTACTCCACGCCAATATAGCAGTCTGCCTGGACTGCAAATGAGAGGTCCATCAGAGGAATTTCCGACGAAGGATGACATGGCAGATTATCTGAATGACTATGTGAAGCATTTTGATCTTCCGGTCATGCTGGATACGAACGTCATACAGTTAAATAAACTGCCAGATGGTTCGTTTATTATAGTGACTAACAGCGGTATCGTTAAAGCTCAACAAGTTATCATCGCGGCCGGTGCCTTTCAAAAACCTTATATACCTCCTCTTAATAAAGATGGAACAGGTGCTTTCCAGCTTCACTCTTCAGAATATCGATCACCGGAAGAAGTGCCAGGTGGTGAGGTATTGATTGTGGGCGGCGGCAATTCAGGTGCGCAGCTTGCTGTGGAGTTAGCCAAAGACCGGAAAGTCACAATAGCTGTTGGCCATCGCATGAAATTTTTGCCCTTAACAATACTGGGGAAAAGCATTTTTTATTGGCTGGAAAAACTCGGGCTGCTGTTTGCGGGGACAGATACGATTAAAGGCAGCTGGTTTCAGAAACAGAAGGACCCGATTTTTGGAAAAGAGCTGAAGACACTCATTCAGACTAAAAAGGTTGATGTAAAGCCTAAAGTTTTACAAGTCAGTGGTACAGAAGTTCTCTTTGGAGATGGGATTCAGAGGAATTTCGAAAGTATTATCTGGTCTACTGGTTTTGTTCCTTCATGCGAATGGATTCATATAGAGGGTGTGGTCTCTGCTGAAGGAAAACCGATACATAAAAGGGGAATTACTGAAATTAAGGGGCTTTATTTTATTGGTTTGCCCTGGCAATACCAGCGAGGATCCGCTTTGATTTGTGGAGTGGGAAGGGACGCTGAGTATTTGGCTTCCGTAGTTCTTTCTGGCAGGTTCCAACAGTTAAGGAAGTAACTCAAAAAACCAAAAAGCTCAGATATTCCGAGCTTTTTGGGCATATTCTGATTGATATAGTTATTCTTCTTTAAGGTCATTGATTAGTTTTTGCATTTCCGAAATTTCTTTTTTCTGTGTTTCAATAATGGTGTCGGCTAAGCTGCGGACTCTCGGGTCGGATATCTGAGCCCGTTCACTTGTTAAGATGGCAATGGAGTGGTGAGGAATCATCGCTTCCATATAGTCTGCATCATCTACTGTGGTCTGGCTTCGCAATAAAAATAAGGATGCGATGAAAACGAAAAGGCTTCCGGCGGCAATTCCTGCATTCAATTTGCGATTTTTTAACATATTGCGCATAAATGCCAGCATAATGATAGCCATCGTGGCCCCCATCAACAGAGCCATATAAGCCCTCGTTTCACTGAAAAAGACATGATCCAATTTATATGTGCTGAAATATTTAAAAATAAACATGACAATCGTAGAGACTATTACCATTCCTGCAAATTTCACATAAGCTTTCACTCTATTTCCCCCCTCTTGGCTAGAATTTATAAGATGTGCGATTTTAACTTAAGCAGGTGCTTAATCAGGATCAAGCCATTGTACAAGGTCAGAGAAGAACGCGTATGGCATCCCCCTAAAATGGCGTATTCATTATGTTCTACCACATCTAAAATAATATAAACTGCACAGAAATTGCACATATAGTTTTCTGCAGGGGAAATCAGGGAATCCGGAATGTTCGAGGCTGAATGGAAATTAGGAAAACACTTCTGAGTGTTTTTTAGAAGGTTATGTCATTAGTTGAGCAAAACGAAGTTTAATTGATAGTTGGAAAGGTGCCGGAATCATAAGCATGTGGTTTCCCTTCTTTATTCTTATTTAATATAAGGGGCGGTCGTTGAAAAAAGGATAAGCTTCCAAAGATATTTAATGTTTTATGCAAAGTATGAATTAAGAGGGTGTTGTAAATGCAAAAGTGGCTTGGCTCGGCGGGAGTTTGCATTAGAGGGGATAAGGTTCTAATGGTATTGCAGGGGACAGCAGACGAACCAAAACGCTGGTCTGTTCCTTCCGGCGGTTTGGAAGAAGGAGAAACGTTTGAGGAATGCTGTATCAGGGAGGTAAGGGAAGAAACGGGGTTTGAGGTAAGAGTGATACAGCCTATTTTCAATAAAGTGAGTTGCAGCGGGGAAGTAAGATATTTTGAAGTGGAGATTATTGGAGGAAAAGCAGCCATTCAGGATCCTGATCAATTAATTTATGACATTGACTGGAAGAGTATCGAGGAATTAAGAACCTTAGAGTTAATTATAAAATTGCTGGAAATTATGAAACATTAGAAAGATGTAAATCCAGTTAATAAAAAGTAAGGTAAATTTGACTCTAATGAAAAATACAGCTGCAGCGTTCAGTCTGGCAGTTATTAATATAAAGATTCACAAACTCAGGAACAGCTGCTTAACCAGGCAGCTTTTTTATTATGCGAAACGGTGCACGTTGGCTAATGGCATGTACAAAGTTACCAAAGATCAGCTATTGTATCAGTCCTAAATAGGAAAGCTATCATAAAGGTTCAGCTGACAATCGGTCTGCCGGTCGGATCCCTCAAATTCAATCCTTGGATTGAGTTCCGCATGAATCTGAATGAACGACCTCCAATAATGAATCCTTCGAATGAAAATAGCCGAGTCTTAAGAATGGGCGGCATTACCCCTTTCAGGCAGACAATAAAATAGAGAGCATAATTTGATGTTCTTACTAGTCGTGCTTGTAGGGTATTTTTCAATGGCTGGAAATGGGCAGCCGCATTTCTGCAGAGGGAGCGTGGTATGGTTTAGCTGCCAGCCAGGCGGATCCTTTTTTTAAAATCAAAGGTCAGGTTGGTAAATCCATTTATCCTTTTTTGTATTTAGCCTCTGTCCATAAAAACACACTCATGATAAATTTAGCTAGCGTAATGACAATTAAATAACCAGCAAATAGATAAATATAATTTGTGTTTCCATAAAGCCTCATGAGTCCTATTCCGACCAGAACCGGCTTAAAGATAAATGCCATAACCGCAGATGTAATGATCATATACAGATAGTAATTCTTTTCCCGGTTTATCGTCCATTGGTAAACAAGCATAAAGGTAACAGGAACGAAACTCGAATCAAGGGTTAACCCTGGCAGCATTGGGATCACTGGGAAAGGATAATTTAGATATCCTAAATTTTTTGAGAACAAATCGATATATCCGAATATTACATGAATACTGTAACCATAGAAACCAAAGAAAAAAATTTTATTTTTATCAATTTTAAAAAATAGGTAGATAAGAGGACCTATAAGAAGTGCTGCCATTAACCAGTATTCAAATGAAGTATAAAGCTCAAAATCTAACCAATACTTATTTAAAGCCTCTTGTCCCTTTTTCCCCATTCTCACTATATGATCAAATTGCTCAATTCGCTTATCCGGCATTTACCGAGTCACCCTTATAAAAGAATATTTAAGGGTATTTTAGCCCTGAAATAGGGAAATATTCACAACAATGTCTAATCATAAGACTCTTGGATATATAAGGTTTTTTATATTTTTAATAAAACAACAGTTTTCGGAGCTATAAAAATTTCACCAAAGTTTATTTCGGAACTAAAAAATCAATGTCCCAACGAAAAGTACAAGATTGAAATACACTTAAAGTAAAGGGTGCTTTACTTTAAAAGCTTTGCAGCAGGTATTGTGGAAAAATAAATCGTATTAAAAATATTTAGAGCATAGAAATAATTTAATTGACAATTTGATCTATTTAAATTATTATCACTTTAAGTAATTAAAAAGCTGAATAGTTTTTTCTTCTTATCCAGAGAGGTGGAGGGACTGGCCCTTTGAAACCTCGGCAGCAGGTTCTGATGAATACTGTGCCAATTCCAGCAAGCGCATCGCTTGAAAGATGAGAAGAGAGTATAAAAAAACTCTCTTCTTTGGAGGAGAGTTTTTTAGTTGTTTGTAAATCCTACTTAAATGATAAGAATAGTAGATATTCAAAAGATAGGGAGAGAAGAAAAATGAAATATGGTTTCTGGCTGCCGATTTTTGGAGGATGGCTGCGGAATGTCGAAGATGAAAGTATGCCGCCAACCTTTGAGTATGCTAAAAACGTCATTCAGTCGGCAGAAAAATGGGGATACTCGACTACGTTAATCGCGGAATTATACTTAAATGATATTAAAGGACCGGACCATGATTCTCTTGAAGCCTGGTCAACGGCTGCCGCGCTTGCCGCAGTGACAGAAAAAATTGAAATTATGACCGCGATCCGTCCCGGTTTTCATAATCCGGCAGTAGCAGCAAAAATGGCAGCGAATATTGATCAAATTAGCAATGGCCGTTTTACTCTTAACGTTGTTTCTGCCTGGTGGGCCGAAGAAGCGCGCCAGTATGGCGGTATTTTTACAGAACATGATGAGCGTTACGCCCGTACAGAGGAGTTCATTGATGTACTAAAAGGACTATGGACAGAAGAAACCTTCAATTATGCTGGCCGATTTTACGACTTACACGACACAAAGCTTGCTCCTAAACCTGTTCAACGGCCTAATCCGATTCTGTATGCAGGCGGTGAAAGTGAAAAAGGCAAGCAGACCATTGCCGAAAAATGTGATGCTTATGTTATGCACGGCGGAACGGTTGAAGAGATTGAGACAAAAATAGCCGATATGAAGGCGCGGCGTGAACAAACGGGGAATGTGCCATTAAGCTCATTCGGAATGGCAGCGTATGTTATTTGCCGTGAGACAGAAGAAGAGGCTCTCGCTGAGCTTGAAAAAATCACGACTGTAAAGGATTCCAATGGTTATGCCGGCTTTAAGGACTTCACGACAAAGTCACATCTGGAGCAGCAGATTCAGCTGCAGGATTACTCTGTTTCCAATAGAGGTCTGCGTCCAAATCTAGTAGGAACACCAGAGCAAATTGCTGATCGGATCCTGCAATATGAAGAAGCTGGGCTGGACCTGCTGTTGCTGCAATTTTCACCTCAGCTGGAGGAAATGGAACGCTTCGCAAAGACGGTTATGCCATTAGTGGAACAAAAACGCAGTTTAATAAAGAGCTAGAAAGGGGCCTGAATAATGAGCAAGGTATACGTTATACATGAAAATAGTGAGTGGACAGTTCATTTGACAAAAAGATTGGAGGAACTGGGTGTTCCTTATGAAGAATGGCATTTAGACGAAGGAACGCTGGATTTATCGGCAGAACCCCCGGAAGGTATTTTCTATAGCCGTATGAGTGCTTCTTCTCATACACGTGATCACCGTTTTGCGGCTGAATTTTCCGGACAAGTATTGGCCTGGCTTGAAGCACATGACCGTACGGTGATTAATGGAACGAACGCTTTAAAGCTGGAAGTAAGTAAGGTTTTACAATACTTGGAGTTAAATAAATCTGGTGTGAGGACTCCAAAAACAATTGCAGCGGTTGGAAAACAAAATATCCTAAAGGCAGCCGAAGCTTTTGCCGGACAGCCGTTTATCACAAAGCATAATCGTGCCGGCAAAGGTCTGGGTGTTCAATTATTCCATAGTATTGAAGCTTTAAAATCTTATGTGGAAGGTCCTTCCTTCGAAGAACCGGTAGATGGCATTACTCTTATTCAGGAATATATTCAATCACCTGAAAGCTATATAACGCGCTGCGAATTTGTTGGGGGCAGATTTGTTTATGCTGTCAGGGTTGATACTTCCGATGGATTTGAACTTTGTCCGGCTGATGCCTGCCAGATTGGCGACTTATTCTGCCCGGTAGGAGAAGAGGTTGAAGAGAAGCCTAAGTTCCAGGTCATTGATGATTTTGAGGACGAAACTTTGGAAAAATATAAAGAGGTTCTGGCCAGGAATGATATTCAAGTCGCTAGAATCGAATTTATCAGAAATGCTGAAGGTGACATTTTTACGTATGATATTAATACAAACACAAACTATAATTCGGATGCGGAAGCGAAAGCCGGTAAGTATGGCATGCTCGAATTAGCTGCCTTCCTAAAGAAGACACTAGAAGAAAAATACGCTGCAGCAGCATCTGTATAAATTGAATTTCAAAGATCGGCTGTTCATTACAGCCGATCCCTTTTTAACCAGTCGGGAAGCTTAAATGAAAAGGGAAGTCATGAATAGGGTGGCGGTAAATACGAATAGTTTATAAAATGAATATACGATTCATAATAGATAATACAGGATTAAACTAGGATTGGAGGAATTATCTTGGCAGCAGGTAAAAGTTTAAGGATTTGTGAAAAGGGACATAAATTTTACAAAACTAGTGAGTGTAAAAGCTGCCCTGCCTGTGATAAAGAGAATAAACCCAAAAGCGGCTTCCTTTCAAAACTCAGTGCTCCTGCAAGGAATGCATTGGTATTCGAAGGAATAGACACTTTGGAAAAACTATCAAATTACACAGAAAAAGAAATATTAAAACTTCATGGTATTGGACCAGCTTCCCTGCCTATTATGAGAACCTCCTTAGAAGAAGAAGGGTTATCATTTAAAAAATAAATCGCAGGCTCTTATTTTTCAGCGGGTACGAAAGCTCATTATTCTATGGAACCCAGAAGTTATGGAGTGAATTGAATAGTAGGCTGCAACATTAAGGGCGGAAAAAATATGACAGCCGGAACCTCTTGTTGAAATTCCAGACTGCCATATTTTTGTTTAAGTATTTAAAAATGGCAAGAGTAACACACAAAGCCTTCTGCTTCTTTAAATCCTTCTTGCAAATACAATGATTTTGCTTGCTCGTTTTCTCCGTTTACAGATAAATATATTTGTTTGTATGACTGGTCTAATCCAAACTGCAGAGCTTTCCGCAGAAGCATTCTTCCTAATCCTTTACCTTGGTACTCTGGAATCAAGGCTAAAGACCCGATATTCATTGTCTGAATATCATTATATTCATCGTCGGAACATTTCACCACTCCAACCGGCCTTTCATAATGGTAGAGTATCATGGCCCCGCCATCAAGATAGTCATCAGAAGCCATCATTTTCTTTACTTGGTCCGGGCTCATTGGTGTTTCGCTCCCTTTAAGCTTAGCAAAACCAGTGTTTCGGACCATACACCAGATTTCTTCGTCCTTCCCTGATTCATAATTTTTGATTTTATAGTTTTCCGGAAGATTTACTGACGCAACCGGTGAATGATCTCGTAAAAGGATAAACGAATACCGTTCTGCTGAAAATTGTAATTGTGATAGATTACTTTGCAGCTTCTTATTATCAAGTGGTATAAATATAAAATATTTATCGTAGCCTTCTTTATACTTCAACAATTGGTCCATTAAGCCTTTATAAACATCAATATCTTCAATCTCAGAGTGGAAAATGCGGAATCTTGATTTCCGCCCGCGTTTCGCATATTCATCCATAATCAAGGAAGCGGCTGCTTTTACTTTCCCGTTTTCATCAATTGCTAAATAGGCTGGGTTCTCTTCAGTATTCTGAAATTGTTTTAAATCATCCTCATATAAAAAGGAAGAATCAACTGCTCCTTTATGAAGCCTGCAGTAATTTAAAAAATCTTCTACTCTTCCATTTGATAAGCGCTCAATTTTCATTTACATATACCTCCCCTTAAATAAAATAATACACATGAACGAAAGAAAATGAAGAGGTATACAGCAGCACAAAAAGTAGACTTTACTTAAAATAAGTGCCTTAAGCTTTAAAGTCGGTGGGGGACCAGACATCATTCATTAAATGTTAAGCTGCTAAGCCAGGTGACATTTTGATAGGTTACTAACGGGGAGGATCGTTGAATAATAGTTTCAATATTGTTAAATTTCAACTAACGTTAGTTGGCAAAATGAGAGGAATGAACCGATGGACAAGGAAATGTTTATACCTATAAGTAAATGTAAACTATACGCTAGATTAGTGGGAGAAAATAACGGAAAACCAACAGTTATCATGGATGCTGGATATGGAGACTACTCTAAGGCCTGGAATTCAGTATTAAGGGAGATTTCAATGCTTTCTAGTATACTAATTTATGATAGAGCTGGACTTGGAAAAAGTGAATCAAGCTCTAATCCCAGAACAAGCCGTGAAATGGTAAAGGAATTAAAGGAACTGCTTAATGAAGCCAAGATTAAGCCTCCCTACATATTAGCAGGTCATTCATTTGGTGGAGTTAATATGCGGATGTTTGCTGCAGAATATCCAAATGAAGTGTGTGGACTAGTCTTGATTGACTCTACTCCCGAAGATTACAGAGAGCGATTTCTCCCTGCTATGCCACAAGATTTTCAGCAAGCATATAACAATCAATTCGTTTACGAAGGAAATTATGATGAATTTATGGAAAGTTTAAAGCAGTTAAAAGACACTAGACAAAAGTTAAATGTACCATTAATTGTTCTTTCAGCGGGTAAGAAAGCGCATTATTCCATGGAATCCCAAAAGTTATGGAATGAAATGCAGAGAGAGATTCTTAAAATATCCTCAGATGGAGAATTGGTCATTGCTGAAAACAGTGCCCACTATATACAAAATGACGAACCGGAATTGGTGGTCTGCGCGATAAAAAAGTTAATTGAGAAGTAGTTCTAGGTAAGCTGCTAATCAGGCAGCTTTTTTTCTATTTAAACAATCGAGGGAGATTGTTGATAAAAGTAAATTAAAAGTGTTTTAGTAATAAAATTAGAAACAAATTGGAGTTCAAATAGATGGTTGTATTTTTTATCAAAAATGAAACTTTCAGATTTTAATTCTGTATAACGGTTAATAAGAAACTAACAATATTTGGAGGCTTTTCTACAGTAAGTAGAGACGCATTTTTACTAACGGGGCAGTTTTGCGGAAGAAGAGCCCTTGAATGCTATCTCACTTTGTAGTCTTTCAAGAATTAATACAAAATAAAAAGGTACTTCCCTACAGTGAAAGCACCTTTACTATAATTTTAATCCCAGATTCGAACCCGTGGTACCCCTGCAGTTCTTAAATAATCCAAAAGCTGACCAGTGTGAATTGATTCGTGGTAGGCAATACGGAGGAGCATATCCCCCAAGTCTCTTATATATCCTGAATCAGAGCGGTCTATCTTTATGTTTGTTAAATCTTCATCAGAAAATGACTTGATTGTATCAATGAACTTATTGCGATATGGTTTTGCAAACTCCAATTCCGCGTTTACAGTAGTGAAAGGCCTATTTTCAAAAGGTGAAATAAACTCTGAAAGACTTCCTCTATTTATAAGTGCTAGGTGATAATAATGTTCGCTTTCCAGAACATGCCTGATCATTTCTGTGCAATTCATGGCTTCATCATCAGGCTTCCATTTTAATTTTTCTTCAGGAATTGATGTCCAGACATTAACGCTTCTTCTTCGAACTTCATTAAAGTTTAAAATAATTAGGTCAATTGAATTCAAAAGAACCCCTCCCTTAGTAGTCATAAAGGAATTATACACGAATATATGTTCTGATAGAATTTTTGTTGAGATTTATTAGAAACTATTTTAACAAATTATACAATGTATTTGTGCCCGGTGGTAATCGAGAATGTTAATGTTCTTATTAAACAAAAGGGGCAGCATTCCTGTAA
>NZ_NJQY01000018.1:0-64915 GCF_010628845.1 Bacillus sp. 22-7 | reverse complement strand
CGGGCCTTTACGGGCAGTTTGACTCCCACTTATCCTCCTTTGATTCCTCTGAGTCTTAAAGTGGGGGTCTTACTGCCCGTTAGACTGCGACAAAAGACAATTCATGTCTTCCGGAAGCGGTTGATCAAATATAAGGGGTTTGTGCAGGAATGGATGTTCGAAGGAAAGGCTGCAGCAGTGCAGCGCCTGCCGCCTGATGAACCGCCTTGTGCCCCCGTATAATTCGTCACCTGCAAGAGGAAAACCAAGCCATGCCAAATGAACTCTGATCTGATGAGTTCTGCCAGTTTCAAGTTTCAGTTTTACGTGTGTAAATTCTTTATGCCGGCCGATGACCTGATAATGTGTACATGCATATTGGCCTTCCTCACTGACTTCCCGCTCAATTATACTGTCTTTCTTTCGCGCAATCGGCTGTTCTATTGTTCCTGCATCCGGGCAGATTGAGCCTTCAGCAAAGGCTTGATACATGCGATGGATTTTTCGTGAGCGCTGCTGTTCACTGAACAAATGATGTACATGCCTGTGTTTAGCAATCAGAACCAGGCCAGATGTATCTCTATCCAGTCGTGTCACAATATGGGCAGCAGACTTTAAGCCGATTCGCTGATAATATCCAATCAGCCGATTAGCCAGACTTCCGGAAGGATGTTCTCTAGAAGGAATGGAATTCACACCTGCGGGCTTGTTTACTACAAGAAGATAATCATCTTCATAAAGAATATTCAGGGGCAAGTCTTCCCCCTTCATGCCTTCACTTGGAACTTCTTCAGGGAATCCAACCTGAAGAACATCACCTTCTCTTAACACATAACGGACATTTACTTCCTGACCATTCACCTGAATAAAGCCGCCGTCAAATTTTATATCTGTCAGTGCAGTTTTGGAAATATGATTGTCTTTTAAAAACTCCCTGATTAATAAGCCCGCCTCCCGGGCAGTAATTTTCCATTGTAATTCAAAACGTGCCATGAGCTGCAGGCTCCTGTTCTGTCAGATGGTGACCTTTCTTCAATCAGCAACAAAAGAATCGTGGACCCTTTTCCAGAATGGAAATGGCCTGAACCTCGCAAAACGGATCTTTTCATCTGCCACTCTGAATTGAATTGACTTTACATCTTTATGAAGAAGGGTCAAATGATCAATAGTAATTTGGAAATCCGGTTCATTCACCGGCTTCAGCATGCATGTATGGTGGGCCGGCAGTACGAGCGGCGAGCCCACTGTACGGAATACCTTATTATTAATGGAAGCCATTTCAGCAAGCTGGATGGCAGGCAAAGAAGGGTGCAGAATTGCCCCTCCAAGCGCCTTATTATATGCTGTGCTTCCTGATGGTGTAGAAACACACAGGCCATCTCCGCGGAACCGTTCAAAATGCTGGCCTCGTATTTCCACATCCATAACTAAGGTACCTTCTACAGCCTTGACCGTAGATTCATTTAATGCAAGATAACGGGTTTCTTTCCCGCCATGCTGGTAGCGGATAATCACTTCAAGGAGCGGATATTCAATTACCTGATACGGGGTTTTGGCAATTGCAATGACAAGCTTTTCGATTTCCTCCGGAACCCAGTCTGCATAAAATCCAAGATGGCCTGTGTGTATACCAACAAAGGCGGTCTTGTCCAGGCGGCTGCTGTATCGGTGAAAGGCATAGAGTAAAGTGCCATCCCCGCCTACCGATATGACTATATCAGGCTCTTCTTCATCATATGTAAGCTCGAAGTCCAATAAATAGGTTCTCATTTTGTGCATGAGTGTATTCGATTTTGAATCTCCTTTTGAGGTAATGGCAAATTTCATTTTATCCAAGCTCCTCTTTTATACTGTTAGTTTTCTCCCTTTTGCTGTTTTTCTTTTTTTCTTGTAAAGAATGCCTGGGCATCCTGGATTTCACCGCGAATGAGTGACATTTCTTCATCAAGCCTGAAAGCAGCCTCTGCCGCCCGCTGAAGCCTCATCTGAATATCCTCAGGAAATTGGCCCTTATATTTGTAGTTCAGGGAATGTTCAACCGTAGCCCAGAAATTCATGGCAAGAGTTCTGATCTGAATCTCCGCAAGTATTTTCTTTTCTCCCTTGATCGTCTGAACTGGATAACGGATCACGACGTGGTAAGAACGGTAACCACTTGCTTTTTTATGAGATATATAATCTCTTTCTTCAACAATTTCAAAGTCATTTCTTTGTCTTAATAGTTCAACCACTCTCTTAATATCATCAACAAATTGGCACATCATTCTTACACCGGCAATATCCTGCATTTCTGATTCCAATCTGTCGAGTGGAATGCCTTTTTGATTTGCCTTATCTAAAATGCTGGCAATTGGCTTTACCCTTCCGGTAACAAATTCAATCGGAGAATGGGAAGAATCCATTTCAAATTGGCTTCTCATGCCTTTTAGCTTTATTTTCAACTCTTCAACCGCCTGCTTATATGGCGCCAAAAATAAGTCCCAATGCTTCACCTGCAACACCACCAAATATCCGAAATAAAAAAGACGGCAACCGTACTGCACCTGATTTACAGGTGCTTACATGCTCCTGTAAATCAGCAAAATTGATCTCTGTTCAAATACATAGCCTATCTCTATATCCAAGTATTAAGCCGCTTAAACATTCAGCTGGAATACATTCTCTACTTTTTCTACCATTTCATTTCCGTAATTGCTGTTCCCTCGGATATTTTCGATTAAGTCTCCTAATTCCTCATGAAATCCTGCAAGCTCAAGGCGAGCTTGATTAATGTCAGAAGCATAAACCCTCATGTGGCCATCAAGTGCCTTTTTTAATTCCGGCCAGACTGTTTCCGGAAGGGAAATATATGTATAGTCATCGTTTTTCTCTGCTATATAAATAAATGAAAGATTGTCGGAATCAGCTAATATTTGCTGCATAGCGGTTAAACCTGAAACGTTCCCAGACTCTATTCCCAAGATTAATTCATTTCCTATCCATTCTGCATTTACAATTGTAAGTTTCTGTTTCATTTTTCTACCTCCATTGTCATTACCTATTCTATCGCAGATTTTATGGACAGTAAAACCCCTGCTGCAATTTTTACAGCAGCAGGAAGCAAACTCCCCTGAATGAATTTAACACAAGCCTAAAAAGATCTTCAAAGGATTGAAGTCCATGCTTAATAAGGAGATAATACAGATAATTACTTAAAGCTGAGGTGTACAGGCTTGTCTAATAAAAATATTGAAATCGAATTTAAAAACATGATCACCACAGATGAATTTACCGCTTTAATGAATTTTTTGAATTTAAGAAGTGAAGATTTTTCGGAACAGGAGAATCATTATTTCGATACACCTGATTTTTTATTGAAGGAAAAAGGAAGTGCCTTAAGGATCAGGCAGAAGTACGGCTCGTTTGAATTGACTCTTAAACAGCCCCACCCTGAAGGGCTGCTGGAGACGAATGAAGATCTTTCTGAGTCCGAAGCAGCAGAGATGATTCAGACCGGGAAAATCCCAAGGGAACAGATAAAAAAGTCCTTAGAAGAGCTTGGCATAAAGACAGATAACCTTCGATACTTTGGCACTCTCACAACAAAACGTGCAGAAAAGGAATACAATAAAGGATTGGCTGTTCTTGATCACAGCCGCTATTTAAATAAGGAAGATTTTGAGATAGAATTTGAAGTAGATGATCGGAAGGAAGGCCAAATGGTTTTTCTTAATTTACTTCAGCAGCTTAACATTCCTGTCAGGAAGACCGAAAATAAAATTAAGAGGTTTTATAACGAAAAATACAGACAGCAAAAGGCCTAATAGAAACTGGCCTTTTGCCAAGGAGCAATACAATGAACATAGATCAGCTAAAACTATTGATGGAGCTGCAGGCACTGCAAGGATTAAATAACTCTAAACAAACAAATGCTTCTAACCCTCTGTTTCAAGAGCTGCTGGCAGGGCTGGTTTCGGAAAACAATGGTTCATCACATCAAACCACCGGCGGACTTGGAGCAGTTGCGTCTTTAAAGCCTTATATTAGCGCTTTACAAACCGATTCTCCTGCAGCTGCTGCTCTACCGCCTGTTAAGCTAACCAAGTTAGCCGAATCTTCAAAAAGTGATTTTGATGATCTGATTCAAAAAGCATCAGATATGTTTAATGTACCTGTTAATCTGATTAAGTCAGTCATTAAGCAGGAGTCAAACTTTAATCCGAATGCCGTCAGTCATGCAGGTGCTTCCGGCTTGATGCAGCTAATGCCGGAAACAGCCAGGGGGCTTGGTGTTAGAAATATCTTCGACCCTGCAGAAAATATTTTTGCAGGAGTCAAATATTTACGGCAAATGATGGACAGATATGGGGATAATGTAGAACTGGCACTGGCAGCCTATAATGCCGGACCTGGAAATGTGGATAAATACAGGGGTATACCGCCTTTTAGAGAAACCCTAAATTACATAAAGAAGGTTACCACTTCGTTTATGGCTTAAGCTTCCTGACTGCCGCCCGATTTACCGGGCGGCTTTTTCATGTGCTTTTTTAGAAAATGTTCCGGATTGACAGAAAGGGCTTAACCCATACTAAAAAATAAGCTGGCCAAGGAAACGTTATAGGGCACAGTAAGCTATTTGTTTGAGATATAAATCCCTCATTGATAAAATAAAAAGAGATTACAGCAATTAATATTAAATAGGAAGTTTTTTTACAATGATTAACTCATAAAAGGAGTTTTAAATATGGCCGAGAAAATGCACACTCCCTTCGACGCTATTGGTGAGGAAAAGCTTCACCAGCTAATTGACGCTTTTTACCTGCGCGTAGGACAACATCCTGATCTCGTTCCTATTTTTCCAGATGACCTGACAGAAACAGCCAGAAAACAAAAACAATTTATGACTCAGTATTTAGGGGGACCTCCTTTATATACTTCAGAACATGGACATCCTATGCTTCGCGCGCGGCACATGCCATTTCCTATAACAGAAACCCGGGCAAGGGCCTGGCTTTCATGCATGAATGAAGCGATGGACCATATCGGGCTGGATGGACAATTGAGGGAAGACTTTTTCTCTAGGCTTGTGCTCACTGCTCAGCATATGATCAATACACCCGAGGCCGGAGTGAAAGGTGATAGCCCGTGAATATGCGAGAATCCCATGAAATCAAGTTCACGTCACCACATTGCTATGGCAGTGAAAAAAAACCCATAGAAGTCTATATGTTTGTTGACCCGCTTTGCCCTGAATGCTGGGCTCTGGAGCCAACCTTAAAAAAGCTTCTGATTGAATACGGCCGCTATTTCTCCATAAAGCATGTATTAAGCGGCAGACTGGCAACTTTAAATATGGGGAAAAGACAAAACTACGAAAACATTGCTGATTTGTGGGAAAAAACTGCAAGCCGCTCTGGAATGTCATGTGATGGAAACCTCTGGTTCGAAAATCCAATTTCTTCCCCGCATCTGGCTTCAGTTGCAATTAAAGCGGCTGAATTACAGGGGAGAAAAGCTGGCATCAGATTTTTACGCAAGCTCCAGGAAGTTTTATTTCTTGAAAAGCAGAATGTGTCAAATTTTGAGGTCCTAAAGGATTGTGCTAAGGAAGTCGGTCTTGATGTAGTAGAATTTGTTTCTGATATTCATTCAGATAGTGCAGCCAAAGCTTTTCAATGCGATTTAAAAATAACTTCTGAAATGGATGTTCAAGAAATACCAACTCTTGTCTTTTTCAATGAAAACATAGAAGATGAAGGCATCAAAGTAACCGGGTATTATCCTTATGAAATTTATGAACAGATTTTGGAAGAAATGCTGCCTGCTAAACCTGAGCGTGCTCCTCTTCCGCCCCTGGAATATTTCTTAAAATATTTTAAGCTGGTGGCCAGTAAGGAGATCTCCGTAGTATACGATATGACAGACAGCGAAGTGAACAAGGAAATGAAAAAGCTTCAGCTAAAGCAAATCGCTGAATATGTACCTGCAAAATACGGTAATTTCTGGAGATATTCCGGGTAATCTCAAAGCTGTGCGAAATGCACAGCTTTATTTTTTTCATGAAAAAACCATGCAGTCTAATGCACGGCTCTTTCACAATTTATTTTTTTACGAACAAAGGGGATGGGAGAAATTTTTCACGTCCAAACAAAAGGGGTAAATGCTTGCATGTGATCAACTTCACATCTGTACTATATCATGACCAAAATGAACAAGGCAATTAGTTTGTGCCCCTTTTCACAATATTGTCAAAATCAAGTCATGACACTCTGGACAACCGCATAAAATAATTGTAAATATGTACAAGGAGGAGACTGCAATATGAAAAAGCTGCCTGTATTTCTGATGCTGATGCTCATTTTAGTCTCCTTTATTTTGAATATTTTCGGCCTCATGAAGCTTATTCCCCTTTTCATTACGTCGCCTATTCTATTTATTTCACTCCTGATCTTATGTTTATATTTAAATGACCGAAGGAGATTTAAGGGTTTTTAACATCAAAAAAGGTGCCGGGCAATTTAGCCTGGCACCTTTACTGTTAAGAAAGCAAGTTTTCCATTTCATTAAGCTTTTCTTCAAATACTTTGCAGGCATCCTCAATCGGCTTGCTGCTCGTCATATCTACACCGGCTTTCTTTAGCACTTCAATTGGGTAATCCGAGCTGCCGGATTTCAGGAACTCAATATATCTGTCAACTGCAGGCTGGCCTTCCTGGAGAATTTGCTTGCTTAATGCCGTAGCCGCACTGAAGCCTGTTGCATATTGATAAACATAATAATTATAGTAGAAATGCGGAATTCTGGACCATTCCAGGCCGATTTCCTCATCAATTACGATATCTTCATCCCCAAAATACTTCTTATTAAGTTCATAATATTCTTTAGTCAATGAATCTGCAGTCAAGGCTTCATTGTTTTGCGCCTTTTGATGAATAAGATGTTCAAATTCTGCAAACATGGTCTGGCGGAAAACAGTGCCTCTAAAGCCTTCAAGATAGTGATTCAGCAGATACAGCCGCTTCTTATCATCATCAATTGTTTTTAGCAGATAATCGTTTAAGAGGGCTTCATTACAAGTAGAGGCAACCTCTGCAACAAAAATTGAATAGTTTCCATAAGGGTATGGCTGATATTTTCTTGTATAGTAGCTGTGAACCGAATGGCCAAATTCATGAGCCAGAGTAAATAAGTTGTTCACATTGTCCTGCCAGTTCATTAGTATATAAGGGTTGGTGCCATAGGTTCCCGAAGAATAAGCCCCGCTCCTTTTGCCTTTATTCTCATGAACATCAACCCATCTATTTTCAAAACCCTCTTTTAAAATATTTAGATAGTCTTCACCAAGTGGCTTTAATCCTTTTAAAATCAGGTCTTTTGCCTCATTATAAGGTATCTCCATTTTTACTTCCTTCACTAAAGGAGTGTAGAGATCGTACATATGAAGCTCCTTAACCCCAAGAACCTTCTTGCGGAGCTTGACATAGCGGTGCAGCAAATGCAGGTTATCGTTAATGGTATTGACCAGATTTTCATAAACACTTTCAGGAATATTGTCCGCAGAAAGGGCAGCATGGCGCGCGGAGTCATAATTCCGGATCTTTGCATTGAAGTTATCTTTTTTTACGTTTCCACTTAGAGTGCTTGCAAATGTATTGCGAAACTTCCCATAAGTCTCATATACAGCTTTGAAAGCATCATGCCGGACACGCTGCTCATCGCTTTCAAGAAAACGAATGAATCGTCCGTGAGTAATTTCAACTTCTTCCCCATTTTCATCTTTAATGGACGGAAACTCCAAATCTGCATTATTCAGCATGCCAAATGTATTACTGGAAGCCCCAAGCACCTCGGAAGCCTGAGCAAGCAGGGATTCCTGCTCAGCAGATAATACATGAGGCCTTTGAAGGTTAATTTCCTCCAGTGAATGTTTATATAATTGCAGCTCGGTTTTATCCTTCAAAAAGCCTGCAATCTTCTCTTCATCTTCAGCAAGCAGCTCAGGAACAATATAGGCAAGTGCACTAGCAGCTTCAGAATACAAATTTTTAATTCTGTCATCCATTCCCTGATAAAATGAATTTGTTGTATCCTGATCATAGCGCATATGTGCATATGTATAGAGCTTCCCCAGGCGTGAAAGTAAATGATCCTGGAACTGAAGCGCTGCATATAATGTTTCAGCACTTTCCCCGAGCCTGCCCTGATACTTACCTGCATCCGGAATCAGCTTCTGAACTTCACTGTATTCCTTGTTCCACTCATCATCAGAAGGGAAAATATCCTCCAAACGCCACGTATCTTCAGGTGAAATCTCATTCCTTGCCGGCAGTTTCTTTACTGTTGTTTCATTAGCCATACATTCATCCTCCATTCAAAAGTCCCATTACACTATCTTCTCTTTGAAGAAAAAAATTCCTGCTTTTTAAAGAGCAAAAGTGGAAGTCTTTAATTATTTTATGTTAAATAAGACTTTTTCATTTATTTGCCCTGCAAAATCCTTTGAGTGATGCCTCTATAAAAATCGTCCTCTATTTGGATTATACGGGAGTAATGATCAGGCTCACTGCTTAATGCAGTTTTTTTGTATAAACCTTTTTCTGCATGTTTAACAATGTTTAAGTTAATAAGGACATCAAGATATTCTTTAATTGCATGGATTTCGGACCCGGTTTGCACAAGTGGGATTGACCTGATTTTTATATCATTATTCTTTACCCTGTTGCAAAAGGCTGCAATCATCTGCGGAAGTGAGAAGGGCCTCTCTTTGCCGATTATATCCATAAACAAATAACTCTGCCACTGTATAGGTGAGGTTTCTATATATGGAGAATGACGTACAGGAAGGCCAATTTCAGGCGGGAGGAACGAAGGAGCAATTGAGCGGGAGTATAAATCCTGAAGAAAGTTATTTCTAATAGCACCGCTATTATGTGAAAGGGAATTCTTTATTTTCCGAACTTCTCTTTTCCATTCATCTATATTTAAATTATTTTTAAAATATGGATTAAATAATATAGCTGGATCTGCTTGGAAAATTGGTTTTACATCATAATGCGCGCAGGCATTTCTGACTGTAAGGGGCTGGATTTGGTGGATATTGATAAAAGACTTTGTTGTGGGGCAAAAAGATGGAATTACCCAATGGCCTGAAGCTGCTTGCCGAAGAAATAGGTATTGGAACCCAGATAAAGAAATTTTTGTTTTACCCATACGCTTAATACTTTTCCCTGCCAGTATCCAAATTGGAACGATACCTGCCATAAGGTAGGCTTCTGTACGTTTTATAAATAACTCCTCTGAAATGCTTGAACATTGATATTCAAGAGCATAATGTACACCTTCGTAATGGACCCCAATATCCGGCCGCTGTGATATTTCCGGATAAAATGGTTCCAGAATGGGATTTAACCCTTTTTTCTTTAGCCATTGAAACAATAACACCTTTCCGGACATATGGTATTCTGATTCCCTTTCATACCTTTCCG
Source organism: Bacillus sp. 22-7 (assembly GCF_010628845.1). Taxonomy (NCBI): domain Bacteria; kingdom Bacillati; phylum Bacillota; class Bacilli; order Caryophanales; family Bacillaceae; genus Bacillus; species Bacillus sp. 22-7. The sequence goes on along the minus strand of NZ_NJQY01000018.1, from coordinate 55,472 downwards.
GACATTCTGAACCCTTTCTGTGGCTGAAATGCGGGATTTTTTTCTTTCCGATTTTCATTATTACTTTCTCTTTGCATTCCGGGCAGTAAAAGTTGTGATTTTCCCTGTACTGCTGTAAAGCCGGGATGCTGTGTGAACCTATGAGGCTTATTCGCACTCCATTCTCTATAGAGGCAACTAACAAATGACCATCTCCTTTCCTCCTTATTGTTCTATTTTTAATGGCTAAATTCCTTTTTGTCTGATGTATTCTCTTACAGTTTTTTGCTTAGGCTCTTTTTGAAAGATCAATGTTTCTTTATTTATGAATTTAGCCCGTTGATTTCCGCTGCAGGCACGCAGCGAACCCGCGGGGAGGAATGCGAGCCTCCTCGGCTTCGCCTGCGGGGTCTCACACTTCCCTCTCCTCCCGCATGACATTGAATAAGCTTCTTCGAATGAAGACCGCACGAGGAAAATGCGTCAGCATTTTCGAGGATCAAGTGCCCACAGCGAAGATCAACTCAGCAAATTTAACTAAGTTAAAATAGCAACAAACTATACTAAAAAGCTTAAGCTTATTGATTGCTTCTATGAAACAGTTCACATACAGAAAAGCCGATTTCAAAATGAAATCGGCTTTTCTTTACTATTTAAAATGTTTTCTCAGATTTTCAAAAACATCATTTTCTATAATCAATTTACCATATTCCATTACACGGTGAATAGTTGTACTTGTTTCGTGCCCGTATTCAAGAAGAATACTCAGCATGTTATCTATGTCATCCTCTTCAAAAAGCTCTTCAGGGAACTCTGCGAATAAATAGTATTTCCCTTCAAAGGAATATAGCCTTGTAGTAATGGAATCAAGAATTGACCGCTTTGATAATGAAATAATGTCTTCGAAATCTTTAAATGTTAATAGGAACTCAAGATCTCCTTCATATCCGTTATCATTATCATCATCGGATTTACGGAAATGATGATCAAGCATTTCCTCTATATGTTCATCCACAGGCAAATCTTTCACTTTTTCATCCGGGACAGGAAGCTCAAACTTTTGACCATCCTTTGATAGCTGAGCTTTTGTTACAAGAACCTCCAAACCCTTATCCAACGCTTGAACCTGTATCCATAAAGGGCCTTCAACAAGAAATTCTTCCTCCTGATGGACTTCATCCATCATTTCCCAAAAGAGTTCCTCACTCCGCTCACGATTGTACCAAATCTCTTCACGGTCAAAGCCTCTTTCTTCTATATCAAGATAAGAAATATAAAATTTAACAGTATGATCATTAATACGTTCGATTTCCATGCAGCAACTCTCCCTTCTGGCTATGATTGAAGGGACTAAATACCCCCAGCAGTCATGTGTTATCCATTTACCCGTAAATCAATTGGTTAATCCCCGATTAACTTGAAGGTAAAATGTATTTTGTACCTTGTACTTTTATTTTATGACAAATTGAGCATAAAGGGAATTAAAAAGTCATATGTTTAAAAAAACCGTTAAATGCCTATATTGTCCCAGTTGGTCCATCTCATTGGCTTAACTAAGTATTCTCTTATTATATCCATTTTCCTTTTTCTTTTTCACATAAAGGACAAAAAGACCTTCTTCTGTTAAACAGAAAGAAGGCCTCTCAATTTTAAGTATATTTGTTAATTAACCATACGTTGTGCTTCACGCAACTGGTAAGTACGGACTTTTCTTGGAAGGAAACGTCTTATTTCGTCCTCATTATATCCCACCTGCAAACGTTTTTCATCAAGAATGATTGGACGTCGAAGCAGCCCCGGGTTTTCCTTGATTAGCTCAAATAAATCTTGGAGAGGCATTGATTCAAGGTTTACATCAAGCTTTTGGAATGTCTTTGAGCGAGTTGAAATAATTTCATCTGTTCCATCTTCAGTCATACGAAGAATTTCTTTAATTTCATCAATCGATAGCGGTTCTGAAAAGATATTTCGTTCTTTATAGGCAATTTCATGCTCTTCCAACCATGATTTAGCTTTCCTGCAGGATGTACAACTTGGTGAAGTGTATAATGTGACCATTTTACAATTTCACACTCCTTAAATTTAGACATATATGAAACTATCAGAGATTATATTTGTTTAATCAAATATTTCTAGAGTGTTCTAGATTAAAATAACTTTAATCAAGGAATTTATATTATTAATTATACACTAAACAATATCTATTTGGTATAACTTTTTATAAATATGATAAAAGTATTAAACATTCATTAAACAAACGGATTAAGAATTAGAATCTACTTAATAAGACGAATGAACAAGCAAAAAGTTTCATTTTTTTATATGTTTTTTGTTATAATTACTTCCATAAAGTTTCTTTAGCCTAAACCTAAGGAAATTTTATGTATGAATTTTTTTAGTTCATTACTAAATTATTCTTTATATACCCTTGTTAATTTTTAATAAACCAAAATGCTTATTAATATTTTCTCAATTAATTAATGAAAATGAAAACACAGCCATTTACAAAAATGGCTGTGTTTTTCCAAATTCTTATAAATCCTCTAAGACATCCGGTCCATTTTTATCTTCTTCATAAGTCAGAACCTCATCTACTGGCTGATATGACTTTCCATAAAAATGCGAATCTTTATAAGTGTGAATCATTTCATAGGTTTTCTTCATGGCTTCATAAATCATTTCTTCACTTTCGTTCTCTGGGGACCAATATAGAATTTCCATTGTATTGATTTCATTGGTCGCAAGAGACCGGCGGCTGTACCCGATTGATTGGGCATGCTCAAACCCTTCTCTTTTATAGAACTTAAGGCGCTTTTCAGTATCCGTGTCTTCATAATCAACCGGCTCAACTTCCAATATGATCGGTTTGCCTTTGGCTTTAAGAGTTTGAAGTAGTTTATGGCCAAGTCCCTGTCCTCTGGATTCCTTCGAAACAAACAGATAATCAATAAAAACAAAGTTATCCAGCTCAACATACATAAGCACATGATGTGGACCTTCATCTTTATGATAGATGTCTGACCGTTCCTTTAATAAGGTTTCCATATGCTCTCTTGATTTCATTTCTTCAATCGGGAAATATTGATTCAGTTTTTCATACCAATGCATGGATCTTCTCCTTTTTTGCCCGTAAACAAAGTATTGTTTTAAGAGCATGAATATTTATTCCAGCATGATAAGCTCCCAGCTTTCCTTTCCACTTACTTACTTAGGGTGATATTATTTCCAATCAGTTTAAGTATTTGTGGAATTTCCCCTTTTAATACTGGAAAATTTCGAATAAAATATGATTAGGGATGTTTAAACACTAACTAATCACAGGAGACTGTGAAAAGAAAGATGGAGGTTTATCATGGTTGGTTACATAACTGATTTAACAATTGTTGCATTGCTTATAATTGGATTTACTGCCTTGTTAGGTGTACTAACTAATGGTATTGGAGAAAAGATTTTTGGCGGTAAAAATAAATCCGAGTTCGTGGATCAATCCGCAAGAGTGCAGACTGGATGGAAAAGCGTAGGCGGACAAAAAAAGCAGTAGCCTATGCCTCTATACTATGATACCGTATACAAAATTCGTGTCAAATAATATGTAACTTAATTAATTGATAAACAAATCAAGAAAGAGACCGAAATAATCGGCCTCTTTTTGCTTTCATGGTGTATAATCCACATTTCGTGTATACGAATTACCTGCATTCCATAAAAGGAATTCATTAATTCCCTGTTCTTTCAATGCCTTTATTTGCGCTTCAACTTCCGCTCTTCCATACTCCTTATAGTTTCCTGCTCCTAAATAAGAGGCTGTAAAGTCCTGAAGCCATGGTCTGGATACAGGAGGACTATCCAATTCTCCCAACTTTCGCTTCTCAAGTTTAGCATATTCAGAAACCAGCTTATAAGGTTCCAGGTCCGGCTTGGCTATGCCGAAATAAGATGTCCAGTGGCTTGGATAAATCATAGAAGAAATTACATCCACATGTTCTGAGATCTTAGAGAAATTTTGGCCAATTCCCGGTGCCTCAGGAAGGGTCGCCGTGTAGCCAAAGATATCGACCGAGACCTTTACCCCATATGGCTCGAGCTGCTTCCTGGCATACTCGACAAAATCAGTAACCGCACTTACACGCTTTTGTACATTTTCAATTTTAAGACTTTCGTATTCACCCATACTATATTTCAAAGAGCTATCACGGTGTTCAAACCCCTCAGGAAATCGGACATAGTCAAATTGAATCTCCTGAAACCCCATTTTTGCAGCTTCGATTGCAATTCCAATATTGTAATCCCAAACTTCTTTTAAAAATGGATTTACAAAGGATTCACCTCTGCCATTCTTCCATACTGTATTTCCTTCTTTATATGACCATTCAGGCTTTTTATTCGCCAGAACAGAATCCTTGAAAACGACCACCCGGGCAATCGGATAAATTTGCTTTTCTTCCATGGTTTTCAAGACTTTTTTAGGATCATTTATGTAAGGCTTGCCGATATCGGTATAAGGTGATTTTTCTTCTGGTATATACGTTAAGTTCCCCCAATCGTCCTTAATATCGATGACCATCGCATTCAAATCGGTTTCATCCATCATTTTCACTAATTTATTAAATTTTTCACCCCCTGCTGAGTGGCCTGTGACATATATGCCTCTTACAGCATCTGGATATTGAAAATGAAAGCCAGAATCAAATTGAAAACGGCTTACTTTTTCCGGGAGAGTTTTCACAAGCGAAACATGTTCCCTTTGGGGGTTTTGTCCTGCTTCCTGATTTTCCTGTTCTTTTGCCTCACTTGGATTGGCTGACATAAATAAAGCTGACACTAACATTAAGGCAGCAGCTAACTTTAATGACTTATTCATGTTATGCCCCCTTTTCTAATCATTCTCTTGCTACCTACATTATAAATTTTTTCAAAGAATTAAGAACTATCTTTATACTAAATTATCTTTTTAAGTACTCTTTAAACCAATTTAATTAAAAAATATGAAATTCATGTTTAAATAAACAAAATGACGGAAAAATATAAATAATTGAAAATTCTCATAGTAATATTCCGGAAAATGAGGTATTATATATAAAAGCACACATTAGCGAATAAAAGTGTTAAAGAGAATTTCCACTCTCTCCATATGTGACTGGGCAATTTACATCTTGGTAATTCCTTTATAGCGAACATTTACTTTTCCAGGATGTAAAAAACGATCTCAGTAGAGATCGTTTTTTGTTATTTGACATATTTAGCTTTTAATTCGTTATACTCTTTTTCAGAGCAATAAACAAAATGACCAGCTGTTATTTCGCGCATTTCCAGCTTTTCATTGTCAGCGTAATTGTGAACTGCCGGATCATAAGATTTTCTTCTGCGGGACCGTTCCGTTTCAGGATCTGGAAGCGGAATAGCTGACAGCAGTGATTGAGTATAAGGGTGCATTGGGTTATTATATAAATCTTCTGCTGGTGCAAGTTCAACCAGTTTACCGAAGTACATAACACCAATGCGGTCACTGATGTATTTTACCATAGATAAATCATGTGCGATAAACAGGTATGTCAATCCTTTTTCACGCTGCAGCTTTTTCATAAGGTTTACTACCTGTGCCTGAATGGAAACGTCCAATGCTGAAATGGGCTCATCGGCAATAATGAAATCCGGGTCAACTGCAAGAGCGCGCGCAATCCCGATTCTCTGTCTCTGCCCGCCAGAGAATTCATGAGGGTAACGGTTAGCATGTTCTTTGTTCAGACCAACAGTGTCCAAAAGTTCGTATACCCTCTCCATACGTTCCTTTTTGCTCTTTGCCAAACCGTGAATATCGATTCCTTCAGCAATAATATCGGCAACCGTCATACGAGGGTTTAAGGAAGCATAAGGATCCTGGAAGATCATTTGCATTTTCCGGTTAAACTTTTTCAGTTCTTTTGCAGATTTTTTGCCGTGAACATCTTCACCTTCAAAAAGAACCTGCCCATCAGTTGCATCGTATAATCTGATAATTGTTCGTCCAGTAGTTGATTTACCGCAGCCAGACTCACCAACAAGTCCAAGGGTCTCACCCTTATAAATATCAAAAGTAATCCCATCAACTGCTTTCACCATATTCGGACGGCCAACATTAAAATGCTGTTTTAAGTTTTTAATTTCAAGCAATTTTTCTGCCATTACTATTTTCCCTCCTTGACTAGTACAGGCTTTTCAAAAGTGGAGGATAATTGGCGCATACGTTTTTTTACTGCTTCCGGCGGCTCAACCTTAGGAGCATCCGGGTGAAGAAGCCATGTTTTTGCAAAATGTGTTTCTGAGATTTGGAACATCGGCGGCTCTTCTTCAAAATCAATTGCAAGTGCATATTGATTTCTTGCTGCAAACGCGTCTCCTTTTGGAGGATTCGTCAGATCCGGGGGCGTCCCTGGAATTGCAGCTAATTCAGCTTTCTCATCATTTTCTAAGCTTGGCATGGATGCAAGCAATCCCCATGTATAAGGGTGACGCGGGTCATAGAATATTTCATCTACAGTACCCATTTCAACAATCTGGCCAGCATACATTACAGCTACCCGGTCCGCAACATTTGCTACAACACCGAGGTCATGCGTAATAAAGATAATGGATGTATCCATTTTATTTTGCAGATCTTTCATTAGCTCCAGAATTTGCGCCTGAATCGTAACGTCAAGTGCAGTTGTCGGCTCATCAGCGATAAGCAGCTTGGGATTGGCTGCAAGAGCGATCGCAATCATCGCACGCTGTCTCATACCGCCGGAGAATTCATGCGGATATTGATTTACCCTTTTCTCAGGCATCGGAATACCAACAAGTCTCAGTAATTCTATTGCTCTGTTTTTGGCATCAGTTTTAGACATATTCTGATGTTTAATCAGCACTTCCATTATCTGTGTTCCAACTCTCATCGTCGGATTCAATGATGTCATTGGATCCTGGAAGATCATACTGATTTCTTTGCCGCGGATCTTTTCCATTTGTTTTTCTGTTTTGGGCACGATGTCATCACCGCTAAGCAGGATTTGCCCGCCTGAAATTTGGCCTGGCGGCATAGGTATTAACTTCATAATAGACTGGGAAGTAACACTTTTGCCTGACCCTGATTCACCAACAATCGCAAGCGTCTCTCCCTTATGAAGGTCAAAGCTGACTCCACGGACTGCTTTTACTGTACCTCCATATGTTTGGAATGAGACTTCTAAATTTTTTACTTCAAGTAATTTTTCCATGTTCTCACTCCTTATTTACGCATTCTTGGATCTAGAGCATCACGCAAGCCGTCACCAACCACGTTAAATGCAAAGATTGTTAAGCAGATAAACACAGCAGGGAAGAATAAGCGCCATGGGTAGTACCGCATAGCCGCAAGTCCATCATTGGCCATTGTTCCCCAGCTCGCAATCGGCGGTGTTAGCCCAAGACCAATAAAGCTTAGGAATGCTTCAGTGAAAATAGCAGATGGGACAGTCAGCGTCATGGTGACTAGGATAGGCCCCATTGAATTTGGAATTAAGTGTTTGCCCATAATCCTGCTTGTATTGGCACCAAGCGTTTTGGCAGCCAGGACATATTCCTGATTTTTAAGAGATAACACCTGACCACGGACGATTCGCGACATATTGATCCATCCAGTTATGGACATGGCTATAATCATTGTCGACAATCCCTGTCCAAGTACAACCATTAACAAGATTACTAATAATAGATAAGGTACACCATATAAAATATCGGCAAAGCGCATCATTCCTTCATCTGTGCGTCCGCCTTTATAACCGGCAATACCGCCCCAAAGCACACCAATAATCAAATCAATTACAGCTGCTGCAACTCCAATGAAGATGGAAATTCGTGCACCTTCCCATGTACGGGCAAACATGTCACGACCAAGATCATCCGTTCCAAACCAATGTTCAGAAGAAGGGGACTGGTTTTTGTTGCTTAGATCATTTGATGCATAATCATATGGAGTCATATATGGTCCAAAGATTGCCATGAAGATCAGCAGTCCTAATAATACTAATCCAAACAGGGCAAGCTTGTTTTTTCGAAATCTAATAAATACATCCTTCCAGAAAGAAAGACTTGGTTTTGAAATCTTCTCAGCTTCACCAAGCTGTGTTCCGACTAACTTAAATTTATCTTTCGAAATCTGCATAATTACTCTCCTTTCTTCCCGCCTGCAAGTTTGATGCGTGGGTCGATGATTCCGTATGCAATGTCAACAAGGAGAATAGATACAAGCAACAGAATACTGTAGAAAACGGTTACACCCATTATGACCGTATAGTCACGGTTGTTGATACTAGTTACAAAGTGCGCACCAAGTCCAGGAATACCGAAGATTCTTTCAATAACGAAACTTCCTGTTAAAATACCCGCTGTCAGTGGCCCCATATAAGTTACTACTGGTAAAAGGGCATTACGAATCGTATGTTTTACTGTAATTACTCCCCTGCTTAAACCTTTTGATTTAGCAGTCTTAATATAATCATTCGCGAGAACTTCAAGCATGCTCGAACGGGTTAACCTCGCGATAAACGCCATTGGTGTTGAAGCCAACGCCACGGCTGGCAGAACGCTGTGCATAAAAGTTTCCCACCGTGCTACAGGGAAAATACCCATTTTTATTGCCAGGAAATATTGCAGGAATGATGCCATGATAAAGGAAGGTACTGATATACCTAATACAGCCACAATCATTGCTGTGTAATCCGGCCATCTATTGTGCTTTAATGCCGCAATAATTCCTAAAAGAACCCCTACTGCAACGGCGATAAAAATGGCTTCCATTCCAAGAAGAAATGAAACAGGGAAACCTTCATTAATCAAGTCGTTAACAGTTTGACTTTTATATTTAAATGACGGGCCGAAATCCCAATTCACGATACGAACAAGATACTCCCAATATTGTGCATACCAAGGCTTGTCCAAGCCAAAATGAGCATTCAGGTTAGCTTCAATTTCGGGAGGAAGTTTTTTCTCAGATGCAAAAGGGTTTCCGGGTGCAATGCGCATGAAGAAAAAAGTTGCCGTAACGATCATCCATAAAGACAGAAGCATGTACAGCAAGCGTTTTCCAATATATTTCGCCATTGTCAAACACCTCCAATTTATTACTATGCCTTAATCAGAAACGAAGGTATATGGGACAATTAATCCCATATACCTTTCGTCTTAATCAATATTTTTTATTCAAAGTGTGCCCACTTGTACTGAACATCACCAAGACCAGATACAACAACATCTTTTAAGTTATCAGCCTGTACCCAGTTATTAGTGTAGAAGTAAATTGGTGCTACCGGCATATCTTCCATGAAGATTGCTTCAGCATCTTTTAATAGCTGCTGGCGAGCTTCAGGGTCTGTTTCAGTTGAAGACTTAGCAAGCAGATCCTGGAACTCTTTGCTTTCCCATCCAGTATTGTTATTTCCGCCATCAGCGTCACGATACATTTCAAGGAAGTTCATTGCGTCGTTAAAGTCACCTAGCCAGCCCATACGTGCCACTTGGTAATCCATTTGATTTACCTTATCAAGGAATACATTCCACTCAGCATTATCTAGGGTTACTTCAACACCAAGATTTTGCTTCCACATATCCTGAATTGCCTGAGCAATCTTTTGGTGTGCTTCAGAAGTGTTGTAAGATAGCGTTACTGCTGGAAGCTCAGAAGCATCTTTATAGCCAAGCTCTTCAAGACCTTTTTGTAAATACTCTTTTGCTTTTTCTACATCATTGTCAGGGAAATAACCTTTTTCATTTTCTTCAAACATTGATGGAGGAACAATCGCCATAGCTGGAAGCTGTTCACCCTGAAGGATATTGTCGATGATTTCCTGACGGTTTATAGCATGTGCAAATGCCTTACGAATATTAACATTGTTGAAAGGTTCAACAGTTGTATTGAATTTGTAGTTGTAAATACCTGCAATTGGGTTTGTTACTAAACGGCCATCATCTTTAAGAGCCTGCATAGCATCAGTTGGAAGTGCACCAGTAGGAGCTCCAGCCCAATCTAGTTCTCCATTGTCAAACATTGATAATTCAGTGTTCGGATCATTGATCATGATCATTTCAATGCTGTCCAGCTTAACTGATTCAGCATCCCAATAAGTTTCGCTCTTTTCAAGAACGATTTTATCGCTGTGAGACCATTCTGTTAAATGGAAAGGTCCGTTAGTTGTATAGTTTTCACCAGCATCAGTTGCCCACTCTGGATTAGCTTCTGCAACTTTGCTGTTAACCGGCAGGTAAGTATAGAATGCTGTCAATTCCAAGAAATATGGAGTTGGGTTAACAAGCTTTACTTCAAGAGTTTTGTCATCTACTGCTTTAACGCCTACAGCATCAAGTGAGCCTTTGCCAGTGTTGGCTGCTTCAGCACCTTCGATGTAGTAAAGCTGGTATGCATATGTTGAGTTGTTCGCTGGATCAAGCGCCCATTTCCAAGCATATACAAAGTCATTAGCAGTTACAGGGTCTCCATTAGACCACTTTGCATCACGGATTTTGAAAGTGTAAGTCTTTTGGTCATCAGAAACCTGAACATCTTCTGCCATTGCATTTTCAGGCTTTCCTTCTTTGCCAATACGAGTCAAACCTTCAAGAACCTGGCGAAGAACTGTACCAGATGTGGCATCCTCTGCTAAGCCTGGGTTTAATGATGGTGGTTCAGTGTTGATATTTACTCTTAATTCCTGCGGTACATCAGACTTTCCGCCGTCATCTCCGCCTTTTTCGCCGCCGTCAGCATTGTCTCCGCCGCCGCTGCATGCAGCAAGGAACATACTTAGCACAAGCAGCATGCTAAAAAAGATCGATAATCTTTTGTTCACGGTATTAACCCCCTATTAATTTCCTCAAACAATCCCCTTACCATTTGTCTTTCACAAAAAACACAACTGTGCGCCCCAGATATATTACTTAAATAGTCTGTTAATTCAATTTAAAAAATTTGCAGACTATTTAAAAGGCAACAAAAAAAGCAAGTTTATATTCTCTTAACGATAGATTATCCTTATATTCTGATAATTCAGATTAAATAGATTAACCTATAATATGTAAGCTATAAACTTACTCAATATGCACCATATTCTCGCAATCTGGAGTGATATAGTTTTGTTTTAAATGTAACAAATTCGTAAAGATTATGTTTGTTACGTTTATTATAAATAGTTTAAAAACTTATTGCAAGTGGCTTTTTGTACATGCAATTCCTTGAAGTGCGACATTTTTCGTCAAAAAGTCTTATAAATTAAGATTTTTGAGATAATAAAAAAATTTTTTTTTTAAGATATTTTGCTATTTTACTAGGGTTTTTCAACCATATATTGGTAAAACATCTCCTTGAACTACAGGCATGAACGCCCTTTAATTTCTTATTCTGTGCTTGATTTTTGTGTCCGAATAGTTTACCTTATAATATAATACGATAAAAATAAATGATCTTGTCGGCAATGAAAAAAGAGTAGTACATTTACCCAGGGTTAGCAGAGAGTCTGTGGATGGTGCAAACAGGCAGCCCGGTAAATCGAATGGACTTTTGAGCCTCTGATTTTTCAGGCGCTTCCCTGCGTTATCGGGGACCTATGCGTTTTTCTGCATAGGGCAGAGTGACTCAGTTTTTGAGTAATTAGGGTGGCAACGCGGACCATTCGTCCCTATTTTATAGGGATGAATGGTTCTTTTTTATGCCATTTTTTATAATTACATGACAAACTTCACTTCAACACCTGACAATTCATGATCTTTAAGCCGATTAAAGGAGGAAAAACATGAAAACTATATTTTCCGGCATCCAGCCCAGCGGCACAATTACTCTTGGCAATTACATTGGTGCAATGAAACAATTTGTTGAACTGCAGAATGACTACAACTGCTATTTTTGCATTGTTGATCAGCATGCCATAACTGTTCCCCAGGACAGACTGGAATTGAGGAAAAACATTCGAAGTCTTGCTGCCCTATATTTGGCTGTTGGTATCGACCCTGAGAAATCCACCCTGTTCATCCAATCGGAAGTTCCAGCCCATGCCCAGGCAGGCTGGATGATGCAGTGTGTTTCTTACATCGGTGAGCTCGAGCGCATGACTCAGTTCAAAGACAAATCAGAAGGTAAAGATGCCGTTTCTGCAGGACTGCTGACCTATCCCCCTTTGATGGCTGCAGATATCCTTCTATACAATACTGACTTGGTTCCGGTTGGAGAGGATCAAAAACAGCACTTGGAATTAACCCGCGATCTTGCTGAGAGATTCAATAAGAAGTACAACGACATCTTCACTGTTCCAGATGTCAGAATCGCCAAAGAAGGCGCAAGAGTAATGTCACTTCAGGATCCATTAAAGAAAATGAGCAAATCTGATCCAAATAAAAAATCATTTATTTCATTATTAGATGACCCAAAACAAATTGAAAAGAAAATAAAAAGTGCCGTAACAGATTCTGAAGGCATTGTTAAGTATGATAAGGAAAACAAACCAGGAGTATCTAATCTCCTTTCCATCTACTCAATACTTTCAGGTAAAACCGTTGCAGAAATCGAAGGAGAATATGAAGGCAAAGGATACGGGGAATTTAAAGCCGGCCTTTCTGATATTGTTATTGGAACAATTAAACCTATTCAGGATAAATACTATGCATTAATGGAATCTGAAGAACTTGATCTTGTACTTGATCAAGGAGCTGAAAAAGCTAATAAAGTCGCATACAAAATGATTAAAAAAATGGAAAACGCCATGGGACTTGGCAGAAAGAGAAAATAAAAAAACAGCCTTGGGCTGTTTTTTTTAATTTACTTTTGGACCATGCTCCATTTCCCACAACTTCTCAAAAAACGGCTGTCCTTTTATTAAGTTTTCACAAAACTTTTCATGTTTACTTGACCAGCCGTATTTACTTTCATCAAATAATTCATACCAGGCCTCTTCAAAATTCATTGATTGTATTTTCGTATAACGTTCAGGGCTCCACTCCGTATACCAATAACGAATTTCAGCATCATTTTTGGAGGAATGAAGCTGATCCAGCGCCATAAACAGAAGCTGTTTAAGCTGTCTTTCTTTTCTTGTCAGGCCTGCCATCAAATCCGGAGAAGGAGAAAGAATATGGAATTCCTTCAATGCGGTTTGATCATTAAAAGAGTAATTAGCCGTTTCCTGATTTTCCAGCATTTCATATGCAAGCTGCTCCTGCCTTGGTATTAACCTGCTTTTTCTGATTGGAATATTGTAGCCGATTGTATCTACAGCCAGTATGCCTGTCCCATCTGATACAACAAAGCAATACTCCAATTGGATGCGTTCATGATTTTTTCTTAAGTAAGCTTTTTGATAAATGTCATCTAGCAGTTGTTGTGGCAGCTCAGAAAGATCATTCTCAATATAATTAAAAAGGACCGGGTCAATCTTCAGCAGCGGAACCTGGTCAAGCAGTTCTACCCCATCATCTTTTCTCCATTCATGAAAATGGCATACATTGTATCCATTTTCTTCTCCTTCAAACCAATTCACCCAAACATCATGAAGATACAACATTTTTCAACCCCCACTTCAACAAACTATTTGTCACTCAGTATGGGCAGCAGGCAGTAAATTTATTCCTATTTTGCACTCACAATCCATTTTTTGTAATTAGCAAGCTTTATTTTGATGAGATACTCTTTTAATCATCCTCATTTGAATAGGGAAGATATATGCTCAATGTAATGATAATTATTCCAATCGGAAGCAAATAGCATTCCGGGCGATAGGTGATAAAATGCAAATATTCTTTGAAGGTTTGTCCAGTTGTAAGCAAATTCAAGTACCCTATGACACTGACTCCTCCCGAAACAGAGACTCCAAACCCCGTTAAAAGCCAAAATGCCCTAAATAACATGTTCTTTACTATATTTGTGAGTCATATAAGGTTTTATTGCTGCCATAAACTCACTCCCACTATCTTTTTTACATGTATATGAAAGCATTTGTTTAGATATGTACAAGCTATAGGCCACAAGACAGCAAAAAAACGCCTTATTACAGGCGTTTTTTTGCTATCTGTTGGATTTAGGGTTGAAGGCATCTTTCAAGCCTTCCCCTATGAAGTTGATTGATAGGATTGTAAACGTCAGAATCGCAGCAGGCGGAATCCAAATCCACCATTTACTTGTTAAAACATCAGGACTTCTTGCTTCCTGAAGCATGTTTCCCCAGGTTGGAATGTTGATTGGTACACCAAATCCGAGGAAGCTTAGGCCTGTCTCAGCTACAATCATCGCTGCAAGAGTAATGGTTGCCTGAACAATAATGGTTGACATGACGTTCGGCAGCAAGTGTTTAAAAATGGTTTTTGGTGCAGAGCATCCAATGGAAACAGCACTCATAATATACTCATTTTCCTTCTCAGCCATGACCTTGCTTCGCACCAGACGTGCCGTTCCTGTCCAGCTTAGTACACTTATTACAAATATGAGGGTTCCTGTACTTGATTCGATAAAAATGGATTTCAATACGATAACAAACAGCAGGAATGGAAAGTTCATCATAAAGTCTGTAAATCTCATCAGGGCATTATCGACCCAGCCGCCAAAGTATCCGGCAGTAGCACCAACTAGAGTACCAATGGTAATAACAGCCAGCGTGATAGAGAATGCAAGCAAGAGTGATGTCTTGCCGCCGTGAAGAGTTCTGGCAAAAACGTCCCGGCCAGACTTGTCAGTGCCGAAGTAATGGTCAGCAGATGGTTCTTTGCTCATTTGTGTTAAATTAATCTTAGCTGTCTCCTCAACCGGCATAGTTAGCGGCTCAGCTAATATGGACATTACACAGACCAGCAGCAGGAAAACAAGACTGATCATTGCTGCTTTATTGCGCAAAAACTTGCGGCGGGCGAGAGCCCATGGTGATTGACTCTTCGGCGGTTTAACAGGCTCTGCTAAACCAGGCGAAGTTTGCTGTGAAATTGATGGTTCCATACTCTCACCTACCTAACTTAAACGAATACGCGGATCTACTAATCCATATAGTAAATCTGCAACTAAATTTCCAATTAGTGTTAAAATAGTCAGCATCATGGCAATAGCCATCATGACTGAATAATCACGTGAATTAACTGATTCTACGAATAAATAACCGATGCCAGGGTATGTGAAAATGGTTTCTGTGATAATTGCCCCTCCAAATAGGTTGGCAATATCGAATCCAAGTAAAGTAACAATAGGTATGATTGAGTTTCTTAGAATGTGCTTATTATAAATCGCAGATTCTTTCGTACCTTTAGCTCTTGCTGTACGAACATAATCTTTGCGAGAGCTTTCGATCATATCATTTCTCAAGAACTGTGTATAAGCGGCTGTAGCCATGGCTCCAAGTACTATAGCCGGCAAGACTGTATGTTTGGCTTTACTTAAGTAATATTCCAGTGTCCCTGCTTCTACCCCGCTGCCGATACTTCCACTGGCTGGAACCCATCCAAGATTGATGGCAAAAACATAAATGGCAACTAAAGCTGCAACAAAGCTTGGAATTGCAAGTGCTAGATAGTTAAACGCTGATATTAAATAATCTCCAATGCTATAGGCAAACCGCCCAGAGTATCTTCCCATTAAAAAGGCTAAGAAATAAGTAATTAATAGAGCTGATATTCCTAAAATAATCGTGTTCGGCAAACGGTCACCAATTAATTCCATAACCGGGCGCTTATGAACAAATGAATCTCCAAAATCCCCTTGTACCACACCACTCATCCAGCGGACATACTGCACAGGAATAGGATCGTTCAATCCCATCTGCTCACGCATTTCTTCAATATATTCCGGATCTGAGTTTAATGGGTCAATTTTTCCAGATAGTGCATCACCAGGCATAAGCTTTGCCAGGGTGAAAACCACTACCGAGATAAGGAAAATTATGGGAATCATACCTATGAGTCGTCGAATTGTGTACTGTAGCATTTCCATTCCCCTTACCAAACAAAAATTTATTCGCTGGTTAAACTTGTATTCCTTGGAGGAGCAACTCCCCCAAGGAATACAGGTTCCTATTATTCTGTTACTCTACAATGTGCCACTTGTGGAACTCATCTGTTCCAAATGGTGTTACTTTAACTCCGCCAACACGCTTGTTGATCGCCCATGGATCTACACGCTGCTCGAAGAAGATGATAGGCAATTCTTCATTAACTAGCTTTTGCCATTCATTATAGACTTCCTGACGGTGTTCAGTAACATCTTTACTTGCATCTTCAGGGAATGCAACACCCTTCTTAATTAGCTCATCAGACTTTTCATTGTACCATCTCCACATGTTCCACTTATCAGTAGATAACCAGATTCCAGCTGGATCTGGATCATTTGCAAGTCCCCATGCACCCATGAATGTTTCAACAGATGGATCATCTGCTTCGATAGTGTCATAGAAAAGGTTGAAATCTTTTAATGAACCGCCGTTAAGCTTTGCGTTTAAGCCAACTTCCTGCCAGGATTGCAGGATGAATTGAGCACGTGCCTCTGAAGTTTCAGCGCCTGCCATTGCATCAAAGTTAATTGTGAATGGCTTTCCTTCTGGATCTTCACGGAAACCGTCGCCGTCTTTGTCCACATAACCTGCTTCGTCAAGTAATTTCTTTGCTTTTTCAGGATCATACTCATATGGATTGATTTCTGAATCATCAATCTTAGCCCATGATACTGAAGGGAAAGGAGTGTTTAATGGTTTTCCTAAGCCGTTTGCAAAACCATCGATAAATGCCTGACGGTCAATAGCATGTGCCATTGCATGGCGAAGGGATTTGTTCTGGAACTTCTTATTATCAGATACTACTACACCTTTTTTAGTGTCATAGTGACCCCAGTCAAAAGCAATATAGCTGTAAGACATAGCATCTGCTTCTACAGGATTTACATTATCAAGAGCTTTAATAGCTTCCCACTGATCTTTTGGAGCTTCAATAACATCAATTTCTCCGTTTTGTACTAAACCTTGCGCAAGAGAACCATCAATGATTTTGTAAACTACGCCATCCAATTTGGCTGGTCCCTGCCAGTAATCATCAAAACGCTCAAATTCGATCATTTCGCCAGGTACGATGTTTTTCACTTTAAAAGGACCTACACCGATTGGAGCTTTACGAATTTGATCGGCATCCGGAAGCTCTTTAGAAGAAATATCTCCGTAGTAGTGCTTTGGCTCAGGATAAATCCAAATATTTTCCAACAAGTTAACAGAAGGCTCAGTTACTGTTACCTCAATTGTATAATCGTCTACTACCTTGATACCTTCAATTTTGTCAGCTTTACCATCTTTATATTCTTGAGCACCTTTGATCATTGCTACGTTAGCAAAACGAGCACCTTCATAAGTTGGATCTGCAATTAAATACCAAGCAAATTCCATATCTTCCGCTGTTAATTCTTCACCATCATGCCATTTAACACCTTGCTTAAGCTTGAAGGTTAATTTAGTATTGTCTTCAGATAACTCATAGTCTGCCAAGTTCGGTTCAGAAATAAGCTCATCATTTACTTTGAGCAATCCTTCATGCATAAATTGAAGGGCATTTGCATCATCTTCACCTTCATAATAAGCAAAAGATAAAACGCCTTTAAATGGCTGTGTGTAACCGAATGTTACTGTGCCGCCTTCTTTTACTTCTCCAGATGCTTTCCCATCATCTTTTGGTTCCTTTTCAGTGTTCGCTTTTTCTCCGCCGCCAGAACATGCTGCAAGGAATACAGACATGACAAGCAGAAGCGAAAGCAGCCAAAATGCTGATTTCTTCATTGTTTTCCCCCCGAAAAATATTTTTTGACAAAGCCTTATTTATATAAGTGACAAGCGACTCTATGCCCAGGCTTCACCTCCTTTAATTGCGGTTTTACACTCTGGCATTCCGGCATTGCATGTGCGCAGCGCGGATGGAATGTACATCCTTTCGGAGGATCAATCGGGCTTGGTACATCACCCTCTAATATGATTCTTTCTTTTTTCTTGCGCGGATCCGGTTCAGGAATCGCGGAGATCAGAGCCTGAGTATATGGATGCAGAGGCTCTGCATAGAGGCTGTCCTTTTCAGCAACTTCAACAAGGCCTCCCAGATACATAACCCCTATCCGGTCACTCATATGTTTAACAACACTCAAATCATGGGCAATAAATAAGAAAGTAAGATCAAATTCATCCTGCAGCTCTTTTAAAAGATTCAATACCTGTGATTGGACTGAAACGTCAAGTGCTGAAACAGGCTCATCCGCAATAATCAGCTTAGGCCTTAAAGCCAGGGCTCTTGCGATCCCGATACGCTGTCTTTGCCCGCCGGAAAACTCATGCGGATATTTATAGTAGGCATCTTCAGGCAGCCCAACTTTCGCAAGAAGATCCATTACTTCCGGCTTCAGTTCCTTTTCGGATTTGCTGTTGTAATTTCTGATTGGCTCCGACACAAGGTGTCCGACCATCATCGTAGGATTTAATGAAGCATATGGGTCCTGGAAGACCATCTGGAAGTCCTGGCGGATTTTCCTCAGGCTGGTTCCTCTTACATTTGTGATATCCTGTCCGTCAAAGATGATTTGCCCCTCAGTCGGTTCCAGAAGTCTGAGTATTGTCCTGCCTGCTGTTGATTTTCCACAGCCTGATTCTCCAACCAGGCCTAATGTCTCCCCTTTTTTAATTTCAAAGGAAACATCATCGACAGCCTTAACGACAGCTACAGTCCTTCTAAGGATTCCGCCTTTTATCGGGTAGTATGTTTTTAGGTTTTTAACCTCTAATAGCACTTCATTGCTGCTTTTATCCTTTTTTAGAACAGCTGTATTATTATGTTCTGTACTCATTATGCGTTCACCTCTTGTTTCGGCTGGCTTGTCTCGTAAAGCAGGCAGGCAACCTCATGTCCTTCTTCATTTTCTGCCAATTGAGGTGTAACTGTCAGGCATTCTGGCATTGCCTTAGGGCAGCGTGCCGCAAATTTGCAGCCTGTTTTAGGCATATTTTTTAATGAAGGTACAATTCCTTTTATTGTGCTTAGCTTTTCCACTTCTTCATCCATTTTCGGAATGGCCCCCATCAGGAGCTGAGTGTATGGATGCTTTGGATTGTGAAATAAAGAATCTACATCTGTCCGCTCTGCTATTTTCCCTGCATACATAACAATTACTTCATCGCACATCTCAGCCACTACACCAAGATCATGAGTAATCAGAATGACGGACATATCATTGACTTCCTGGATTTCTTTTAAAAGCTCAAGAATTTGGGCTTGTACAGTCACATCCAGGGCAGTAGTCGGCTCATCAGCGATCAGCAGCTTCGGCTGGCAGGCAATGGCTATGGCAATCATGACCCTTTGCCTCATACCTCCTGAAAGCTGATGTGGATATTCATCTACAATTTTTTCAGGCCTTGAAATTCCTACACTTTTTAGAAGTGCAATACTTTTAAGCCGTGCTTCTTTTTTGGAGATCTTCATATGATTGAATAATACTTCCTGCAGCTGGAACCCGATCGAGAAGACAGGATTTAATGAAGTCATAGGTTCCTGGAATATCATCGCGATATCTTTTCCCCTGATCTTATTAATCTCTGAATCTGTCATGTTCTCCAAATGTACACCGTCAAAGAGAATTTCACCGTTTCGGATCTTGCCAATGCCTTTAGGCAGGAGTTTCATAACAGAGAGGCTCATTACAGATTTTCCACACCCGGACTCTCCCACTATTCCAACTATTTGCCGGGGTTTCACTCGGAAAGAAACATTATCAACTGCGTTATAGTATGTACCATCTATGGAAAAAGCCGTTTCTAGATTCTTCACCTCTAGTAAAGGTGCGTCTTTATGCTGACGGGGATTTGCGCTCATAGGACACCTCTTACATTTTTAATTATTCTGTCAATTCATTCTATTTGTCTAAAATATTATTACAAACTTATTACAATTGCAAGATTTTTTTAAAATTTATTAAAATTCATTTTTCTTTATTTTAAAAAAAGCCCACATTTTAGGGCTTTAAAGCGAATGTGAATCCAGTTTATATAAAGTTTGATCTACAAAATATTCGGACGGCATACTAAAAGAAATTTTTGTAGAAAAACTTTTTTTCTCTTTGAATTCCTTTACAATTTCGTAGCCGGCAGCATAACCAAGTAATAGAGGATAGGGTCTCTCACCATATAATATCTTTTGATGGAGCCTATCATTCTTTTTTAATTTCAGGTTCGGTTTAATCAATTTATCCCAAATATTCCTGATCTCCTCTTTCGAATACCGGGTGCACCAGGATCCTCTGAACTTCTTTCCACAGTGTATTTCTACTGAATGTTCGGCAAGCCCTTCCATTATAATGGAATCTAGCAGCGTAAATTCTTCAAGCTTTTTTTTCTGCGAGTTAATTCTGCAGACATGGTGATATTCATGCACAAATAATGCCTCTAGTTCAGCTTCTTCTATTTCAGAAGGAAGAAACAGAAAGAGCATATTTGCAAAGGATACACCTGATTTCCCAGAATGCCGCGAAAAAAGTCCGCCTCCACCAGACGGGAAAATGTAAACATTAATGTCAGGTCCCGCCCACATCCTCCTATATTTTAAGTGAATGTTTTTTGCCAGATCCCACACTTTCTTTTCTTTTAACTCCTTGAAAATATTCCTGCTGAACCGGTCAGGTGTATACATGCCGAAGCCTGTTAGGTACTCGTATATTTTTCGGGGATTATCATCATTGAAGGGTTCGGTAAGCTTTTCACATATTTTAAGGGGTTCTTTAAAACCTTCCTCTAGCCATAAATCTGTTCTAACTATCCCATTTCTGCACCTCCTTATACTCGATAATATGTAGGTATAAGGATTTGGTTAATCAAAAAAGCTGATTCAAAGGAGGTTTGACTTCCCTTAAATCAGCTTTGGTTATTTCTTATTCATATCTTTTAAAAACAATGGTTGCATTGTGGCCGCCAAAGCCCAGTGAATTGCTCATTGCAGCTGTTATTTCTTTTTCCCTGGCCTTATTTGGAACATAATCCAAATCACATTCAGGATCCGGACTTTCTAGATTAATGGTTGGCGGCAAGATTCCTTCCTTCATAGCCAGAACTGTGAAAATGGCTTCAATTCCACCTGCAGCTCCCAGAAGGTGACCTGTCATTGATTTAGTCGAGCTTACTGCCAATTTATAGGCATGCTCTCCGAACACCTCTTTGATTGCCAACGTTTCAAACTTGTCATTATAATCGGTACTTGTGCCATGAGCATTAATATAATCGATATCATCGGGCTTTAAGCCGCCATCTTCGATTGCCATTTTCATGGCTCTTGCTCCGCCTTCTCCTCCTGGAGCAGGTGCAGTGATATGATAGGCATCCCCTGTAGCACCATAGCCCACTATTTCTGCATAAATTTTTGCGCCGCGGGCAAGTGCATGCTCAAGTTCTTCAAGTACTACAATTCCAGCACCCTCTCCAATAACAAACCCGTCACGATTTTGATCAAATGGACGGCTGGCCGTTTTTGGATCCGGATTGGTTGAAAGAGCGGTGTTTGCACAAAATCCGGCTACAGACATTTTTGTGATTGGTGCTTCTGCCCCGCCTGAAATCATCGCATCGGCATCGCCGCGCTGAATAACCTTGAAGGCATCTCCGATTGAGTTTGTACCAGTGGCACATGCAGTCACTGTACATGAGTTAAACCCTTTTGCCCCCAGATAGATCGAGACTTGGCCAGTTGCCATGTCCGGAATCATCATTGGCACGAAGAATGGGCTGACTCTTCTGTATCCACGTTTCATAAATATTTCATATTGATTTTCAAATGTTTCCATTCCGCCGATGCCTGAACCAATCCAAACACCGATGCGATGAGCATTTTCATCTGTAATCTGAAGGTTTGCATCTCTAACAGCCATCATGGATGAAGCAACAGCGTAATGTGTGAAGCGGTCCATTTTTCGGGCATCTTTTTTATCAAAAAAATCTTCCGGATTGAAATCCTTTACCTCAGCAGCTACTTTAGCCGGGTACTCATCTGCATTTAATCTAGTCAGCGGTCCAACCCCTGAAACACCTGACTTAATATTATTCCATGTCGTTTCTGTATTATTTCCAAGCGGTGTTACAGCTCCAATGCCTGTAACAACAACCCTTCTTTTATTCATAAGATTGCAGCTCCTTTTATATTAGCATCATATTTAAATGAGGTTCTTATCTTCCCCATCTTATCGCAATGGCTCCCCAGGTTAGTCCTCCTCCGAAGCCGACCATCACAAGCAAATCATCATCTTTAATTTTTCCAGCTTCCAGCTCTTCCACCAATGCAATCGGAATAGATGCAGCAGAAGTATTTCCGTATTTATCCACTGTTTTGGACATCTTTTCAACAGGAAGTTCTAATCTTTGACGGGAAGCTTCCATGATGCGGATATTAGCCTGATGAGGGATTAAAAAATCCACGTCTTCTTTGGATAATCCAGCTTTCTCAAGTACGTTGATGCAGCTTTCACCCATTTGACGGACTGCAAATTTGAACACTTCACGCCCGTTCATGATGATATATTCATCCTGGTATAGATGCTTTGCGCCAGTGCCATCTGCTCCTAATTCAAATGATAAAATTCCCCGGCCATCCGAGACTTGCCCAATTACAGCTGCACCTGCTCCGTCTCCAAATAAAACGGCAGTATTACGGTCATTCCAGTCTGTAATTTTTGAAAGCTTTTCTACACCTACTACTAAAACATTTTTATATGCCCCAGTTTCAATAAATTGTTTTGCCGTTATGATACCATACATGAATCCTGCACATGCAGCACTAATGTCCATTGCCGCCGCCTTGCTTGCTTTTAGCCTCTCCTGGAGCATGCAGGCAACAGATGGAAAGGGTTTATCCGGTGTAACCGTTGCAACTAAAATCAGATCTAAATCCTCTGCTTCAATGCCTGCATTATCCAAAGCCTTTAATGCCGACTCATAGGCCATATCTGATGTATCTATGCTGTCATCCGCAATTCTTCTCTCTTCAATTCCAGTCCTGGTCCGGATCCATTCGTCAGAAGTATCAACTATTTTCTCCAAATCAGCATTTGTTACCACTTTTTCAGGAAGATATCTTCCGATTCCTATAATTCCAGCATTCATGGAGCCCCACTCCCTTTCATATTTACAAACCCATAAGTATTCTCTATTTAAATATTATTATCAATTATTATGACTTGGTACTAATTTTATCAAAAGTTTATACAATAACGCAACACTTTTTACCTTCCCGTACTTTTACTCCACAAATGTCTATACCCGGTCAACTTTTCTTCATATGCTGATATATAGGCATCTGGAAGGAGGGAACTGGCATATGCTTAACAAGGATGAAAAAGACAGGGGAAATACAGAAGACCCTTTAACACATTTTTTATTTGGAGAAAGAGTCAGAAACCATAAGCCTGCTGAAGGGAAAATTGAATTCGACAGCAGTGCTGAAGAATATCAAGGGAAAGACGAATGGCTTTTCGGAGGCAGAAGCAGAAATGCTCATGAAGCTGACGACTGGCTCTTAGGGGGAAAAAGGAGAGAAACTACTGAAAGAGCGAGTTCCGGCAAAGAAAATGAAAACAATATCCTGAACAACATAAACGTAGAGGAACTCATGGGCAACATTGATACGCTGATGTCTTCAGCTCATCAATTAAAGCCGTTACTGAAAAAAGCGGGTCCTTTGCTGGAGATGTTTTGGAAGAAGTAGGGGCAGAGTTTCCCCAAAAACAACAAAAACCAGCCCAAAAGGCTGGTTTCCCATTATTCACTCTCATTCAAAGCATCCGTTTTGCCCATTTCATAGGCTTCGTTCATAACTTTGATGAATAGGTTCATGAATGGCTGGATCATTTCCATGGATAGTTCGATGCCTGCTTCGTCAAGCTGCTGTTTGGCTTCTGGCAAGTATTTCATTGCGATTTGCATGAATTCCATGTTTTTTTCGTTCATCTTGCAGTACCTCCTATGTATGGTAATTACTATTCAGGCAATTTGCCTGTTTTTTTGTAATTCTCAATGACAGCGTTTAGTTCTTTTTTGTATTCTTCGTCGACGTCAGGGCTGAATTTTCCAAGTGAAATCACTTCATCCTCGAAATCGAAGGATAGATTTCCTGATTCAAGCTCGCCTTCGTTATATTTTTCTGCCACCAGTTCATATAAAACATCTACATGCTGAATTGTACTGGTCAGGACGACTGATTCACCCAAATCAGACTGATCGGAAATATAGCCGATGGCGTAGAGCCCTTCTTCTTTCAGCTTTTCGATAACAGGAACATTATACCCATCTCCGGCCGGATATACAACATCTGTCTTATTGGCAATAAGTTTGTCCAAAAGAGCGATGGCTTTGTTATCATTGTCCCAGTTGCCGACATATTGGATCTGCACGTTTACATTATCATTGATATAGTTTGCACCTTCATAAAAACCTTCTACTTCCGGCTGCCATTCAAAAGCCGCCAGTATTCCTACATTATTCGTTTTCGTCATATGTCCTGCAACCATACCTCCGAAGAAACCCATGGCATATGCTTCAAAGTTCAAACTGGTGGTGTTTTCATTTTGGGCGTCACCATTAAAGCTGACAAAGTGAATGTCAGGATATTTTTTTGAGATGTTATTAAAGTATGCAGCGTATTCATTGCCATGTCCAAAGATCAGGTTTACACCTTTTTGGTCAAACTCTTTAACTGCTCTTTCAACAACCATCTCTGAATTCATTCCTTCTTTATAATAAACCTCAATATCATAATGGGATTGAATCTTTAGCATGCCTTTATAGCCTTTGGTCCCCCATACTTGGTCATTGACAGTATCGGGCACTAATAATCCAGCTTTCTCAAGTTTTCCTGCAGACATCGGCTGTCTGCAGGAGGCCAATAAAAGAAGGCACAAAAGAAGGATCCCTAATTTCTTTAATGTCTTATGCATCTTCTTTTTCTCCGCCTCTCTGTCTTTCGCTTCCTGCTACCGGTTTAATTTACCAGACTAATTCAATTCTACCTTTTCTTTATCTCAAATGGAAAGATTTTTTTCCAATTTACCAGTCATCCGGGTTTCCTAATGAAATAAAATGTCTTCTTTGTTTTTCGAGACCATCGGAGAATTTTACTGAACACTGAATCGTTCTTTCAGTTACTTTCCCTATTGCCAAATCGGGACATTTCCAATTTTCATTATAGTCAAAGGAAAGATAGTCAGCGCATTTTCGCCAGTGCCCGGTGATACTGCTTTTTAAAAGATAGGACTCATCGAAAGGCCTATCTGCATAACTTGATAAGTAATTGATGAAATCATCAATATAGATAGCATCATGTATCCATTCTCTTTCACTTATCATTACTCTTTCTTTCGCAATAGATTGATGAAAACTAAATTCCTTAGGCTGCCAGGGACCATAAATAACAGGCAGATAAAAGGATGAAACTGAAATATTGTTTTCTTTAAGAATTTTAATAGCATCTTCCAGCCGGCTGTGTGTTCTGCTGATGTCTTTAAGCCACTGTATGGGGAGCAAAAATGCAATTTTCACTTGAAGGCTCTGGAATATAGACAGGTTTTCCATAAGAAATCCTTCAATAAGCTCCTTCTCCCTTAAAGCAGCAAGCTTATTCCTAATATACAAGTCGTATATATCTATAAAAATCATGTCATTTTTTAGTATTTTTCCCGATTTAATCCATTCAAAATATTTTTTTTCATTGAAATTGGCATTCCGTCCGATTGTCAGACGTTTTTCGTAAATTAAAGCGTCATCTTTTTCTTTGTCGAAATGAATTCCATCTATCTCGCAGCCCTGTTCCAGAAGATGCTTGCACAGGCTGAAACCTATAAATTCAAATGTCCCTAAAATGACTGCCCTGTCCATCTTCACCCCTCCTTGAAAGCATATTAATGTATACTATGCTCAAAGGATTGTCTTTATTTCTTTGCGGAATTTAAGCAGATTTACAGGACTTTTTCATATTTTCTAAAGAAGCTTGTCATTTGAGAAGAAATTCGCTGTTTTTTATCCGGGAGGATATAAAACACTGAGATAGGGCTATTTTCATTTTCCCATTGTATGGATCGTTTCTTTAAATAATCCGATTGCTTGTAAGCTCTTCCGCCGGCCAGAACCTGAATGATTCTGACGGGGACTTTAAGGCCGGATGTGAGGTTTTTTTCATGTTTGCTCAGCTGTTCTGCTATGTTATCCTTTTCTATTTCATAGGAAGCTGCCAGTTCTTTTAATAGTTTCTTATAAAAGAACTTATGCTCTTTTTCCTGGTCGAGATGATGCTTTAGTGAAAGAATAGGATTTATTAATACGGCTGAACGGATTAAATCACTCATTTCATGCAACAGCCTAAGGGCAACCAATGCTCCCATGCCCTCAGCAATAATATGGATCTTTTCGTTTATAATTTCTGTACGCGTGATATGTTCATACAAGTACTTAGCCTTCTCAACAGCCCGATCGCTTCCCCAGTGCCTTCCGTATAAATTTGAATAAAAGATCGTATAGCCATCTTGTCTTAGTTTCTTAATTAATGAATATTTCCCTTCATTCTGAGTCCAAAAACTGCAGTTTCTATCCACAAAGTGCCGATCATCCCCAATTATCAGAATACCGAAACCACTTGGTTTATCTGGGTAATGAATCATGCACCATTCTGTATCCAGCTGGAAGTTCCGGCTTTCCATAGTAAAACTCCTTTGCAAGTTTGTTCATAATATAATGTATGTAAATAAACTTAAAATGAAAGGGAGATTAGCCTAGTTTTAGACAAGTTCATCAATGGGCTGAAAAGAGAAAAAATAAATTTATTTCTTTAATGGCTTATGCTAATATGAAAAGGGATTAATTATGTTAGAGGTGAAATAGATGAGATTCTTTTGGACATTCTTCTGGACTTTCCTTCTTGTTCAAATGTTAACGTACGTAGTTTCCTCAATGCTTGGAGCGCCATACGATTTTGTAACCGGCACCATTCTGGCGGTTGGGACAACTGTTTTAATTTTTGTTGTCGCTTCCATCATTCCTGAAGGTCCTGTTGAGAAAGAAGGAATTCATTAATCTGCAGCTTTTGCAGGAAATGAAAAGAGTCATCCTGTTAATTCAGGATGATTCTTTTCATTTGTGGCCTTATTTTACCAGCAGTTCAATTCTTCCGTTTTCTGCTGATATAATAACTTCACTTTGATCTTTAATTTCTCCCGCGATTATTTTGCGGGCGAGTGCTGTTTCAACGTTCCTTTGGATAAACCGTTTGAGCGGCCTGGCGCCGTATACAGGATCAAATCCGTTTTCTGCAATATATTCTCTCGCATCATCATTTATACTTAACTTAATATGCTGATCTGATAATCTTGCTTGAAGCTGAGTAATTAATTTTAATACAATACCCTTTATTTCATTTAGAGCTAAAGGCTTAAACAAGATAATTTCGTCCACTCTGTTTAAAAACTCAGGACGGAAATGGCTCCTCAGCTGTCCAAGTACATTGTCTCTGATCTCTTCAGTTATGTCTGCATCATTGGCAGAGCGTTCCAGAAGATAGTGGGAGCCGATATTGGAAGTCATAATGATAACCGTATTTTTAAAATCAACCGTGCGGCCCTGTGAGTCAGTGATCCTTCCATCATCAAGCATCTGCAGAAGGATATTAAACACTTCTGGATGAGCCTTCTCAATTTCATCAAGCAGGATTACTGAGTATGGCTTCCTTCTGACAGCTTCTGTCAGCTGACCGCCTTCCTCATAACCTACATACCCCGGAGGAGCACCAATCAATCTTGATACAGCATGTTTTTCCATATATTCGGACATATCAATTCTGATTATTTGTTCCTCACTATCAAACAGTGACTGTGCAAGTGCCTTAGCCAATTCTGTTTTTCCCACTCCAGTTGGACCCAGGAAGATGAAAGAGCCAATCGGGCGGTTCGGATCTTTAATGCCTGCTCTTGCTCTTAGGACAGCATCTGACACAAGCTGCACTGCTTCATCCTGTCCAATCACTCTTTCGTGAAGGATATTTTCAAGGCGAAGAAGCTTTTCACGTTCACCTTCAACAAGTTTAACCACGGGAATACCTGTCCACCTTGCTACAATGCCAGCAATCTCTTCTTCTGTGACTTCCTCTCTCAGCAGCCGGTCCCCTTGATTCTCATTAACTGCTTTTTCAAGCTCTTTCAATTCCTTCTCCAAAGCCGGGATTCTTCCATGGCGAAGTTCTGCTGCTTTATTCAAGTCATAATTATTTTCAGCCTCCTCAAGTTCACGGCGCATTATCTCAAGCTGCTCCCGCTTTTCCTGGACTTTTTGGATTCCTTCTTTTTCAAGCTGCCATTTAGCTTTCATGCTATTTGCCTGATCCTTTAGTTCAGCCAGTTCTTTTTGCAGGTCTCCGAGTCTCTGTTTGCTTGCTTCATCACTTTCTTTTCTTAGTGCCGCTTCTTCTATTTCCAGCTGCATGACCCTTCTTGTGACTTCATCCAGCTCAGATGGCATTGAATCAATTTCCGTCCTGATCATTGCACAGGCTTCGTCAACCAAGTCAATCGCCTTATCAGGGAGGAAACGGTCTGTAATATACCTGTCTGATAAGGTTGCGGCAGCCACTAAAGCACGATCGTGGATGTTGACTCCATGATGTATTTCAAAGCGTTCCTTCAGCCCTCTTAGAATAGAGATTGTATCCTCTACATCCGGCTCCTGCACCAATACCTGCTGAAAACGCCGTTCCAGCGCAGGATCTTTTTCGATATATTTGCGGTGCTCCTCAAGTGTGGTAGCTCCTATACAGTGCAATTCTCCCCTTGCAAGCATAGGTTTCAGCATATTCCCTGCATCCATGGCTCCTTCTGTTTTGCCCGCACCTACAATGGTGTGTAATTCGTCAATAAAGAGAAGAATTCTGCCTTCGCTTTTCTTAACTTCATTTAAAACTGCTTTCAGTCTTTCCTCAAATTCACCCCGGAATTTGGCTCCCGCAATTAAAGCGCTCATATCAAGGGCAAAAATGGTTTTATCCTTAAGGCCTTCAGGCACATCTTTACGGACAATTCTCTGTGCCAAACCTTCGACTATAGCGGTCTTCCCAACCCCAGGTTCGCCTATTAAAACCGGATTATTTTTGGTTTTCCTTGAAAGGATGCGAATGACATTCCTGATCTCGCTATCCCGGCCAATTACAGGATCAACTTTTCCTTTCTTTACCTCTGAGACAAGATCTCTTCCATACTTTTTTAATGCCTCATATGTTGATTCAGGATTTTGCGATGTCACTCTCTGATTCCCCCTAACTTCTTTAATCGCCTGCTCGACTTGCTTATTACTAATACCGTATGATTTTATAATTGCTGCCGTTTCGGTTTCCGCTGCTGCAGCAGCCAGCAATACATGCTCCACTGACATGAAATCGTCCTGAAAAGTCTTCATATAATTTTCTGCTTCGGCCAGCAGCCTCTGCAGTTTACCGGTAATATACAGCTTCCCTTGTTCTGTTCCTGAACCAGTTACTTGCGGTTTCTTTCTAAGTGCTTCCTGCATTTTATTAGAAAAAGAATCCGCTTGAATCTGCACTTTGGACAGTATTAATGACACAAGGCTGTTTTCCTGTTCCAGTAAAGCCAGGAATAAATGGGCTTCATCCACCTCCTGATGCTGTTCGCGAATAGCTATTGTCTGTGCATTCAATAACCCTTCCTGAAGCCGCACTGTCATCCGATTTACATCCATTATGCAACCTCCTTTTGACCTTTTTTGACCTTTTAATTTTATTATAAGTCAATCTTTTCATATGTAAAGTTTTCAGCTTTTTCCATATCTAAAAAGCCATCCGCTATTGGGATGGCTCCATTTCCTATTTCCCCAATTTCCATTTAATTAATCAGGGCTTTCTTTTATATGTCCAAATCCGGTTATGATTGGATGTTTCCGGAAATTGGTCTCCAGCTCTCATTTTAAGCACTTGCGGATTATTGACGTTGCTTCCCGTTTCGCCAATTTCTATATAAATTCCATTATTAGGCGCTTTCTGACCAGGCTTAAATTGTCTGTTTTGCCCCATCCAAATACCTCCTTTAATCGTAAATCACTTATTATTATTTCCACTCTTGCATCTCTCATGAGGGAAACTATTGGCATTCCCCAAAAGCAATGAACAGGATATTACTTTACTCTGCCGTCCTTTTTATTGTTAAATGGGGAGGTGTGAGATTTCAATTTGGAGGATTTAAATGTGACTGATTTTCTGGCATTGCTTAAATACTTGTTTTTAGGTTTGTTTCAGGGATTTACAGAGCCTATTCCCATTTCATCGAGCGGGCACCTGGAAATTGCGCAGCACTTTTTCGATCTGGACATTAAAGGTCTTAGCTTTGCCCTTCTTGTAAATACAGCCTCTTTATTAGCAGTTCTGCTTATATACAAAGAGGATATTATAAGACTGATTCGAAATGGACTTGCATACGTTACAACCAAGGATAAACAGGCAGAATCAGACTTCCGGTTTATCATTTACTTGATTATCGGTACCATCCCTGCCGGTGTTATTGGTATTTTGTTTGAGGATTTTATTGATGATCATCTTGCCAATATTAAGACAGTAGGGATTACTCTAATCGTAACTGGACTCGCCCTGTGGCTGATCCGGAATTTACGAGGAAGGAAAAATGATGCTGAATTATCTTATAAGGACGCAATCATTGTAGGTTTTGCACAGGCAGTTGCCCTGATACCGGGAATCAGCCGTTCAGGTGCTACCATTGTCGCCGCTATGGGACTTGGGATGAAACAGGAAACAGCCTTAAGGTTTTCTTTCCTTTTATATATCCCCGTAAGTGCCGGCGGAATGATATTGGGTTTCAACGACATTTTAACAGATCCCAATTTATCTGAATTGGCTTTGCCCTATACAATAGCCTTTTTTGCCTCACTGATTGCTTCTTACTTTTCCCTGAAATGGTTCATGAATATTATGGCTAAAGGGAACCTGAAGTATTTTGCGATTTATTGTTTTATTGTTGGTCCGCTTGTTTATTTCTTATCTTAATAAAAGGCTCTTTTCGTATAAGTTGTTTTTTTCCTATCAATGTTGTCCGTTGATTTCCGCTCCAATCAACTCAGTAAATAATATAAAATAGCAACAAACCTTGCGAAAATAGCCTAATGAAAAAGCCTTCTCTGCGATGAGAAGGCTTTTTCTTTATAATATCTCTGAAAGAATGGCTTTTTGAACATGAAGTCTGTTCCCAGCCTGCTGAAATACAGCGGAATTGTTTCCATCAATGACCTCTGCTGTAACTTCCTCACCGCGATGGGCAGGCAGACAATGCAAAAAGACGTAATCATTTTTGGCTTTTTGGACAAGATATTGATTAACCTGATATTCAGCAAAGTCTTTGAGCCTCTTGTCATTCTCTGCTTCCTGGCCCATGCTCGTCCAGACATCCGTATAGATGGCATCGGCATTAGCAGCGGCTTCTTCAGGATCCGATGTGACGATTACCTTTGAACCGGTTTGTTCGGCAAACTCTTGTGATTGCTGGAGAACAGATTGATCCGGTTCATATCCTGCAGGACAGGCAATCGTGATATTTACCCCCATCTTGGCAGAAGCAATCATTAATGAATGGGCCACATTATTGCCATCGCCTATATATGCCAGGTTTTGGCCTTTTAACTCCCCATTTTTCTCTTCGATTGTTAGAAGATCTGCAAGAGCCTGGCATGGATGATAAAGATCTGTCAGGCCGTTAATAACCGGGATGTCCGCATGATAAGCAAGTTCCTGGATCTTCTCATGGGAGAACGTGCGGATCATAATCGCATCAACATACTGGGAAAGCACTTTAGCTGTATCCGCAATGCTTTCTCCTCTTCCAAGCTGCAGGTCCTGGCTGTTTAGATATAAGGCATGGCCCCCAAGCTGAAGCATCCCTGCTTCAAAGGAAACCCTTGTACGCGTAGATGACTTTTCAAAAATCATGCCAAGAATTTTCCCTTTTAGGAAAGATGTTTCTGCCCCCTGCAGATAAGCTTCCTTTAATTGCTTTGCTTTTTCCAAAAGCCCCTTTATTTCGTCTCCTGAAAAGTCTGCAAGTGTTAGAAAGTCCTTCCCTTTAATATTTAAGCTCTTATCCGCTGCCTGAATTGAAATCATATGACGCCCACTTCCTTTTCTGCCTCATTATTTTTTATACCCTGCCAATCTTCAATGGATTTTACATCCAATTCGCCTGCCGTCATTGAATTTAATAATGCAATAAACGTTTCCTTTTCACTGAAAGTCAAAATTCGGTTTTTGGTTCCCATTTCTCTCATTTTTTTATCTTCTTCACTCATTCCGGGATTATATAAAGCAAAGGTTTCCTGGGCATTCCAGTCCATATTGTCTTGAGACAGGAAAACAGGCACAGCTTTAGCCTGATTAATATAATGTGTTAATTCGTCTGTTTTTGGAGAATTTGCTATTACCACACAATTGCCCTTAACACCGTTTAAACCAGCGTGGAAAGACTTTCTGACAGCTTCCTCATAGTTGGGCGCCAGTGAAATGCCCTCACCTGTTGATTTCATTTCAGGACCTACTTTGCTGTCCAATCCCTTTAAAGCATAATTCGAGAAGACCGGGAATTTTACACATACAAACGGGAGTATCGAATCAGCTGGAATTTCATCCTTCGACAAATTATATTTCCCAAGCAATATTTTTGTCGCAATCTCTACCAGCTGCACACCTGTGACCTTGCTGATAATAGGCACCGTTCTGCTTGCACGGGGGTTAATTTCAAGAATATATACCTCTTCACCATTCACGATATATTGAATATTCATAAGTCCTTTATAATTGAGCTTTTGCACAATCGCTTTTGCATAGGCCAGCATTTTATTCTGGACTTTCTCTGAGAGATTTTGCGGCGGGAGAACGGACATGCTGTCCCCTGAGTGCACTCCGGTTTTTTCAATATGCTCCATAATTGCCGGTGCACAGATATAATTTCCGTCTGCTGCCAGATCAAGTTCCGCTTCTAAAGCATGCACGAATTGATCAATTAAAATTGGATAAGGGACATCACCTTTCGTTAAATAACTCTCCAGCTCAGATGATGAAGAAATACGCTCCATTCCTCTGCCGCCTATAACATAGGATGGGCGTACAAGAATGGGGTATCCAATGTTTTCAGCTGCTTCTTTTAGCTCTGCTTCTGAGTGGACAACATCTCCTTTTATCCTCGGGATATTTAAATCATCCAATAGCTGATAAAAAAGCTTCCGGTCCTCTAATGCATCAATTGTATTTGAGTCAGTTCCAAGCAGGGTAACGCCATAAGCTTCAAGATCGGATGCCAGATTCAGAGCTGTTTGCCCGCCAAGCTGCACAATGACTTCTGAGACTCCTTCTGCTTCAATCACATTCAAGATATCCTCAAGGATTAACGGTTCAAAATAAAGCCTGTCTGCTGTTGTATAATCCGTACTTACCGTTTCAGGGTTGTTATTGATCATGATCGTCTCAACGCCTTCATCTTTCAGCGCAAACACTCCCTGAACAGAGCAATAATCAAATTCAATGCCTTGGCCAATCCTGATGGGACCGCTTCCGATAATCAGGACTTTCCTCTTATCACTCTTCACCTGTTCATTTTCACCAAAATAACTGGAGTAATAATAATTAGATTGTGCTTCAAATTCAGCTGCGCATGTGTCAACCATTTTATAGGCCGGAAGAATGCCAGCCTCTTTCCGTTTGTCCCTGACATCTTTCTCCGTTACATTCCATTCGAATGCAAGAAACTTATCGCTGAAGCCCTTTTCCTTAAAAAGCTGCAGCTCTTCTTTTGTTGCACCATCAAGTGTTAAGGAAGAAATGTGTTTTTCCTGTTTAACCATTTCATTGAGTATGTGGAGATAGAAATAATCTATTTTTGTGATAGAGTGTAATGCTTCTAATGAGTGATTTCTCCGCAGCAATTCAATCACGGTAAAAAATCTTTCGTCAGTCTGCTTTAATAGCAGTTCCTCCAGTTCACCTGCCGATTTAGCAGATAAGACTGGTGATATTAAATCCATTCCCTTCACTTCGAGTGAATGAATTGCTTTTAAAAGAGCCCGTTCCAGATTCCGGTCAATACCCATTACCTCTCCGGTGGCTTTCATTTGTGTTCCGAGCTTGCGGTCTGCTGAAGGAAATTTATCAAAAGGCCATTTTGGAAATTTAACAATGACATAATCTAGAGCTGGTTCAAAGCTTGCAAATGTGTCTCCTGTTACAGGGTTTATGATCTCTGATAAGTTATACCCGACTGCAAGTTTTGCAGCCATTCTGGCAATTGGATAGCCTGTTGCTTTGGAAGCAAGGGCAGATGACCTGCTGACTCTCGGATTTACTTCAATCAAGTAATAATTCCTGCTATGCGGATCCAGGGCGAATTGAATGTTGCACCCTCCAATAATGCCCAGCTCTGAAATGATTTTAATAGATGCCGTTCGGAGCATCTGGTATTCATCATCAGTTAAGGTCTGGGAAGGCGCGACAACAATTGAATCACCTGTGTGCACCCCTACAGGATCAATATTTTCCATATTGCAAATCGTGATGCACGTATTCTGGGAATCACGCATAACCTCATACTCTATTTCCTTAAACCCTGCTATGCTTTTTTCTACCAGACATTGGTTAATCGCACTTTCTTTTAACCCGCCCTGCACCAGGGATGTCAGTTCCTCGAAATCTCCTGCAATTCCCCCGCCTGTTCCGCCAAGGGTATAGGCTGGACGGACGATAATAGGGAATCCAATATCACGCGCAAATTGAACGGCTTCTTCCACTTCATGGACAATGATGCTTTCAGGAACAGGTTCGTTAAGCTCGTTCATCAGCTTACGAAAGGCTTCCCGGTCTTCACCTTTCTTAATGGATTCAATACTGCTGCCCAAAAGCTTCACTCCATAACGTTCAAGGACACCTGATTCACTCAGTTTAAATGCAAGATTTAATCCTGTCTGGCCTCCCAGTGTGGCAAGCAGGCCATCTGGACGTTCTTTCTTTATAATCTTTTCAAGGCTGTCAGCTGTCATCGGCTCAAAGTAGACTTTGTCTGCAAAAGCTTTGTCAGACATGATGGTAGCCGGATTGTTATTAACAAGGATAACCTTATAGCCTTCTTCCTTTAATGCTGCGCAGGCCTGTGTTCCTGCATAATCAAATTCTGCTGCCTGCCCGATGACAATCGGGCCGGATCCGATTACTAATATGGATTGGATACTGGTGTCTTTAGGCATAAGCGAAAACTCTCCTATTCTCCTCTTGAATCATATTCATAAATTCATCAAAAATATAATCACCATCCGCCGGGCCCGGATGTGCTTCCGGATGGAATTGCACCGTATGGATTGGCAGGACCTTATGCATCAGTCCCTCAATAGACTGGTCATGAAGGTTGATATAGCGGGTTTTAAACCCAGTATCTTTTATGCTTTCTTCATCAACAACATAGCTATGATTTTGTGATGACATAAAGACTGTGCCCTTTGTCATGTCCGCAATCGGATGGTTGGCACCCCTATGGCCAAAGGATAGCTTCTTTGTGTTGCCTCCAAATGCTAAAGCTGCCAGCTGGTGGCCAAGGCAAATTCCCAATGATGGATACAGCTCCAGCATCTTTTTTAGTTCCGGGAGTATGCTTTTTAATTCTTTTGGATCTCCAGGCCCGTTTGAAAGCACCACACCGTCTGGATTTAGCTTTTTTATCTGTTCAAAGTTTGTATTATATGGAACAGACGTAACCTTGCACGCTCTTTTCAGCAATGAATCCACAATTGATTTTTTAGCGCCAAAATCAATGACAACTATATGAACGCTGCCCTCTCCAAAGCACTCCATAGCTTGTGAAGATACTTTACAAACTTTTTCATCCTTTGGAAGCAGCAATCCGTCAGCTGATGTTTCCGAAGAAGACATTTTTGCCGGCATGCTGCCTTCCGAACGGATTTTCTTTACAATGGATCGGGTGTCCATATGTCCTAATAATGGAATATTCCATTTCTGAAGGTATTCCTGAAGCGAATAAGCCGATTTGTAATGCGAAGGATTTCGGCTTCCTTCATATACAATAACCCCAGCCACATGAGGTTTCTTGCTCTCAAAATCAGACTCATTTATTCCGTAATTTCCGATTAAAGGATACGTAAATACAATGATTTGGTCCTTATAAGAAGGATCTGTCAATACTTCCTGGTAGCCTGTCATTCCTGTAAAAAAAACGATTTCCCCTTCTATTTCCTGTTCAGGCTGATCCGTCAGCCATTGGCCCTTATAGGAATTGCCGCTATTTAAATGAAGGTATCCTTCCATTCTCAACACCTCGAAGCTATTTGTATATTTATATAAATTAATTAATTTTTATTCATTCATTTGAAAAATAATACAGCTTACACAGCTGATTTCGAAAATTCATTCAGTATGGATTGCAGAATTTGTACCGCTTCATCTATTTCAGATCTGGATGCTGTCAAAGGAGGCAGCAGCCTCAAAACATTTTCCCCTGCAGGCAATGCCAGCAAGCCCTGGTCTCTTAATTCCTTTAACAAAGATGGAAGGGGGGTATCTGATTCAATACCGACCATAAAACCAAGCTGGCGAATCTCTTTAACAGCTGCGATCTGTTTTAGCGCTTCTGTCAACTTGTCAAAAAGATACGCACTTTTCTCCTGAACGCCTTGTAAAAAATCATCATTAAATATTGTTTTCATTGTAGCAATAGCTGCAGCAATGCTGATCGGGTTCCCGCCAAATGTTGATCCATGGCTTCCTGGTCCAAACACCCCTTCTAATGCTTTTCTTCCAATTACAGCGCCTATTGGCATTCCGCTTCCCAGGCCTTTAGCTGCGGTTACGATATCGGGAGCAAGGTCAAAATGCTGAAATCCAAAGGCTTTCCCCGTCCTGCCAATGCCGGTCTGAATTTCATCTACTATCAGCAGCGCACCGTATTCTTTGCAAAGCTTCTCTGTTTCTGCAAGAAACTCCTGATTCCCAATATGAATCCCGCCTTCACCCTGGACAATTTCCAGCATTACAGCGGCTGTTTCCAAATCCATCTCATCCTTTAATGCATTAATATCATTAAAAGGAACATATTTAAACTTTTCCAGCATGGAACCATAGCCACTTTTTATTTTATCCTGGCCTGTTGCAGCCATAGTGGCGAAGGTCCTCCCGTGGAAGGATTGCTGAAAAGTAATGATTTTTTCCCGTCCGGAGGCTTTTCTGGCAAGTTTGATCGCTGCTTCATTTGCTTCTGCTCCACTGTTGGCAAAGAATACAAGGTCCATGCCCGCGGCTTCAGAGAGAGCTTTTGCTGCATTCTCCTGCTGATCCTGTATGAACAAATTGGAAACATGCCAGAATTTATTCAGCTGTTCGTTAATAGATTTTTGGACAGCTGCTGGACGGTGACCCAGATTGCAGACTCCGATTCCTGAGGTGAAGTCCAAATAGCGCTTTCCGCTTTTATCAAAAAGATAACTTCCTTCTGCTTTTTCCGGCTCGACTTCCCACCGGGCATATGTTGGAAATAGATTACTCAAGTTAAAACCTCCTTCTTGGCAGATACGTTCGTCCCGATCCATATGCCATCCTCATAAAATTTTTCTTTACCTGATACAATCATTACGCTATTTAGTCCTTTGCTGATTAGGCTCAAGGCAGAGGTAACTTTTGGAATCATTCCGCCAGTAATTTTTTTATCGTTTATATGCTGTTCAATTTCATCCGCATCAAGCTGGGGAGCGAGGTTGCCGTCAATGAAAATTCCTTTTACATCCGTTACAAAAATGCAATGTTCAGCTTTAAGGGCATTGGCAACTGCTGCCGCAGCATAGTCGGCATTGATATTCAGTTTCGTGCCGCCTTCTGAAGCTGCAATAGGAGTAATGACAGGGACCAGGTCTTCGTTAAATAACATTTTCAGTACTGACTGATTAACAGACGTTATTTCTCCAACCAGTCCAAGCTCATCCTGATTAATGCATTCTGCCTTTAGTAATCCTGCATCACTGCCATTTACGCCAAAACTTCTCAATCCATGCAGTTCGATCATTGAGGTAAGTTTGCGGTTTGATTGTCCTGCCAAGACCATCTCTGCTACCTCCAGAACTGCCGGAGTCGTCTTTCTCAACCCATTGACAAATTCATGAGGGATATTATAAAGTTCCAGCATGCTGTTAATTGCCGGACCGCCTCCATGAACAAAAACAATCTGGTATCCTTCATTCTTTAACACTAAAAGACTATCAAAAAAGTCTTCTCCCAGTTCTTCCATAACACTGCCGCCGCATTTAATGACAATACTTTTCAAATAGCTTCCCCCTCAGGTGCGATAGCTTGCATTGATTTTGACATAATCATAGGATAAGTCACATCCCCAGGCCTTCCCTATGCCAGCTCCCTGATGAAGATTCACAGTAATCTGAATGGCAGAATTGGATAAGTACTCTTTTGCTTCTTCTTCTGAAAATGCCAAAGGAACACTATCTTTCAGCATGACTATAGGTCCGATTGCAATATCAACCGAAGAAGGGTCAATAGCCGGCTGGCCCTGACCGATTGCCCCGATAATTCTGCCCCAATTGGCATCTGCTCCATATATAGCAGTCTTTACAAGGTTCGAGCCGACAATCTGTTTAGCGATCACTCTAGCATCGTCATCGGTTTTCGTCCCCGATACCTCCACCTCGATCAGCTTTGTTGCTCCCTCACCATCTTTTGCGATTTGTTTGGCAAGACTTTCACATGTTTTGGAAATCAGCTGTATAAATACATCCCAATCTGGATGATCTGGCGAAAGTTTATTGGTACCGCTGGCTCCATTGGCCATGACCATTACCATATCATTTGTTGAGGTATCCCCATCAACTGTAATCTGATTGAACGTTCGATCGGTAACCTGTTTTAAAGCAAATTTCAAATCAGAGCTGGCTATATTCGCATCCGTTGTGATAAACGCAAGCATGGTTGCCATATTGGGATGAATCATTCCTGAACCCTTAGCAGACCCGCCCATCGTGACTGTTTTTCCATCTATAACTGCAGAATAGCAGCACTTCTTCATCACTAAATCTGTTGTTAATATGGCTGTCTGAAAATCGTCTGAGTGTAATGCCTCATTGCCGGGCTTCAGCATCTTAATACCCTCTTCTATCTTATCCATCTGCATATACTCGCCAATGACACCGGTAGAGGCAACCGCCACATGCTGTTCCTTTATATTGAATTTATCTGCTGCTGATTTTCTCATTTGATAAGCATCTATTAGCCCCTGTTCCCCAGTACATGCATTGGCACATGCACTATTTACAATGACTGCCTGTATGAGCCCATCTGCTGCAATGCTTTCCTGTGTCACTTTTAGAGGAGCCGCCTGAAAATGGCTGGTTGTATAAACTGCTGCACAATGTGCAGGAGTCTCACTTAAAATAATCCCTAAGTCCTTTTTGGAATAGCGAAGTCCGGCATGAACACCAGCTGCTGTAAAGCCTTTTGGTGTGATGATGCTTCCGGCGGGCAGTTCAGTTACTTCAGCTTGAGATACTAATTGCATTTATCTTTCCTCCTTATGGATAGAGCGGAACAAATTCGAGACCCGCTGCTTCATCACATCCGCTTATTATATTGGCATTTTGCACAGCCTGACCGGCAGCGCCTTTCATTAAGTTATCAATCACTGAAACGATTGTCAGTCTGCCCGTTCTGGAGTCCATATGGATACCTATGTCGCAAAAGTTAGAGCCTGCAACCTCTTTTACAGAAGGGAAAGTATTTTCCGGACGAATCCGGACAAATGGCTGGTTTTCATAGACTGATTGATAAAGTTCAAGAATTTGAGAAGAAGTGTATTCCTTGGTCAGCTGTACATAACTGGTTGTCATAATGCCCCGTGTTATCGGAAGAAGATGGGTCGTGAAGGTGATAGGCCTCATTTCGGA
The DNA here is from genome assembly GCF_010628845.1 of Bacillus sp. 22-7. Lineage (NCBI taxonomy): Bacteria > Bacillati > Bacillota > Bacilli > Caryophanales > Bacillaceae > Bacillus > Bacillus sp. 22-7. The sequence continues at coordinate 15,507 of NZ_NJQY01000018.1, read as the reverse complement.
ATTCCACTTCATCAGCTGCTGTTCGATTTCCGGTGTATGCTGATGCTGGTTTACCTTATAAACCCGCAGGTTTTCATTTGCTTCAGCATAGCTGGTTGTTCTCGAAAGCGCCCTTCCTGCCCCGGACACTCCGGATTTTGCATCGATGACAACACTATCTGGTCTTATTAAATTTTCATTTACAACAGGTGCAAGACTTAGCAAAGAAGCTGTTGGATAGCACCCAGGATTAGATATGATTTCTGCGGATGCTATTTCTCTGCGGTGCCATTCAGGAAGACCATATACTGCTTTTTCTACGAGTGCTTCGTTTGCAGGAGCGTGTTTATACCACTCCTGATAGGCTTGAGCAGGAATTCGAAGGTCACCGGATAGGTCAATTACCTTAACGTCTTTACCTGAAAAATCTTCAGCAAGTTTTCCCGAAATCCCGGATGGTGTAGCCAGAAAAACAATATCAGACTGTGCAGCTATTTGATCTGAATCTATTCCCTGTAAATTTTCGTCTAAGATTCCATATAGATGCGGATATTCATTCCAAATGGGGATGTTATCTTTAGTAGAATGAATCGATTTAATGTCAAATTCCGGATGCTGCTTGAGGATACGGAGCAATTCAGCACCCCCATATCCGGTTGTTCCGATTATTGAAACGTTCATAATTGCTCCTTTCACACGTTATTGTATATTTAATCATTTATATACATATTTATGAATTAATGTTTCTCTTATTATAGAAACTGGTTTGAAAAATTGCAACCTATTTTACTGAAGTTTTAAAGATTTCTAATATTAATTATCCGATTTCTTGATAAATTGAAAAAACCGGCCTGTGCAGGCCGGTTCTCAAGTGTGTATGGCAAATAATAGCATAAAGAAGAATATTGAAGCATTAGCAATTTCATAAACACCAATTTTTTTAGGTGTAAATGACTTCCCATAAAATACAATCGACCTGAAAAGGCTGGGAAGAAACGCAGCAGATACAAGCCATCCGCCCGCCAGCAGCCAAAGTATCGGTACCGCAGTATGAAAGATCCATGAAACCCATTTAAAGGAACTATTTTTCTTTTCCCTGATCATTGATTTTACATAGAAAGTGCTTCCTGTAAAAAATAAAACAGATGCCGCAAACACAGTCCAGGCCATTGGTGAAATTTCCCCCTGCGGCAAGAAGCTGCTCGCAAGACCTGCTATTGAAAATGCACAAATAGCACTAAAGTCATTGCCCAATGCTCTATCTCTGTTTTTGGAAGAATAGAGCGCATTAATAATAAAAAAAGGAACCATAAGAAGTCCGAAAATGATAATGGATGGCCTTTCCAGTAAAGGAACTAATAGGAGTAAAATAGCCGGGACCAGATAAATGGCTGTCCATTTAGAGTATAAAGCCATTCTTTTTCTTTTAAATAGCAGAAGTCCTGGATAAGTGGCCAGATATAGTAATATCCATCCTAAAAAAAACGGGATATGAGACCAAATAATATCAGATGCAGCTGCTCCGAGCCAAAATGGCAGAATCAGCATTGCCCAGGCACCATGCTGTTTTGGCATAAATAACTTCATCTATAATACCTCCCCGCTGCTTTCTGCCTATAGTATATAATCTTCTGGGTAAATAGAAAGTGAAGATTATCACTGATACACGCAACGCCACAAAACGTTCAATTTTGAGGATATTAAAAACAGCCCAAAATAGAATTGGGCTGTTCTGCTTTTATCTTTATCGCAGTCTAACGGGCAGTAAGACCCCCACTTCAAGACTCAGAGGAATCAAAGGAGGATAAGTGGTCAAACTGCCCGTAAAGGCCCGATTGGTTCAACTAACAATCAGTGGGGGATAAGGAGCCCCCCCCACTGATTGAAGTTTCACTTTATTTCATTCTTTCGCTCACTAAATACTCAACAATCCAATCAGGACCTTTGGGATCACCAATGCTGAAAAACGGCGCTTCAAAATTTGCATCGTTTGGTTTTATAACGTTATCATCCCAGCTGATCACTGTACAGATATTTGTCAATTCCTTCATAAGGTGCATATCTTCATCACTTCTTAGCAAGAGAGCCTTAGAAAAAGATGCCTTTTTATGACCTTCAATAAGCACGACGTCCGGCTGCAGCTGCAGCACAATCCTTACCTGCTCCTCCAGGCTCCAGCTTTTCTTCTCGGCATGCATAAGCAGTCTGCCTCCCCCTTCTACAAGAGAAGCGGCAGCCCCTGATTTAATATGGCTTGTAGAATCCTTTCCTTCCGGGGTTTCAGGTTTGCCGCCATGACCATGATGTTTAATGGTAATGGCAGAAAGCCCCTTCTCTTTTAATCCTGAAATTAATTTATTTATCAACGTTGTTTTTCCGCTGTTTTGATAGCCGGCTACCTGAAAGATAACAGGTTCCTTTACCATGGCCATTCGCTTCCTTCATGGTCCTCAAGCAATAGCACTTCAACGGTGTCCCCCTTGCCATAGCCTCTTGTTCCGCCTGGCAGAATCATTAGCGAATTCGCACCGGCAAGACTCATCACAATGTTTGATTTATCCACTCCGCTTGGTGCTGCCACCAGTCGTCCTGACAAATAATTAACAGACGTCCTGACAAATCGTGTAAACGGGTTTGCTTTTGGAAATTCTGCCACTAGTTCAGCAGTTTCTTTCCTTAAATGCGGTTTCTCAGAGAACAGCATTTTTCGGATGACTGGTCTTGTAAAAAGTTCAAACCCGACATAGCAGGCAGAAGGATTTCCCGAAAGTCCAAACAGAAGCTTTCCTTCATGCTGGGCAACAGTCGTCACACTGCCTGGCCTCATGGCAACTTTATTGAAAAGCACCTCAGCCTCAAGCTTTTCATAAATGCCCGGCAGATAATCAAAATCGCCCACAGATACACCGCCTGTAGTGATCAGCATATCCACATTGTTCAATGCTTCTTTCACAGCATTAAAACATGTATCAAATTCGTCAGGAAGCTTTCCATAATAAATAACTTCCGCGCCGGCCCGTTCAATTTGCGCTGTAATCATATGAGCATTGCTGTTTCTGATTTTCCCCGGCTCCAGCGGTTCATGGACTTCCAATAGTTCAGTTCCTGTTGCAAATAATCCAATAACAGGCTTTTTGGCAACAGGCACTTCTGCATAACCAAAGGTTGCGAGAATGGCCTGAATTCCGGGATTGATCTTTGTCCCCTTTTTAACTAAAGAATCTCCTTTTTTTGCATCTTCTCCTTTGAAAGAAACATTGTCTCCTTGTTTATAGGATCGCTTTATGGACATAAAATTCTTACCGTCTTCTTCATATGCTTTTGCCAGTTCAAGCATTACAACTGCATCACATTCCTGAGGCATTTGCGCACCGGTCATGATCCTCACAGCCTGGAATGGACCAATGTTTTTAGAAGTCACATGCCCCGCCCCAATGTGGTCTACCACCTCAAATACGACGGAATTTTCCATTGAAGCTTCCTTTGTATCTGCAGAACGGACAGCAAAACCATCATATGGTGATCGATCAAAATGAGGGACATCATTTGTTGCTTTTAAATCTTCTGCCAGAAAACGGCCATTGCTTTCATTAATGGATACGTATTCTGCACTTCCGGTTAATTGATATGCCATGATTTTTTCAACTGCTTCAGCAACAGGAATGGGAGTTCTTTTTTCCAGCATGATATCAGCTCCTATGTACTTTTCTTAATGTCTTCTCTAATTCAATTATTATAAACGTACATGAAAATCCATAACATGACAATCGTCACACTTTCTGTTTTCATCTGTGGAGGGTTTACCCAAAGGCTGTTTTCGTAAGGTTTGTTGCTTTTTGTATATTATTTACTGAGTTGATTGTAGCGGAAGGTGCGAGATCCTCAAAAATGCATTCGCATTTTCTTCGTGCGGTGTTTACTCAATGGAGCTTATTCAATGTCCTGCGGGAGTAGCGGGACAGGTGAGACCCCGCAGACGCGGAGCGTTGAGGAGGCTCACCGCCCACCCCGCGGTTCGGTGAGCAGCCTGGAGCGGAAATCAACGGAAAACATTGATAGGCGAAGAATAACAATTTATGCGAAAAGAGTCTACCCAAAAAACTTTATAAAAAGCCTGCAAGTGTGATGCCCATCACCAAATCAAAAAGGGAATTCGTATATTCTTTAGATAGTTCACAAGATAGAAGGAGGAAAATACAATGACTATACAGATTACAGAAGATCGTCTCGTAAAAGATATCGTAAATGAATTTCCAAAGACAAGTGATGTTTTTAAACGTCATCGCATTGATTTTTGCTGCGGCGGAAATATTCCGCTGGCGCGTGCTGTTTCAGAACAGTCAGCAGATATGAACGTCCTGATTAACGAATTAAACGAAGTAATTCAAAAGGAAAACCAAACTGATAATTTAGAGGTTTGGACAGATAGTACATCAGAAGACATTATTGAACATGTCATTAATCGATATCATCGTCCTCTTGAAGAAGAACTATCGCAATTAAGCCCATATGTAACAAAGGTGTCAAGAGTTCATGGAGAAAGCCATGAGGAGCTTCTTAGAGTCCATCAATTATTCTATGAATTGAAGCACGAGCTTCTTGAACATACTTCCAAAGAGGAAGAGTCAGTTTTTCCACTTCTGCTGAAGCTTGAAGATCCTAAAGTTGAAAATCGCGAAGAAATCATCAGCTATATCCGGGAGCTTGAGAAGGAGCATGATCATGCAGGTTCCATCTTAAAGGAATTGAGGGAAATTACAGCTGATTTTACTCCTCCAGCTGATGCATGCGGTTCTTACCGTCTTGTATATAAGCGGCTTGAAGATTTAGAAAGCCAAACGTTCATGCATGTTCATCTGGAAAATAATATTCTTTTTCCTCGATATATATAAACACTCATTATCTGCAGCCAATATCAGCTGCAGATTTTTTGTGCATTCAAACGGCAAAAATAAAAGCCTGCCCGCTATGTCCATTTTTCATGACACAGCAAAACATGCTTTTTCATCCCCCAATATAGGACATTTCAATCTTTTTCCTGTTTGCAGCGGTTTCTTCTGTCCGTTCGTCTGAGTACCTGTCTTTTCTGCCATTCCAAATCTTAATAATCCGATCGGTAATTTCTTCGTCAGTAGCGCCTTTTCTCATAAATTCCTTTAAATCGTGCCCTTCACCATTAAATAGGCATGTGAAAATTTGGCCATTTGCTGACAATCTTGAACGAGTGCAGCTTGAACAGAAGGATTCAGAAACAGATGTAATAAACCCAACATCCACATCGGTGCCTTTATAGCGGTACCGCTTGGCCACCTCTCCGAAATAATCCGGATCTACCGGCTCTAATAAATAGTGTTCCTTTAAGATCTCATAAATCTCTTTTTTAGTTACAACCTCATCCATTTTCCAGCCGTTTGTGCTGCCGACATCCATGTATTCAATAAAACGGAGCTGTAAGCCGTTATCTTTACAAAACTTAGCCATCGGGACAATTTCAGAATCATTCAGGCCTTTTTTGACGACCATATTAATCTTCACGCCAAGTCCTGCTTCTTTTGCTGCTTCAATCCCTTTAATAACTGGTTTGACACCCACATTGCGTCCGTTGATTTGTCCGAAAAGCTCATCATCCAGACTGTCAAGACTGATGTTAACCCTCAACAGTCCCGCTTCCTTTAAGTCCTTCGCATGTTTGGGAAGCAATACACCGTTGGTGGTTAGTCCAATATCTTTTAATCCCTCAATGTCTGAAAGCATTTTAACAAGTTTAGGCATGTCCTTTCTCATAAGGGGCTCCCCGCCTGTTAACCTGATCTTCTCCACTCCAAGGCTTACGAAGATTTTAGCCAGCCGTTCAATTTCTTCATAGCTGAGCAGCTCGCTTTTTGGAAGAAAAGCAAAATCAGGACCGAAGATTTCTGCCGGCATGCAATATTGGCAGCGGAAATTACAGCGGTCAATGACAGAAATGCGCAGGTCTCTTAAAGGTCTATTCAATTTATCTTTAATAATTGTTTTAACCATTCCGTTCAACTCCATTTAAAGAGTGACTTTATTAAGCTTTCTATACAGAGGTATATTTTAGCCTTTCCCTTAAAATAACAGAAATAACCCAGTATCTCAAATTAAGAGCTTTTACTATTAGAACATACAATCGCTGCAATGTTAATAGGGAATTGCTGTTTATTAGTTAAGACTGACATTTCTATAGAAAATGCCACAATAAAGACACAAAAGCCGGCAATGTTTTCACTATACAAATGATATTATTGTGAGAAAAGATAGTTGTTATATGAAGGAGGATTCCCATGGCTCATACAGCCATTAAACAGACACATTCCATTGAGATTAAAGAGCTTCTTCATTTCGCTGACCGGCATATGAAAACACAGAAAGGGGCTTATATTTTTCAGGAAGGCATGGATGCTGATGAGCTATATATCATCCTTTCCGGCAAGATTCAAATCAGCAAGATAACAGCGGACGGCAGGGAACTCACCTTCAGGCTATGCGGGGAAAATGAAATCATTGGTGAGCTGACCTTATTTACCAGCGATCCTAAATATTTATTGAATGCTTTAGTTCTTGAAGCTGGTGAGGTAGCTGTAATAAAAAAAGATGTCCTGGAAAAGGAGATTTTTAAAAATAGTACTTTGGCCTATGAATTTATGAAATGGATGAGCGATCATTTCCGCAATACACAGACCAAATTCAGAGATCTCGTGCTCAATGGAAAAAAAGGTGCCCTGTATTCAACTCTTATCAGAATGACTAACAGCTATGGAATAAAAGTAAATGACGGCATACTCATAGATCTGCCACTTACGAATCAGGAACTTGGAAATTTCTGCGGCACCTCCAGAGAGAGCACCAACCGGATACTGGGCGAACTGAAGAAGGACGGCATTATTTCAATAATAAATGGAAAAATTACAATTAAAGATCTAGAGTATTTAAAAAATGAAATAGGCTGTGAAAATTGCCCTGCCGTATACTGCAGCATTGAATAGGAGTGCAGTCATGATGCACTCCTTTACTCCTTTATGCTTTTGCTGCTTTCGTTCTAAGCGCCTTAGGAATATATACACAAAACGGCTCGCTTTCCATATAATCCCCTGTCATGGCAAATGCACGTGATCTCGATCCTCCGCAAACATAACGGAATTCGCATTGGCCGCATTTCCCTTTATATTTATCAGGATTTCTGAGATCTTTAAAGATGGGTGATTCCCTGTATATTTCAGCGAGCGGCTGTTCCCTTACATTTCCTGCTTTAACAGGCAAAAGCCCGCTTGGATAAACGTCCCCAACGTGTGAAATGAAAACAAACCCGTTTCCGTCATTTACTCCTTTAGGCGCCCTGCCTAAACCATCTATAGAACCCGTCAGCCCTTGCTGTGTAAGTGCATCGAGATATTGAATATCCTCATTTTGATCTTTTGCTTCCTTCATTTTTTGCTGAATGACAACTCGGCGATAATGCTGGGCAGCTGTTGTCTTAATATCGAAGGAAACCTTTTTGCTTAAGTTATACAGCCATGTAAAAACCTTCTCATGCTCAACCGGTGAGATCATATCCTTTTCCTGCCCTCTCCCTGTTGGGACGAGGAAGAACACACTCCAAAGAACACATTTGAGTTCTTCTACAACCTGTGCCATTTCCTCAAGGTAATCGATATTATAACGTGAGATCACTGTATTAATCTGGACAGGAATTTCAAGCTCGTGCAGATATTTAATCCTTTCAATCGTTAAATCGTAGGAACCGGAAGTCCCTCTAAAGTGGTCGTGTATTTCTGCATTTGGCCCATCAAGGCTGAACGCCCATCGAGCTAAGCCGACCTGTTTGGCTTTTTCAATAGCTTCTTTCGTTACATTTGGTGTCGCACTGGGCGTCATGGAAACACGAACGCCCTTTTTCACCGCATATTCGGCAATGTCGAATACATCCTGCCTCATTAATGGATCTCCACCCGTAAACACAAGCATAGGATTATTCATTTCCCTGATTTGGTCAATTAGGGCCATCCCTTCTTCAAAGGAAAGTTCTCTCGGATCTCTCCTATATTGTGCCTCCGCACGGCAGTGCAGACATTTTAGCTGGCATGCCCTTGTTAATTCCCATATCACAATAAAAGGGTCTTTATTAAAATCTCTATCAAATCCCATTAGAAATGCCTCCTTAATGGCCTTACTCCCGGCCATTTGTCAACGCAAAGCAAACTATATTTTGTCTTTCCATTGTTATTATAGGATAATCAGCATGTGAAATAAGTGAACTACCTCACAAGGGCACAAAAAAACAGCAGGAAATACTCCTGCTGTTTTGAGCTTAAATTTTATCGTACGCCAAGTGCAATTTTTGCATAGCGGGACATTTTGTCCTTGGACCAAGGCGGGTTCCAGACAATATTCACTTCAGTGTCTTTTACTTCAGGGATATCTGCCAGCGCTGACTTTACTTGTTCAACAATTGTGCCTGCCAAAGGACAGCCCATGGAAGTAAGAGTCATATCAACTATAGCTTTCCCTTCCTCTTCCATTTTCACATCATATACCAAGCCTAAATTTACAATGTCAATGCCCAGCTCAGGGTCTACTACAAGCTCCAGTGCACCCATAATGCTGTCTTTTAAATCCTGATCCATATCTGCAGCACTCCTTCATTATTTACTATCTTTATCTTAACAAAAATTTAAATGAATTGAAAAAATACAGGTTATAAATGTTCCTCGAACCATTTAACTGTTTCAAGCAGTCCCTCCCTGCTGACTTTATGCCCCGCCTGTTCATCTGATATAAACAGGAGGTTTTCAGGTGAGTCACTATACAGGGGCTGGATGGTCTCATAAAATTGGTATGTATAGGAATAAGGAACAACCGGGTCCTTCTTGCCATGCCAGAACATGAGCGGCCTTCCGCCAAGCTTTTCTGGCTGAAGGCTCAGATCACGCTCCCTAAGGATTCTCAGAAGATCTGCAAGTTCTTCATTTGTGAGCGGAACCTTAATATTATTTTTCTTAAGTTCATCAAGCTGAAGCTGAGCAAACTTTTCATAATATGGCATACCCATAAGGCTAACTGCAGTTTTGACCCATTCATACTGTGTCAGGGCGCCCAAAGTGACTATTCCCCCCATGGAGGTGCCCACAAGCCCTATTCTTCCCTGGTCAATCAGGTCCCTATCCTCATAGACATTTCTGATTATGTTCAATTCCGCAATGGTATTCAGAACAATATCCCAAAGCTTGAAGTTTAAATCGCTGCCTGATAAGCCCTCGGATCTTTCCCCATGATATAAGGTGTCCGGCAGCACTACCCTAAACCCCTTTTCTGCAAGCAGATAGGCATAATGCAGATTATGTTCTTTGGCACTCGTAAACCCATGAACAAAAATGATAAAAGGCAGGGGTTCCCCTTTTATTTCCTGTCTGGCAAGTTCAAGAACAGGAATTTCTCTGATAAGCTTACGTTCAATAACAACCACATTTTTTCCTCCTAAACCTGTTGTACCAAGATGAATTTTTTTACAAAATTATTATAATATTGATAACATATATGTATAAAATGATTTTGTAAAAGCTTAAGCTCTTGTCTTATGTAAATTCTTTCTATATTTTCAGTTTAACATGTGGACTTTTCTTTTCCAAAACCTTTACACTTAAAAGAAAAGCGGGGCATACTTCAATATAAGCAATGCGCTGCAGTCCGCTGGCTGCAATTACATTATTATTATAAAAGTGCTGAGCGCTTAGAAGGAGATCTTATGGCAGAAAAACATTTAATTGCATTGGACCTTGATGGCACATTATTAAAAGATGACAAAACCATCTCGGCTAAAACTAAAATGATTATTCAAAAGGCACGTGAACAAGGGCATGAAGTAATGATTGCCACTGGAAGGCCATTTCGCTCGAGTGAAATATACTATCGTGAAATGGGTTTGACTACGCCGATTGTCAATTTCAATGGTGCATACATACATCATCCTAAAGACCATAATTGGGGTGTTTACCACACACCACTGCAAATGAACGTGGCAAAGGAAATTGTCGAAGCCGTTAATAGCTATACTATTCATAATATCGTGGCAGAAGTTATTGATGATGTTTATTTGCACTACCATGATGAGAAGCTTCTCGACATCTTCGGTTTTGGCGATCCGAATATTACGACCGGAGATTTGCGCAGTTACTTAAAAGATAATCCGACAAGCATGCTGATACATACTGATGAGGAACATGTAAAATCCATCAGAAATCATCTTTCCGAGGTCCATGCCGAAGTAATTGACCACCGCAGATGGGCGGCTCCCTGGCATGTCATTGAAATCGTGAAAACAGGACTGAATAAAGCTGTTGGCCTCAAAAAAGCAGCTGATTATTTCCAAATACCGCCCGAGCGGATCATTGCTTTTGGCGATGAGGACAATGATCTCGAAATGCTTGAATTTGCAGGCTACGGGATTGCCATGGGCAATGCGATCGACCAGGTGAAAAATATTGCCAAAGAGGTCACATTAACCAATGAGGAAGATGGAATCGGCATTTATCTAAATGACTTATTAAATCTTAAAGCTCTTTAAGCAGCTGACCAAAAGGAATTAAATTGAAACCATTAAATCCCCTTTTTAAATCCTTCCTTTAGAGCATACTAAAGATGAAGCAGCCCAATTGCGGCTTCAAACTCTTTCATGGAGGGGATTCGAATGGGTAAACGTAATAAATCAAAACGCTTCGTTCAACAGGGTGCTGATACTGTTAGTAAGCATGATGAGCGTATCCCGTACCACATGACCTATGCTGAGGCGGAAGCCCAAAAACTAGCTAATGTGAAAGAATCATCCCTCGGAGGAATATAGCGATGGGTAACAGATTATTTCAGGAAGCCAGAAAATATGTGGAAATAGCCAAAAATTCTGCAGGCGAAGAAACTGTTTCCCGGGCGAAAAATGCTTTAAGTTCTGCATTTGCCAACTCCACAGCGGCTGAACAGGCTCAGCTCCGGGAGATGCAGCAGGAACTTGAACAATATTCGCAGTATCGCTAAAAAGAGCTGGCGGCCTCAATGGCTGCCAGCTCTTTTTAATTGTTTTCCAGTATAACAGGATAAGAATTCATAATATCTCCGTCTTCATCTTTTTCATATAAATGCAAAACCACTGTTCCGTTTTCAGGTATGTTTCCAGAAGGAAGGCTTATCTTTATCCTAAAGCTCTTCCAATTATTTGATGAAGCCAATATGGTCTTTTCAGACTGCAGCCCGTTATGGCCGTCTTCAACTGTATACCATAGCTTTCCGCTTTTTGGCCGAGCTTTAAATAATATGATATATTCGCCGTTCCTGCCTGTAACCTTTGCCTGGCTAATGGAAGGATTTGGGCCAGGGATATAAACAGATGCTTCAGATTCAGGTTTTGTCTCCAACTTTTTTCCATTTAAGTTTGATGCCAGAAGCCTGGCTTTTACTATGTACTCTCCCTCCTTAACTCTATTCCCTTTATACCTGTAATCCCACTGCTCTTCCCATACCTTGCTTTCATCCGGGTTGACGGCAATGGTTTGAATAGCTTGTAAAAATGCTTTTCCTTCTGAGGAAGAATATACCTTTTCGCCTTCTTGACTGAAAATCTCCACTTCATAAAACTGAGAGGATCCAAACTCAAAGCTCAGCGGATAATTGGCCTTATTCCTCAGAAGCAAATCGATCTTTAGTGTTTCCTGTCCTGCTTGAGGCATTACATTAAAATCAAAAGGCATTTCCTTTATAGAAGCTTCAAAACTTTGCATAGGCATAGTGAGGATAATTACAGCAGCAGCCAAAAGCCGAAGCATCCTTCATCCCTCCATTCATTTAATCCCTGCGGAAGAAACCATATACACCAGTGGTTTGAACAATATTTGTAAAAGCATTCGGATCCACTTCTTTTATGATCCTTTCAAGGTCAAATAACTCATATCGGGTGATGACAATCATCATCATTTCCTTATTTTCATTTGTAAAAGCTCCCTTTGCAGGGAAAGTTGTTATTCCCCTGACAAGATGGTCATGGATCGCTTTTTTCATTTCTTCGGATTTTTTCGTGATAATCAGAGCTGTAAGTTTTTCATGTCTGGTATGGATGGCATCAATAACCCTTGTAGAAGCATAAAGGGTTACAAGGGTGTATAGTGCTTTTTCCCAGCCATACAAAAAACCGGCTGTTATAATAATAATGGCATTAAGAGTGAAAAAATATGTACCGACAGGTTTGTCTTTCATCCTGGACAAGACCATCGCAATGATATCCATTCCTCCTGTGGAAGCCCCCCATTTAAGTGTAATCCCTACACCTACAGCTGCTATGACACCTCCAAAAACGGCATTAAGCAGAATATCCCTGGATACATGAATTACAGGTATCACTTCCAGGAAGAAAGACATCAGGAAGACGCTTAGAAAACTATAAATCGTAAACGAACGGCCAACCTTTTTCCAGGCCAATATGGTAACAGGAATGTTTAGAATGAACAGCAATATCCCTGTTGATCCGAAATCACCCAAAATACTTGATAAGAGCTGTGCCACCCCTGTAAAACCGCTTGCATATACATTAGCGGGTATCAGAAAAAAATTCATCGCGATAGCATTCAATACCGCGCCAATCAAAACAATAAATACCTTCTTAGTTTCTAGCCAAACCATTTTTTACCCCCCGAATTTTTATAGTTTCTTTACCCCAATAAGGTGCATTTTCAACACAATTCATTGTTTTTTCTCCTTGATTTCTATAAACTTAATTCATATAGTTTGAAAGCAGGTGAAAGATAATGTCAGTAAAAATTCTAGCTGACAGTGCGTGTGACTTGCCGCTTAGCTTTTATAAAGAACATGGCGTCACACTTTTCCCGTTACAGGTCCAACTGAATGATGGAGAATATGAAGATTTAGTCACCATAGAACCTAAGGATGTTTATAGAGCTATACGGGAAGGCCAAATGCCTAAAACATCTCAGGTATCCCCTCTTCTTTTTGAAGAGACGTTCAATAAAATGGCAGAAAACAATGAAAACGGCATTTATATTGCTTTTTCCTCCGAACTTTCGGGTACATACCAGACCGCTGTCATGATCCTGGAGCAAGTAAAAGAGAAATATCCCGATTTCCAATTAACCATCATCGATTCCAAGGCTGCTTCATTGGGATATGGATTAATTGTGAAGGCTGCTGCTGCTGCAGCGCAATCAGGCGCATCCAAGGAAGACCTCCAGAAAGTAATCGAATTTCGCTGCCGAAACCTCGAGAGCTTATTTACGGTAAATGATCTTGAATACCTCGCAAAAGGCGGCCGCGTTTCGAAAGCCTCGGCTTTTTTGGGCGGACTTTTGAATATTAAACCTCTTTTAACAGTAGAAGATGGCAAACTTGTGCCGATTGAGAAACTGCGCGGCAAGAAAAAGCTGCTTCGCCGCATTATTGAGCTGATGAAAGAAAATGGGACTTCCTTTGAGATGCAGACTGTCGGCATCAGCCATGCTGATGATGAAGACACAGCTCTTGAAATGAAAAAGCTGATACTGGACGAGCTTAATGCCAAAGAAGTCTATATTACTTCCATTGGCTCAGCAATCGGGGCTCATACAGGCCCAGGGTCTATAGCGATATTCTACTTTAAGCAAATTTAAACCATAAGTGCAGGATACATACTCCATTTCATTCTGACAGACAATATGACTGTACTTCAGTTATATTCCTGAAGGCTAAACCCATCAGTATGAAAGGAGTATTTTTATTATGCCGCATACTTCCGATAATGATAAGAAAGCGAAAGACAATAATGCGCTTCTCCACGAAAAAAATATGATGCGCGAGAAAAACCGCAAAGCCGGGAAAAACCAATATTCGAAAAAGACAGATCATCTTTAATAATAAAACGGGCAAGCATTGGCTTGTCCGTTTTATTATTTTTTGCAGTTGATTAGTCTTTCTTAATATATGTCCATCCCTCTTCCTGATAAATCCTGCCTTCCTTCATAAGCCGGCCCAAAGCTCTTTTAAAAGAAGCTTTGCTTAACTGAAAACGCTCCTGGATATCTTCCGGGGCACTTTTATCGCCATATGGCATCGCACCGCTTCGGCTTTCAAGATAAGAGATGATTTTTTCGGAATCATCATCAAGTGCTTCATGCTTTCTTGGAATAAGAGAAACATTCACGGTCCCATCTTCTTTCACATCAACTATGCGACCTTCCACTTTCTCTCCAAGACGGGGCTCTCTTTTTCGCTGGGATTCATGGATAAACCCTTTAAAGCCCTCAGCTGTATAAATCCAGCTTCCCACCTTTGCGGTTCTATAAATATGTCCGTGAATATTTTTATTAAAGTCACTTTTGGATGCTTTAATTGAAATATCGGTAATGACAGGATCAGTAGCCATTTTCACATAAATTCTGTTATTCTTATTTACCCGGAGTGTAATATATAATCTATCTCCTTCAATCGGCCACACAGCTTCATGGACAGGAAGATCCTCCTCCCCAAGGAGCATGTCTTTCTGAATGCCAATATTGATAAATACACCGATGCCGGGCTTAACATCGCTTACATGTGCCCATCCATATGTACCCGCCTGAACCTCGGGAATGACAGTTGTTGCTGCGATTCTTCCCTGTGAGTCCATGTAAAGGAAAGCCTCAACCTCCTGCCCTTCTTCGAGCTTTTCATCCGTCTCATTCTGATGAAGAAGAACATCCTCCTCTCCATCTGTCAAAAAATAGCCAAATGCTGCTTCCCTTGAAACGATCAGCTTAACAGCACGGCCCAAATTCTCTTCTATAGCCATCTCTTTTCCTCCTTCTCAGCAGTAAACAGCAAATATTCATTATATTAAATCTTTCCCAAAAAAGATCACATAACTCCTAAAGTTGTTTGAACTGCTATATTTTACTATAATAAGGACAAGAAGTGAAACTTAAATTGTAATCGCCAAGGAGGCTGTCATGTCTAAAGAAAGCTCATTTGATATTGTATCTAAAGTTGACTTTTCTGAAGTAACCAATGCCATTAATATTGCCATGAAGGAAATTTCCACCCGCTATGACTTTAAAGGCAGCAAAAGTGATATAAAGCTGGATAAAGAGGAGCTTGTGCTTCTATCTGATGATGAATTTAAGCTTGACCAGCTTAAGGATGTTTTATTAGGCAAGTTAATTAAACGGGGCATTCCTGTAAAAAATCTTGATTACAGCAAGATTGAGGGAGCATCAGGCGGAACGGTCCGCCAAAGAGCAAAGCTTGTCCAGGGCATTGATAAAGAAAATGCCAAGAAGATTAATACCCTGATTAAAAACAGCGAATTAAAGGTGAAGAGCCAGGTTCAGGATGATCAGGTACGTGTAACCGGCAAAAACCGCGATGACCTGCAGAAGATTATTGCTGCTGTTAAAGAGGCAGATTTGACAGTTGATGTTCAATTCGTTAACTATCGCTAAAAAAAGCAAACGGAAAACTCCGTTTGCTTTTTTGTTTGTTTAGTTTATCGCAGTCTAACGG
>NZ_NJQY01000017.1:401-103111 GCF_010628845.1 Bacillus sp. 22-7 | reverse complement strand
TACTGCCCGTTAGACTGCGATCAAAAAGGGCTGCAAGTGCTGCAGCCCTTTTTAATAAGTTTTTCCATAGAACATTTAAGAGCCGGATGAGACAAACGAAAGAGCTGGCATTAAATTCATTTTGAAAAAATATTAAAATCGTATTGCCAAAAGCGATTAATTTTGTTATGCTTTTCTTCGTTGTGATAAAAGTTATTCGTTTGACACGGAATCATTCTTTGTGATATAGTAGCTAAGGTAAATTGAATACAGTTTGAGGAAAAGAAGAAGCACCCGCTTCTCACCTGATTGACGCAAAGCGCAGTTGGCAGGTTTTACGTGAACATTTTCTGTTTATATACGTAAGTGTGGGTGTTTTCATCCGCACTTTTTTATTTGGTTAAAAACAGCTCTGATTCCGTCACGGAAGAGAAATGTTTCATAACTTGCGATTCAGCTTTGGTCCGGTGCAGCTTACAGCTTTAAAGTTGTCTGCTAAGCAGGCGCTTGCGCTTTTCTTGACCCAAACGTTGTGTTCGCATTAAACCTTGGAGGTGTCTAGCTATTAGCAAAGATATGTTGTTAAACGAGGGCATTCGCGCCCGCGAAGTCCGTCTTATTGACCAAAACGGCGAGCAGTTAGGTATTAAATCAAAATTCGACGCACTTGAAATCGCTTCTCGTGCCAATCTTGATCTTGTTCTGGTTGCACCGAGTGCGAAGCCTCCGGTAGCCCGTATCATGGACTACGGAAAGTTCAAATTCGAGCAGCAGAAGAAAGATAAAGAAGCTCGCAAAAACCAGAAGATTATCAGTATTAAAGAAGTTCGTCTTAGCCCGACTATTGAAGAGCATGACTTTAATACTAAACTTCGCAATGCTATTAAATTCCTTGAAAAAGGCGATAAAGTAAAAGCATCGATCCGATTCAAAGGTCGTGCCATTACGCATAAGGAAATTGGCCAGCGTGTACTAATTCGATTCGCACAAGCATGCAATGAAGTTGCAATAGTGGAATCACATCCAAAAATGGATGGCCGAAGCATGTTTATGGTCTTAGCACCGAAAAACGACAAGTAAGAGGAGGAATTCCCAATGCCAAAAATGAAAACTCACCGCGGCGCTGCTAAGCGTTTCAAAAGAACAGGTTCTGGTAAACTGAAGCGTTCTCACGCTTACAGAAGCCATATGTTCGCGAACAAATCTCAAAAGCAAAAGCGTAAGCTTCGCAAAGGAACTCTTGTTTCTTCAGGCGATTACAAGCGCATCCGTAACTTATTAGTAAATCTTAAGTAATATCTCGAAATTAGGAGGGAAATAATATGCCACGTGTAAAAGGCGGTACAGTTACTCGCAAACGTCGTAAAAAAGTCATCAAATTAGCTAAAGGTTATTTCGGTTCAAAACATACATTATACAAAGTTGCTAACCAGCAGGTTATGAAATCCCTAATGTATGCTTACCGCGACCGTCGCCAGAAAAAGCGCGACTTCCGCAAACTTTGGGTTACTCGCATTAACGCAGCAGCTCGCATGAACGGTCTTTCTTACAGCCGTTTAATGCACGGTTTAAAGCTTGCTGGCATCGAAGTTAACCGCAAAATGCTTGCTGAATTAGCAATCGCTGACGAAAAAGCATTTGCTGAATTAGCATCAGTTGCAAAGCAGCAGCTTAGCAAGTAATAATTTATACAATAGCCATTCCCTAGGGGGATGGCTTTTTAATTTGCTTTTGATGGACAGAAAGCTTCTTTTTCATTTAAGCTCAATACAGACTTAATACATATAAAGGAGAAAGCTCATGATTAAAACAATTGCTCTTATCTATCTGATCATGAATGTGATTGGCTTTTACCTGATGAAGCTTGATAAAGAAAAAGCAAAACGGAATGAGTTCCGTATAAGTGAGAAGAACCTCTGGATGACAGCCTTTTTGAGCGGGGCAGCGGGAATGACTTTGGGTATGAAGACCTTCAGGCATAAAACGAAGCATGTTCAGTTTAAATGGGGACTGCCTTTCTTGGCATTGCTTGAAGCAGGGCTGCTATTGTACCTGGTTATTCAATTGTCATAAACAGTCAGTGCCATCCATAAGCTTTAGGGAACAGCAGGAAAGTCATCGGGGAGAGGTGAAGGCATGAATGATCAATTGACTTTATTGTTTGCTATGGCAAAGACTGCTGGAATTCTTGCTCCCATTGCTTTTATCTTTTTTCATATCATCCGGCAGTTTCTATTTATTCCGGTACCGCTTGTCTGCATAACGGGGGGAGTTCTTTTTGGCAGTTTTTTTGGCTCTGTTTTCTCTCTTGCAGGGTTAATGATCAGCAGCATTCTATTTTATTTTCTAATCACAAAAATGCCGGGGACGCATGAAAAGCTTTCTTTATTAAAGAAGCGGTGGTTTGGAGAGTATCGGAATTTAACTGTCGGCCAGGTTGCAGTTTTAAGGCTTATCCCTTTTATTCATTATCATTTGCTGAGCTTTTGCCTGATGGAAAGAAACAAGGGATTTAATCAGTTCCTTAAAAATTCATGGATCACTAATTTGCCGCTGGCTGTTTTTTATACCGTTTTCGGAGAATTCATCAGCAGATTTACTCCTTCAATGATTGTCCTGATTGTGCTGTCACTTTCTGTTTTAGTATTTGTACTGAGGGAAAAGGTTACAGTTATTAAATGGAAGGAATTCTTCAAAACAGCATAAAAAAACGTTCGGGGCTGCCGAACGTTTTTTAAAGATGATCTTTAATTTCCTCGCCTGGAGAAGCTGTTTTGTGCATGAACTCCTTCACAGGGCTTTTCCAGTCAATTTTTGCAGTAGGATAGGCCTCGGTTATCTTTCTTTCGATAAAAAGAAAATCCTCCCTTACCATCCCTTTAAGGGCCGATGTATTGTGCGGCCAGAGGAAAATGGAGACCACATCAAAAGCATTATCAGTGGTACCCAAATACTTTTCTCCTTCAAACAAAACCCCTTTATACGTAATCAGGAAGTTCTTCCTGACATTTTCCTGGTCATCCCAAAAATAATATCGTTTCTGTTCGTGGGCAAGCTCTAGCTTTCTCTTGGAATTGAGCAGATATTTAACCGCTGTGTATATAAGAAAAAGAATCAGAGCAAACAATAGCATACGCAGGAGCCACATAGTAACCAGCCCTCCATCTTTATTTTCCTTACTATACGGATGAGATTAAAAAAAGTTTCAACTTTTTATTAATTTGTCATTTTTTTTTGTAAAATATAAAATAGGATTATTGAAATATAGATAGGATGAGAAAAATGGATTTTGAAAAGCTGTTTGACATGCAGAGACGGTTAAACCAGCATATCGAAAGAACCCATAAATTAACAAAAGAAGATTTGTTTAATAAAAAAGTTCTAGCACTAATTGTAGAATTGGGTGAATTGGCAAATGAAACAAGAAGTTTTAAATTTTGGAGCATAAAGCCTGCATCACCTAAGGAGAAAATTGTAGAAGAGTATGTTGATGGTATTCATTTTATTTTGTCGCTTGGTATCGAGTGTGGTTTTGATCGAGAAACCATCTATTCGATAGGACATGAGACTGAAAAATCAATTAGTGATCAACTTTTAGAAGTCTATGAGCTAATTTGTGAATTTCGTAATAGTCGTACATTATGTGACTATAGAGCAGTATTCTTAGCGTATTTGCAACTAGGCAAAATGCTTGGATTTACGCCTGCTGACATTGAAAAGGCGTATATTGACAAAAATGAAGAAAACTATAAAAGGCAGGCTGAAGGATACTAACTTGTAGTTCCGTCTGCAGGTGGAGAGAATATCCGTCTGATAATTCTTTTTATTAGTTCCCATGTTCTGTATAATAAGGTTAAATAAATATTAAGGGAGTCGAAATGATGGCTAAATTAGATGAAACGTTAACCATGCTTAAAGACTTGACGGATGCCAATGGAATTCCGGGCAATGAGCGCGCACCGCGCGAGGTTATGAAAAAATACATAACAGCCTATGCTGATGAAGTGTCAACAGATGGACTGGGCAGTTTGATAGCCAAAAAGACCGGCAAGGAAGGCGGTCCTAAAATCATGGTGGCCGGCCACTTAGATGAAGTTGGCTTCATGGTGACGAACATTGATGAAAAAGGATTTCTTCGCTTTCAGACTGTTGGCGGCTGGTGGTCACAGGTTATGCTCGCGCAGCGGGTGACGATTGTAACGTCAAAAGGGGATGTTACTGGGGTAATTGGTTCAAAGCCACCGCATATCTTGTCTCCGGAAGCGCGCAAAAAGCCTGTTGAAATTAAAGATATGTTCATTGATATTGGCGCTTCAAGCCGTGAAGAAGCGAAAGAATGGGGAGTAAAACCAGGTGACATGGTGGTTCCTTATTTCGAGTTTACGGTGATGAATAATGAAAAGATGCTTTTAGCAAAAGCATGGGATAACCGCATAGGCTGTGCAATCGCAATCGACGTTCTTAAAAAATTGAAAGATGCTGATCATCCGAATGAAGTATATGGTGTAGGCACAGTACAGGAAGAGGTTGGACTTCGCGGAGCCCGCACTTCTGCCCAAAAGATCCAACCGGACATCGCGTTTGGTGTAGATGTGGGAATCGCAGGTGACACACCGGGTATTTCTGAAAAAGAAGCCATGAGCAAAATGGGCAAAGGGCCGCAAATCATTCTTTATGATGCATCCATGGTTTCGCACAAAGGTCTCCGTGATCTTGTAACTGATACTGCGGATGAATTGAATATCCCTTATCAGTTTGATGCCATCGCTGGCGGCGGCACTGATTCAGGGGCTATTCATGTTACTCATAATGGAGTTCCTTCACTTTCCATCACAATTGCAACACGCTATATCCATTCTCATGCAGCAATGCTTCACCGAGATGATTATGAAAATGCGGTAAAACTAATAACAGAAGTTATTAAGAGATTGGATAAAGAGACAGTTGATAAAGTAACATTTGAATAAATAATTAAGATACTCTGATTAGTAATCAGAGTATTTTATTTGAATTTTAGTTATTTTGAATGGAAATATTAGTATATAATATAAATGTTCTAGTCTTATTAGGAGGTATTCAAGTGATTCTGTCTGGGAAAGAGATTGAGAAAAATCTAGGAGAGGAGATAATAATAACTCCTTTTGTAAAAGAACAGCTAAATCCCAATAGTTATAATTTAAGGTTACATAATGAGCTACTAATATATAATGAACATACCTTGGATATGAAAAAAGAAAATAAAACATCAAAAATAAGAATTCCTGAGGATGGGCTTATTTTATTGCCAGGAAAATTATATCTGGGAAGAACAATTGAGTATACAGAAACCAAAACTTATATTCCATTTATTGAAGGTAGATCATCAGTAGGTAGACTTGGTTTATCGATTCATATATCCTCACCATACGGTAATGTGGGATTTAAAGGATATTGGACTTTGGAAATTAGTTGCCTACAACCAATTAGAATATACCCCGAAATTAACATTTGTCAGATTTATTACCAAACAATCAAGGGAGAATTTGATTCATACAGTAGTTTGAAATATCAAAATAATAAAGATGTTCAATCTAGTAAGTTGTTTAAAGAATTTGAATAAGGAGAATGAAAAGTGTCTATTGTTCCTTTTATATTTGATGGGGAAAACAGGAATGTAACTAAAGATAAGGAAGAATTTAAAATTGAAGGTGAGTACATCCTATTACAAAATATTGACCAAAAACAAGTAGATCAATCTGATGATGCTAATACTTCTTATGATTTACGGATTGGTGGGCAATATTTGGACCATAGGGATTTACATCAAACTAAGCTTTCTGAGGGAGGAGTAATAAAACTCCAACCGCAGAATGCGATAATAATAGAGACACAAGAAGTAATATATTTACCTAAGACCCGGTTTGGACAAATTTTACCAAAGGTGAAATTACTGCAGAAAGGCCTGTCAAATACAACATCTAAAGTTGACCCAGGATATAATGGTCATTTGTTAATTACTGTGTTTAATCTAGGTAAAAACGAGATCCCTCTTCATTATGGTCAAAAATTCTGCTCTTTGGTTATTTCAGATACACAAGCTCAAGGAGTAAAAGCCTATAATAAACCACCTAAAAGGATAGATGGGAATGAAAAAAAAGGTTGGTTAAAAAGGCAGAGAGATGTAATTGAGTCAAATGCGGGTATTATTTCAATTTTGGCGATTCTTGCTACAGCTTTTTTAGGTATCTTACAAATTATTGCTTTTTTTAAGTAATATATGAATCTAAAAATAAAATTTTAATAGGTTTGAGTTTAAATATGTTAAGAATAAGTCAATCTCAATCCTGATATTTATTCATTCCTAAGTGGAGTAAAGTAAAATTAATTATTGGAAACAGCCCTCTAATTGTTATATATGTCTGACGATAGAGGGCTGTTAAATTAATTACCCAGTAATTCTCTGTTATTTCAGCCCACTCTCTAAAGTTTGAAGCATTTCCAGCTTGTCTTCTTCAGAGGAGTTTTTCCAGATTACCTCAAATAATACACCTAAGCCAGGCAGCATTTTTTCTTCCCCATTTTGAATTGCATCCACGATTGTATCTTTCAGTTCATCTTGAGAGTTGCCTGATACATTGTGTAAAATGGCATTGCGCAGGTTTAAATTCACCTTAATGCACTCCTTCCAGATTTAATTCGTTATTATCTTCTCTAATTTTGCTTTTATTATGTATTTCAAATAAGCTATAATGAAAAAACTGTACAGAAAAATTCCGGTTGTACGGGATTTTCTTTAAAAGGAGAGACCGTGTTGAAGCATATACAATCTGCAAAAAATCCAAAAGTTAAAGAATGGAAAAAACTTCTGGCCAGAAAAGAGCGTGACAAAACAGGTACCTTTTTAGTTGAAGGTTTTCATTTGGTGGAAGAAGCACTTAAAGCCAATCAAATAGAAGAAATAATCATTAGTGAAAATAAAAATATGCCTCCCGGCTGGGATTATGGCGACATCCCTGTAACAATGGTTACTGATGACATCATCGGACTGCTGGCGGATACGGAAACACCACAGGGAATTTTTGCTGTCTGCAGCCAGGAGCCATCCACTGAGGAAGTGAAAGGAAAACAGTTTTTATTAATTGATGCCGTACAGGATCCCGGCAATCTGGGTACGATGATCAGGACGGCAGATGCTGCTGGAATTGATGCTGTTATTGTGGGTGAAGGCAGCGTTGACGCATATAACCCAAAGGTGCTCCGCTCTGCACAGGGCAGCCACTTTCATTTGCCGATTTTAAGAGGAAATCTTTCTGACTGGGTCGTCAGATTGAAAGAAAGTAATGTACCTGTCTATGGAACCGCTTTGGAAAATGCCCGGGAATACACACGATATGAGTCCCTTGATTCCTTCGCACTTCTCGTTGGAAATGAAGGGAACGGGGTAAATAAAGAACTCCTCGCTAATACAGCAGCAAACCTTTATATACCGATATTCGGGAAAAGCGAATCACTCAATGTGGCGGTGGCTGCCGGAATTCTTCTTTATCATCTAAGAAAATAGAAAATGGGCGGCAATTTTATGAAAACCGTTTGAAACAGCCTTGAGAATGTAATATAATTAACAGCAAAATTATAAAAATAAAACGATGACGGAGACCAGTACCTTGCAGTCAGCCTTTTCAGGGAGAAAATGCCTAAGACTGAAAGCATTTTTACAGGAAATGCAAGAGAAGTTTCACCTCCTGAGTTGGCATCGGGACCATTGAAAAGTAATGTTGGCGCTCTGCTGAGCGAGCCGCTTCCCTTTTCGATGTAAAGATGTACCGGCATAAGCCGTTATCCCAATGAAGTGAACACGTGCATGAAGTACATATATGTGTTAAAAAGGGTGGTACCGCGAAACCTCGTCCCTTTATGGGGATAGAGGTTTTTTATTTTGGCCAAAAAAGTAAAAGTATTAATTTCAAGGAGGATTTTTAGATGCAAGAGCGTTTAAAGGAACTGCAAACTGAAGCGTTAGAAAAGATCAGCACAGCCGCTGATTTAAAAGAGCTAAATGATATCCGTGTATCCTATTTAGGCAAAAAAGGCCCGATTACTGAAGTGCTTAAAGGAATGGGGAAATTGTCTGCCGAAGAGCGTCCAAAAATGGGGGCCCTTGCGAATGAAGTTCGGGACAGCATTGCTGCCGGAATTGAGAAAAAGCAAAAGCACCTGGAGGAAGCGGCTGTTCAGGAAAAACTGGCTGCAGAAAAAATTGATGTCACTCTTCCGGGAAGACCTGTTAAATCAGGAAACCACCATCCGCTGACACGAATAATTGAAGAAATTGAAGATTTGTTCATTGGAATGGGTTATACAGTAGCTGAAGGCCCTGAAGTTGAAAAAGATTATTATAATTTTGAAGCATTGAATCTTCCTAAAGGCCATCCTGCCCGGGATATGCAGGATTCCTTCTATATTACAGAAGACATTCTTCTTCGAACCCATACTTCGCCGGTACAGGCAAGAACAATGGAGAAGCATGAAGGCAAGGGACCAGTTAAAATCATTTGCCCTGGTAAAGTATATCGCCGTGATAATGACGACGCTACTCACTCCCACCAGTTCATGCAAATAGAGGGCCTTGTTGTAGATGAAAACATCCGAATGACTGATTTAAAAGGAACATTGGAAGTCTTTGCAAAGAAAATGTTCGGTGATGACAGGGAAATCCGTCTTCGTCCAAGTTTCTTCCCGTTTACAGAGCCATCTGTGGAAATGGATATTTCCTGTAAGATCTGCGGCGGAAAAGGCTGCAGCGTATGTAAAGGCACTGGCTGGATTGAAATTCTTGGTGCCGGAATGGTTCATCCAAATGTCCTGGAGATGGCAGGCTTCGACTCTAAGAAATACACAGGCTTTGCATTCGGAATGGGTCCTGAGCGAATTGCCATGCTTAAGTATGGTGTAGACGATATTCGTCATTTCTACACAAATGATGTGCGTTTCTTGAAGCAATTTTCAATTCATGAATAATTAGAAAGCCCGGAGCTGGACAATAACTAAGGAGGATCACAAATGTTCGTTTCATATAAATGGCTGCAGGAATATGTTGATTTATCAGGCGTTACACCTGCAGAGCTTGCAGAAAAGATTACTAAAAGCGGTATTGAAGTTGAAGGCGTAGAGGTTTTGAATGAAGGCATCAAAGGTGTGGTTGTAGGGCATGTCCTTGAAAGGGAACAACACCCAAATGCCGATAAACTGAATAAATGTTTAGTTGATACAGGTGCTGGTGAGCCTGTACAAATCATCTGCGGTGCCCCAAATGTGGATAAGGGACAGAAAGTGGCCGTGGCTACAGTAGGAGCTGTTCTTCCAGGCAATTTTAAAATAAAGCGTGCCAAGCTGCGCGGCGAAGAATCGAATGGAATGATCTGTTCGCTTCAAGAGCTCGGCATTGAAAGCAAGCTGATTGCAAAGGAATACTCTGAAGGCATTTATGTTTTCCCTAATGATACAGAGGTTGGCCAGGATGCTCTTGAGCAGCTTAATCGTGACGACCAGATTCTGGAGCTTGGATTGACACCTAACCGTTCTGACTGCTTAAGCATGCTGGGTGTTGCATATGAAGTGGCAGCTATTTTAGGAAGGGAGGTAAAGCTTCCTGCACCTCAAGCTGAGACTTCTTCCGAGAGGGCATCTGATTACATTGATGTTCAGGTGGACGCAAAGGAAGATAATCCTCTTTACGTTGCGAAAGTAGTAAAAAATGTAAAGGTTGGCCCGTCTCCTGTATGGATGCAGGCGCGTTTAATGGCAGCAGGCATTCGTCCTCACAATAATGTGGTGGATGTCACAAACTACATTTTGCTTGAATACGGGCAGCCGCTGCATGCTTTCGATTATGACCGGCTGGGATCGAAGCAAATCCTTGTCCGAAGAGCAAATGATGGCGAAGTGATTGTTACTCTTGATGATGCAGAGCGTGAGTTAACATCAGATCATCTTTTAATAACAAATGGGACAGAGCCAATTGCACTTGCGGGTGTCATGGGCGGGGCAAATTCTGAAGTGCAGCCTGACACTAAAAATGTGATTATCGAATCAGCTTATTTTAAAGGTGCAACAGTAAGAAAAGCATCAAAAGACCATGGCTTAAGAAGTGAAGCAAGTGCCCGCTTTGAAAAAGGTGTGGATCCAAACAGGGTTAGAGCTGCTGCAGAAAGAGCTGTTCAACTGCTTGCACAATATGCGGGCGGAGAAGTACTTGAAGGTTCTGTAGAAGCTGATGCACTGCAAGTGAAACCTGCCGTGGTGTCTGTAACGCTTGAAAAAATCAATCGTGTCCTTGGCACGGAATTATCCATGAAAGAAGTAGAGGATATTTTTGCCCGTCTTCAATTTGCGACGAATACTGATAACGATACAATTACGGTTACAGTTCCCACTCGCAGAGGCGACATCACGATTGAAGAAGACCTGATTGAAGAAGTTGGCCGTTTATTTGGCTACGATAATCTGGTATCGACTTTGCCGATTGGATCGTCTACACCAGGGCATCTTACCCAATACCAGAATAAACGCAGATTGGTCCGCCGCTTTCTTGAAGGTGCGGGGCTTTATCAGGCAGTAACTTATTCATTAACAAATGAAGCAAAAGCGGCTCAATATGCACTGGAAGAACGCAAGCCTGTGCAGCTGGCAATGCCTATGAGTGAGGACCGCAGCCTGCTTCGGTTAAGTATTGTTCCTCAGCTTCTGGAGGTATTAAAATATAATTCGGCACGCCAGAACGACAGCCTGGCTGTTTATGAAACAGGAGCAGTGTTCCTCTCCAATGGAGAAGAGGAATTGCCTGAAGAGCGTGAGCATCTTGCCGGTGCGGTTACTGGCCTATGGCACAGCCATCCATGGCAGGGAGAAAAGAAGCCGGTTGATTTTTACGTTGTAAAAGGTATCCTTGAAGGGTTATTTGAAAAGCTGGGACTTTCTGATAAGATTGAATTCCGTCAAGCGCAAAAGGATGGAATGCATCCTGGCAGAACAGCAGAAGTATTGCTTTCCGGGGAATCAGTGGGATTTGTCGGCCAAATCCATCCGACTGTCGAAAAAGAACTTGATTTGAAAGAAACCTATGCATTTGAGCTTTCATTAAAAGCGATTCTGGAAGAAGAAGTTTCACCTTTGCAGTATGAAGCTATTCCGCGTTTCCCTTCAATCACAAGGGATATTGCACTTGTGGCAGATCAGGGAACAGCAGCAGGTGAGCTTAAAGGGATCATTAAAGAAGCTGGCGGCAAATTATTGAAAGACGTCCATGTTTTTGACTTGTACGAAGGCGAACGGATGGAGCCAGGCAAAAAATCGCTTGCTTTCTCCCTTAAATACTTCGACCCTGAACGTACTCTGACGGATGATGATGTAACAAAAGCGCATGACAAAGTATTAGAAGCTGTGAAGGAAAAAGCCGGAGCAGTATTGAGAGGATAAATTGAGGAAGGCAGCCTAGGGGCTGCCTTTTCTTTGTTTGGCCGATAAACTCTGATTATTAGCCGAAAGTACTCAAAAGGATGAAGGTCTCTTAAACTGTAAAAAAGCATCCAATCTCCTTAGATTGGATGCTTCATTATCAGTTATATTTCCTGTTATACAGCTTCATTGCCTTTTCAGTATTCGCAAAGTGCAGTTTTACAAAAGAAGGCAATACCTCTCGTCCTTTTTCCTTGATAAGCCGGGCAGCCGACTCATCAACCTTAGGACCTGCACCTTTAGTGAGCCGAAAACCGGCCTTTGTGCTCAGGTTTTCAAAGTGGCGCACAAATGCATACCGTGCCAGGATGGATGCTGCTGCAACTGCCAGATGAATTCCTTCAGCTTTTGTACTGAAAAAGACACGCTCCCTCTGTATGGTCTGCTGGTTTTTCAAATAGTTGAAGTAAATCTCTTCCTTGGCAAATTGGTCAATCAGAATGGCTTCAGGCTTTTCAGGAGAGATTTTCCCTAATACATGCCCGATTGCCTGATTGTGCAGCAATGCTTTGATTTTCCCCTGCGACATCCCTGATTGCTGAAGTTTATTATATTTTTCATTATGCAGTGTTAACAGGCTGTGGGGAACGATATCTTTGATCTGCTTTGCGATTTCAATGATTTTTTCATCTCCCAGATTTTTTGAATCCTTAACTCCAAGCTCCTTCAGCAAAGGAATTTGATCTTTCTTTACGTAAGCTGCAACCACCGTAATGGGGCCAAAATAATCCCCGGTACCCACTTCATCTGAACCAATAACAGAAAGGGAACTGATATTTTCAGGCAGGCTGGCTGCGGCAGGGCTGGTTTTTTTGCTGGGCTGTGCACTGCGGGCGGTATCTCCCCACTTTTTAGCCTCTGCTTCACATCCGCTCCCTTGGAAGAGAACCTTTCCTGATTTATAGGCAGTGATCGAACATCCTGGCACTTTTGCAGCAAATACGCTTCCTGGTGGCTGCTTGTCATTTAGGCTGCCTGAATAATGGGCCTTCATTTTTGAGATTTCACTTGTTTTTTTTAAAAGTACTACCTGGCTCATATTAATTCTCCTCATCTTTAATAACTGTTTGAATCTGCTGCTTTTTTTTGGAAGTAATACAAAGCTTTTGAACTTGAATAACTGTCTAGCTCCAGCGCCTACCCCCTCGAGGTCACAAGCCAAACCTCCCAAAAAGGCAAAGAACGCCTTTCCGGGCGGCTCGTCTTGTGCTTGTCGGGGGTGGGCAAGGCGCTTCCGCTTTTCTTAAGAACTGAGCTCATCTGACATGCTTTGACTTCCCACCAATATGCGTTCGTGTTATGATATTGATTAGGATTCTTTAAAGAAGGGGGCATGGACGTTGTCAGAGATACAAAGAAACCGAACAAGTGTAGATATTTATGGACAGCAATATGTAATAGTTGGCTCAGAAAGCTCCAGCCATGTTCGCCTTGTCGCTTCGCTGGTTGACGATAAAATGCGTGAGATCAGTTCGAAGAATCCTTCACTCGACATTAGTAAGCTGGCCGTGCTGACCGCAGTCAATGCAGTTAATGATTATATAAAGCTAACAGACCGTCTGGAACGGCTGGAAAACGAATTAAATAGAGTAAAGGACGGAAAGTAGTCATGCTGGATCTTGCAATTATCATTATTTTGGTTTTTGGTTTTTTAATAGGCTTGAAAAGAGGGTTTATCCTCCAATTAATTCATTTGACCGGATTCATTATTGCTTTCATTGTTGCCCGTATGTATTACGGTGAGCTTGCGCCTAAGCTGACCTTATGGGTGCCATATCCAAGCTTTAGCAGTGACTCGGCGATTAAGACGTTATTTGAGAATGGGGATCTTGAAGATGCTTACTATCGCGCCATTGCATTTGTCGTGATTTTTTTTGCGGTAAAAATATTACTGCAGATTATTGGAAGCATGCTCGATTTTGTTGCCCATCTTCCGGTCCTGAAACAGCTGAATGTTTGGGCTGGCGGAATTCTCGGATTTATCGAAGTCTATCTTATCATGTTTATTCTATTATACATAGCAGCACTCGTTCCAATCGAAGTCCTGCAGGGGCCGATCAATAATTCATTTATGGCAGAATTAATGGTTAAGAATACGCCTGTTCTCTCTAACCAGCTCAAAGAAATGTGGGTTGAATATATGGCTGCGTAACTTCTCTATTTCTAGAGAAGTTTTCTTTTTGAAAGACTGTTTATAAGTTTTGTGGATTTAAATCTACAAACCAGCTAATTCAACTGAGTTGGTTGGAGCGGAGGATGCTTGATCCTCGAAAATGCGTGCGGTGTTGCTCAGGGAAGGTTATTCAATGTCCTGCGGGAGGCTCCCGTTCCTCCCCGCGGAAAGCAAGTATCCGCAACGGAAAACAACGGGCAATGTTAAAAGGGAAAATAACTTATTTAAGTAAGAGGCTTTAGAGATAGCCATGATTTGAAGTTGCACTGCAAAATAAGAGATAATACGGATACGAATACAGTTACGGGCAGGTGGTTTTCATGAGTATAAATAAAAAAGATGTTGTCAGACTTTTAGAAACAATCGCTGTTTATATGGAGTTAAAAGGAGAAAATCCGTTCAAAACTGCCGCCTTCCGAAAAGCGGCACTCGCACTTGAATCAAATGATGAAAGCTTGACTGAAATTGATGATTTTACAAAGCTATCCGGCATCGGAAAAGGAACCGCTGCTGTTATAGAGGAGTACATCAAAGAAGGTAAGTCTTCAGTTCTGGATGAACTGAAAGAAGAAGTCCCTGCCGGATTAATTCCTCTGCTTCAGCTCCCGGGACTTGGCGGCAAGAAAATAGCCAAGCTATATAAAGAGCTGGGTGTCGAAAATGCTGCAGACCTTGAGGAAGCGTGCCGCAATAAGAAGGTCCGGGGACTGGCAGGCTTCGGGGAAAAATCTGAAGATAAGATACTCGCTGCCCTTGAAAATGCAGGAACCAGACCGGAACGGCTCCCGCTTGCATTCATGCTGCCGATAGCAGAAGGCATAGAAGCAGCCCTGGCTGAAATGAAGGATATAGAAAAGTATTCAAGGGCAGGAAGCTTAAGGAGAATGAGGGAAACAATCAAAGACCTCGACTTTATCATAGCTACTGACAATCCTGCTTCTGTCAAAGAACAGCTATTAAGTCTAGCCGGCATCAAAGAAGTAATTGCTGCAGGAGATACAAAGGTTTCCGTTGTCTTTCAGCACTCCTATGATATATCGGCCGATTTCCGATTAGTTGAGCCGCATGAATTTGCCACAACACTTCATCATTTTACTGGATCAAAAGACCATAATGTCAGAATGCGCCAGCTCGCAAAAGAGCGCGGGGAAAAAATCAGTGAATATGGAGTCGAAAATACAGAAACAGGTGAAATTCTTACGTTTAATAATGAAGAGGAATTTTACGCGCATTTTGGGCTTCCGTTCTTCCCTCCTGAAATTAGGGAAGATGGGAAAGAAGTAGATGAATATACGCAAGACATGGAGCTCATTTCTCTTGAAGATATTAAGGGTGATCTTCATATGCACTCAACCTGGAGTGATGGCGCTTATTCCATAGAGGAAATGATCGAAGCGTGCCGTGCCCGCGGCTATAAATACATGGCTATAACAGACCATTCCCAGTACCTGAGAGTGGCGAACGGTTTGACAGCCGAAAGGCTTCGCAGTCAGAAAGAAGAAATAAAGCAGCTTAATGAGCAATTCGATGATTTCACCATATTATCAGGGGTAGAAATGGATATTCTGCCTGACGGATCGCTCGATTATGACGATGAACTTCTGGAGGAGCTGGACATTGTCATTGCTTCCATCCATTCTTCTTTTTCACAGCCGAAGGAAAAAATCATGGCCCGCTTGAAAACGGCGCTGCAGAATGCCCATGTTGACATTATTGCCCACCCTACGGGAAGATTGATCGGCCGCAGGGAAGGCTATGAAGTAGACATGGAAATGCTCATCGAGCTCGCCAGGGAAACAAATACAGCCCTTGAGCTGAATGCAAATCCGAACCGGCTTGATCTTGCTGCCGAACATATCAGACAAGCTCAGGAAGCCGGTGTGAAAATAGTTATTAATACAGATGCACATAAAATAGACACTTTAAATCATATGGAAATCGGTGTTTCTGCGGCAAAGAAAGGATGGATCAAGAAAGAATCCGTTCTAAATGCCTTAGAAACAGAAGATTTGCTCAAATTTCTGAGAGAACGCCATTAAGAAAATTGAGCATGAAAGGGGAAAGTCCTCATGCAAGAAAGAGTATTGAAGATACTTGAGTTCAATAAAGTGAAGGAACAGCTGCTGGAACATGTTTCTTCATCCTTGGGAAGAAAAAAGGCCTTAAATATTCTTCCTTCAACTGACTATGAAGAAGTAATCCGCAGGCAGGAAGAAACAGATGAAGCCGTAACAGTGCTTAGAATTAAAGGGAATGTACCGCTTGGCGGCATTTTTGATATCCGCCCTCATGTGAAGCGGGCGGTTATTGGCGGAATGCTTAGTCCCCAGGAACTTAACCAGATATCCAGCACGATTCATGCAAGCAGGCAGATGAAACGATTTATCGAGGAATTTGCCGAGGAAGAAAGCAGTCTGCCGATCCTGTTGGGATATACAGATAAAATTATTGTTCTGGCCGATTTGGAAACATCTATCCGCAATGCGGTCGATGACAATGGGGAAGTTCTTGACAGTGCGAGCGAGACTCTCCGTTCCCTTCGAAATCAGCTTCGTACAAAAGAATCGCGTGTAAGGGAGCGGCTGGAGAGCATGATTCGGTCTTCAAACGCACAAAAAATGCTTTCCGATGCGATTATAACGATCCGAAATGACCGGTTTGTCATACCGGTTAAGCAGGAATACCGGGGCCATTATGGAGGCATAATCCATGACCAAAGTTCATCCGGCCAGACATTATTCATTGAGCCCGCGTCCATTGTTCAGCTGAACAATGAATTACAGGGCATCAGGGTAAAAGAACAGCAGGAGATTGAACGGATTCTTATAGCGCTATCAGGACAGACAGCTGAGAATAGCAGTGAACTGGAAACCATTGTAGATGTGCTCGGAGAAGTCGATTTTACGTTTGCGAAAGCCAGATACAGTAAACGCATAAAAGCTTCCAAGCCAAAAATTAATAATCAAGGGAAAATTTCATTATTCAAAGCCCGGCATCCGCTAATTCCAATTGATGAAGTGGTGGCAAATGATATAAAGCTGGGAGATGATTATTCAACCATAGTCATAACGGGACCTAATACCGGCGGTAAGACAGTTACCTTAAAAACAGTAGGGCTTTGCACATTGATGGCTCAGGCCGGTCTGCAAATTCCGGCGCTTGATGGTTCTGAAACGGCTGTCTTCGGAAATGTTTATGCTGATATCGGAGATGAGCAGTCAATTGAACAAAGCTTAAGTACCTTTTCTTCTCATATGGTTAATATCGTGGATATTCTTAACCAGGTTGATTTCAATAGTCTGGTTTTATTCGATGAGCTTGGTGCAGGCACAGATCCGCAGGAAGGTGCAGCTCTCGCGATTTCCATTCTTGATGAAGTATACAAGCGGGGTGCAAGAGTTATTGCCACAACTCATTACCCTGAACTGAAAGCCTATGGCTACAACAGAGAAGGAGTTATCAATGCCAGTGTAGAATTTGATATTGAAACGCTAAGCCCAACCTATAAGCTGCTGATTGGGGTTCCGGGCCGAAGCAATGCTTTTGAAATATCCAAACGGCTTGGGCTCAATGATCAAGTGATTGAGACAGCACGATCTTATATCGGAACAGATACAAATCAGGTTGAGAATATGATTGCTTCACTGGAGGAAAGCCGCAGACAGGCAGAGGCTGATATGGAAGAAGCCAATGACTTTTTAAAAAGCGCTGAAAAACTCCATAAAGATCTGCAAAAGCAAATGGCTGAATTTTATGAGCAAAAAGATGCTATGCATGAGAAGGCTGCAGAGAAAGCAGGCGATATCGTTGAGAAAGCCAAGGCTGAAGCAGAAGAGATTATCCGTGACTTAAGAAAGATGCGGATGGAGAAACATGCTGAAGTGAAGGAACACGAGCTAATTGAAGCAAAGAAACGCCTCTCAGATGCTGCACCCCAGATGAGCACAGCCAAAAATAAACTAAAGCCCAAGAATACTAAGCACGTTTTTGAAGCAGGAGATGAAGTTAAAGTTCTGAGTTTTGGGCAAAAAGGACATTTGCTTGAAAAGGTGTCTGAGAACGAATGGCAGGTTCAGATTGGTATCCTGAAAATGAAAGTGGCCGAAAAGGATCTGGAGTACATTAAAAGCCCAAAACCTGTGGAAACAAAACCAGTGGCAACGGTGAAAGGAAGAGATTTTCACGTCAGCCTTGAGCTTGATTTACGGGGCGAGCGCTATGAAAACGCGCTCTTAAGAGTCGAGAAATATTTAGATGATGCCCTGCTGGCTGGATATCCCCGTGTCTCAATCATTCATGGTAAAGGGACCGGTGCATTGAGGCAGGGTGTTCAGGAATATCTGAGAAATCACAAATCTGTAAAGAAAATCCGGTTTGGCGAAGCTGGAGAGGGCGGTACAGGGGTTACAATCGTTGAATTCAAATAAGCTTCCCTTCCCCTTATGATTATTCAAAGGGGAAGGGGATTTAATACCGGCGGGGAGAATATAAATGAAAGAATTTTGGGAAAATGAGTTTATCCAGACAGCTGCTTATTACAGTGTTGTCATTTTGTGTATGATTGTTTTTTTAGCCGTTTTTGAATTAGTCACCAAGTATCGCAATTGGGACGAAATAAAAAACGGGAATCTTGCTGTAGCGATGGCGACCGGCGGGAAAATTTTTGGGATCGCCAATATCTTCAGGCACTCCATTATGCATAATGATACCTTGCTGACAATGATTACCTGGGGAGTTTTTGGCTTCTTTCTTTTGTTAATAGGCTATTTCATATTTGAATTTTTAACACCAAAGTTTAGAATAGACGAAGAAATTGAGAATAATAACAAAGCTGTCGGCTTTATTTCTATGGTGCTGTCAATCGGTTTGTCTTATGTCATTGGTGCAGGTTTAGTATAAGGAGAGAATTAACATTGGAAAAGTTAGCAAAGGTTCTGCTGGTTCTTAGCGGATTATTTCTTCTTATTGGGGCCATTTATATATTTTTCATTGCATAATGTTTTTGTGAAATAGGGAAATGAAGAAATCGCCAATTCATATGGCGATTTTTTTTATTTTATTCATTAGAAGAATATTACAGATAGAGTGGACAGCCTATGCAAAAATTTCTTCCTAAGTGGAAGGTCTTATTCTAATTGTCATAGATCCAGCATTATATTATAATAAGAACGAACAGTTAGAATGTTCAAAAAGTTTAGTAGGAGGATATCGCTTTTCTGAAGTTTTAGCAAGAATGAAGGAGGGACAAAATGGCAGAAGCAAAACCATGGCTTAAGCAATATCCGGAAGAAATCCCCTCAACTTTGTCATATCCAAAACAGCCGGTACAGGATTATTTGAAAAATGCTGCAGAAGAATTTCCGGAAAAAATAGCAATCCACTTTATGGGGAAGGAATTCACATATAAATATATATACGAATCTTCCCTGAAGCTAGCTGCATATTTGCAGAGTCTTGGAATTCAAAAGGGAGACCGTGTAGCGATCATGCTTCCGAATACTCCTCAGTCCGTTATCAGCTATTACGGAATTCTGATGGCTGGCGGGATTGTTGTCCAGACAAATCCGCTGTACATGGAACGGGAACTGGAATATCAAATGAAAGACTCAGAAGCAAAAGCGATCATTACAATGGATATCTTATTTCCCAGAGTGACCAAAGTGATGCCGCATACAGAATTGAAGCATATAATTGTAACGGCAATCAAAGATGCACTTCCATTCCCTAAAAATTTAATATATCCTTTTATCCAGAAAAAACAATATGGAATCGTTGTTAATGTAAAGCATGAAGGTCATAATCATTTGCTGACAGAAATATTAAAAAGACCGGCTGAGCCTCTTAGAATCCATGACTTTGATTTTGAAGAAGACTTGGCATTATTGCAGTACACAGGCGGCACGACCGGTTTCCCTAAGGGTGTCATGCTATCTCACAGCAACCTGGTATCCAATACAGCGATGTGCAAGGCCTGGCTTTATAAGTGCAGGCGCGGCGAGGAGACGGTGCTTGGCATACTTCCATTCTTTCACGTGTATGGAATGACAACAGTCATGATTTTATCTGTAATGGATGCGCATAAAATGGTCCTCCTCCCGAAGTTTGATCCCGAAACTACCCTGAAAACCATTCATAAACAAAGGCCGACCTTATTTCCTGGAGCACCTACTATTTATATTGGGTTATTGAACCATCCGGATATAAAAAAATATGATCTATCTTCTATAGACTCCTGCATTAGCGGATCTGCTGCCCTGCCAGTTGAAGTCCAGCAGAAATTCGAAGAAATAACAGGAGGAAAGCTTGTAGAGGGCTACGGTCTGACTGAATCATCACCTGTTACACACGCAAACTTTTTATGGGACCGCCCCCGCGTCAAAGGCAGTATAGGTGTCCCATGGCCTGATACAGATGCAGCAATTTTCTCACTGGAGACAGGAGAAGCACTTCCGGCAGGAGAAGTTGGCGAAATTGCGGTTAAAGGGCCTCAGGTAATGAAAGGCTATTGGAACCGCCCCGAAGAAACGGACCAGACCTTAAGAGATGGCTGGCTGCTCACAGGTGACCTGGGCTATATGGATGAGAAGGGATATTTCTATGTAGTGGACAGGAAAAAGGATATGATTATTGCAGGAGGATTCAATATTTACCCGCGTGAAATAGAAGAAGTACTATATGAGCATCCAGCAGTACAGGAAGTGGTTGCTGCCGGAATACCGGATCCTTATCGCGGAGAAACAGTAAAAGCTTATATTGTGCTGAAGGAGGGAAAAGAGGCAACGGAAGCTGAACTGGATCAGTTTGTAAGAAAGCATCTGGCAGCTTATAAGGTTCCACGGCTATATGAATTCCGCAGAGAGCTTCCTAAGACGGCAGTTGGAAAAATACTGAGAAGGGCATTAGTGGATGAAGAAAAGAAGAAATTTAAAGAAGAAGAGGAAAAGCGGGCTTAGCTTCAGAGACCGATTTTCAATCGGCTCTTTATTTTTGAATCAATAAGCTTGTCCAGATATAAAGGAAATGTAATAATAAAATATATTTAAAGGGAAATTCTTGACACAAATGAATTGTCCTACTATTATAAAAATATGAATGATTATTCATTCATTTTAATTTAAAAATAATAAACCAAGTGGATTGGCTGATCCCGGCAGCAGGAAAGGAATTTACCCGCACTGCTGCCTGTTAGAAATCAATGCCCCGTTTATCGCAGTCTAACGGGCAGTAAGACCCCCACTTCAAGACTCAGAGGAATCAAAGGAGGATAAGTGGGGTCAAACTGCCCGTAAAGGCCCGTAAAGAAGAACAAAGACTAAGAACGCCACGTCCTGTGGCCACGTCTTTGTGACCCACTTCCTGTGGGCCTCAACTAACAATCAGTGGGGGTTAAGGAACCCCCCCACTGATTGAAGTTTCACTTTATTCTGAAAGGAGGGAGCCACATGAAAAAAACAAAGCCTAAATACCGGCAAATTATTGATGCTGCTGTAGTTGTGATCGCTGAAAACGGCTATCACCAGGCTCAGGTATCAAAAATTGCCAAACAGGCTGGTGTCGCTGATGGCACGATCTATTTATATTTTAAAAACAAAGAAGATATATTAATATCCCTCTTTCAGGATAAAATGGGCTACTTTGTTGAGAAAATTGAGGAAAAAATTGCAGGAAAAGAGAAAGCTGCAGAGAAACTATTAATGATGGTAGAATCGCACTTTAAAATGCTCTCGGAAGACAAGCACCTGGCAATTGTAACCCAGCTCGAGTTGAGGCAGTCAAATAAGGACCTGCGCCATAAAATTAATGAGGTGCTCAAAGGTTATCTCACTTTAGTGGAAAGGATTCTTGATGACGGCAGGGAGAGCGGCGAATTCTCAGCTGATCTTGATATCAGGCTGGCGCGTCAGATGATTTTTGGCACTATGGACGAAACAGTGACTACATGGGTAATGAACGAGCAGAAATATGATCTTACAGCATTGGCAGGACCTGTTCATAAACTTTTAATCAGCGGGTGCGGAAAACCTTGAAAATGTTAAAGTGCTCAATAATATAGTAGGAGGGATACGATGGAATACCTTAAATGGTCCCATAACGACTTCGTAGCAACGATTACAATTGAACGTCCGCCTGCGAATGCTCTTTCATCAGGTGTATTAAAAGAGCTTTCAGCTGTTCTGGATGAAGTTGAAGATAATAGTGAAGTTAGAGTTATTCTAATTCACGGAGAAGGCAGATTCTTTTCAGCAGGAGCTGATATAAAAGAATTTACAACTATTGAAAGCGGAGAGGATTTTTCAAGCTTAGCGACCTATGGACAGAATCTCTTTGAGCGAATGGAAAAGTTCCCTAAGCCAATTATTGCAGCCATTCATGGTGCAGCACTTGGCGGAGGCCTGGAGCTTGCGATGGGCTGTCACTTCCGTCTTGTAGCTGAAAACGCAAAGCTCGGTCTTCCGGAGCTTCAGCTTGGATTGATTCCCGGTTTTGCCGGAACTCAGCGGCTTCCCCGCTATGTAGGCACTGCTCGTGCAGCTGAAATGCTGTTCACAAGCGACCCGATCACCGGGCTTGAAGCAGTTCAATATGGTTTGGCTAACCATGCCTTTCCTGAGGAGCAGCTTTTGGAAAATGCCTATAAGATGGCAAAGAAAATAGCGAAGAAGAGCCCAGGCTCAATTAAGGCAGCTATTGAGCTATTAAACTTCGGAAAAACAGGACAATTCTACGAAGGTGTAAAGAAAGAAGCGGAATTGTTTGGAGAAGTATTTGTATCTGAAGATGGGAAGGAAGGCATATCTGCATTTATTAATAAGCGGGAGCCAAACTTCACCGGAAAATAGCAGTTAAAAGAATTGAGCTGAAAGATTACATTCATTCTAATAATCTATTATAATAGACATGTAAGCGTTTGATTTAATCTTCAGAAGATTCATTGGTTAAATCATGGTCTGTGAGCGAGCGCCCGCTCAATTTTAAAATAAGCGGGCAGTTCCAAGCAGATGAACCTTTCTGTACGCATTAAATATTTTCAATCTTTCGAAGTGAAGAAATGTTTTAATTAATGGCTTTGTTATATGACAATGCTTAATTACTAGGAGGGAAATCATGAACATCTACGTATTAATGAAGAGAACATTTGATACTGAAGAAAAAATTACAATCTCCGGCGGCAAAATCAATGAAGATGGCGCTGAATTTATCATTAATCCCTATGATGAATATGCAATTGAAGAAGCAATCCAGGTTCGTGATGCGAATGGCGGAGAAGTAACAGTTGTTTCTGTGGGAACAGAAGAAGCTGAAAAGCAGCTCCGTACCGCTCTTGCGATGGGTGCCGATAAAGCTGTTTTAATAAATACAGAAGATGACGTTGAGAATGGGGATCAGTTCACGACGGCAAAAATCTTATCTGAATTCCTGAAAGACAAAGAGGCTGACTTAATCATTGCTGGGAATGTAGCAATTGATGGGGGCTCCGGACAGGTTGGACCGCGTGTAGCAGAGATTTTGGGAATTTCATATGTAACAACGATCACTAAGCTTGATATTAATGGCAGCTCTGCCACAGTAGTGCGTGATGTTGAGGGGGATTCAGAAGTAATTGAGACATCTCTTCCATTATTGGTCACTGCCCAGCAGGGTCTGAATGAGCCTCGCTATCCATCCTTGCCAGGAATTATGAAGGCGAAAAAGAAGCCTCTTGATGAGCTTGAGCTTGACGATCTTGATCTTGATGAGGACGATGTTGAAGCTAAGACAAAGACAATTGAAATCTATATGCCGCCTAAAAAAGAAGCAGGAAAAGTTCTTGAAGGCGAATTGGAAGATCAAGTTAAGGAACTGGTGAAGCTTCTTCATACTGAAGCTAAAGTTGTCTGATCATCATAACTGATTAATAATAACGCAGGGGGTAAAACATATGGCTAGAAAAGTATTAGTGTTAGGTGAAGTCCGTGACGGTTCATTGCGTAATGTATCCTTCGAAGCTGTTGCAGCCGGTAAGACTGCATCAGAAGGCGGAGAAGTTGTAGGAGTTTTAATTGGTGATTCTGTAAGCGCTTTAGCTAATGAAATGATTCACTATGGTGCTGACCGTGTTGTAACTGTTGAAGATGAGAAGCTGAAGCAGTATACGCCTGATGGTTTTTCACAGGCTCTAATGGCTGTGATTGATTCTGAAAGTCCGGATGGCCTTATTTTTGGGCATACAGCAATGGGGAAAGATCTTGCTCCTAAAATTGCTGCCAAGCTTGAGTCTGGTTTAATCTCTGACGTAACAAGCCTTGAAGAAGCAGGCGGCAATCTGGTCTTCACACGCCCGATTTATTCAGGAAAAGCTTTTGAAAAGAAGATTGTGACAGATGGCCTTCTTTTTGCCACAATACGTCCAAATAACATAGCTCCTTTGGAAAAGGATGAATCAAGATCAGGAGATGTTGCTTCTGTTGCAGCAGAAATCAAGGATCTTCGCACAATCATTAAGGAAGTTGTCCGCAAAGCGAGTGAAGGCGTTGACTTATCCGAAGCTAAGGTTATTATTGCCGGCGGCCGCGGTGTTAAGAGCGAGGAAGGCTTTGAGCCATTAAAAGAGCTTGCTTCTGTTTTAAACGGAGCTGTAGGTGCATCACGAGGAGCTTGTGATGCTGATTATTGCGACTATTCACTGCAAATTGGACAAACGGGTAAAGTGGTAACACCAGACCTGTATATTGCATGCGGTATCTCCGGAGCTATTCAGCACTTAGCGGGTATGTCCAATTCCAAAGTAATCGTAGCGATTAACAAAGATCCGGAAGCCAATATCTTTAAGGTAGCTGATTACGGTATTGTCGGAGACCTGTTTGAGGTTGTTCCACTGTTAACAGAAGAGTTCAAAAAGCTTAAAGTAAACGCATAAAGTACAAATGGGCGGCAGATGGCCGCCCATTATACATAAAGTCCATAATAAAGAAAGCGAATAATCTGCTTTACATAGGGTAAATTACGATCGAGCAGATTATTCGCAACATAGTATAAACGATGATATACTGTCGTTAGTATTTGAGTTAAATTTTAGGAGGCATATCAAATGGCTATTACACACGCAACTGACCAAAATTTCACTGCTGAAACTGGTTCGGGATTAGTATTGGCAGATTTCTGGGCTCCATGGTGCGGCCCTTGTAAAATGATCGCTCCTGTATTGGAAGAACTTGATTCTGAAATGGGCGATAAAGTCAAAATTGTAAAAATCGATGTTGACGAAAACCAGGAAACAGCCGGCAAGTTTGGCGTAATGAGCATCCCAACTTTGATCGTACTAAAAGACGGTGAAGTGGTGGATAAAGCGGTTGGCTTCCAGCCGAAAGAAGCTCTTGCTGAATTACTTTCAAAGCATGCTTAATCTATAAGAAATTTCCCGGTGTCCCATGCGGACATCGGGATTTTTTTATCGCAGTCTAACGGGCAGTAAGACCCCCGCTTCAAGACTCAGAGGAAACAAAGGAGGATAAGCGGGGGTCAAACTGCCCGATCTAGCTGCGGCTCCTAGGGGCTCGAGGTCATAAGCCAATCAGCTGATGGGAAGAAAAGCACTCCCCACCATCTGCNNATTGAAGTTTCACTTTATCATGTGTGTTTAGCAGTTATGCTGCAGGTTTACCAGCTGATATAATAAGATGGGGATGCAGTGCTTTTATTATGCAGACTAAGCTTCATGACCAGCTTGTATGCCAAGTGATTATGAAAATTTTAAATTAATGTTATATAAAATCTTTCCTAAGGAAGCCTTTCAATTAGAAAAATATAACCTGGGAGGTGGAGTGCCATGAATGAAACGATAAAAAATAAACTGATGCTGCTGCCTGCGCAGCCAGGCTGCTATTTAATGAAAGACAGGCAGGGGACCATCATCTATGTGGGGAAAGCCAAAATTCTCAGAAACCGGGTCAGGTCCTACTTTACAGGCTCACATGACGGGAAAACATTAAGACTTGTTAATGAGATCGTGGACTTTGAGTACATTGTCACATCTTCAGATATGGAAGCATTGATTCTTGAGATGAATCTGATCAAGAAATATGATCCCAAATATAATGTAATGCTGAAGGACGATAAAAGCTACCCTTTTATCAAATTGACGGCCGAACGCCATCCCCGTCTGATAACAACCAGAAAAGTAAAAAAAGACAGGGGAAAATACTTTGGCCCTTATCCCAATGTGCAGGCTGCCAATGAAACAAAAAAGCTGCTCGACCGTATTTATCCTCTCCGCAAATGTTCAACTCTTCCGGACAGAGTTTGCCTTTATTATCACTTGGGCCAATGTCTTGCACCTTGCGTAAAGGAAGTAAGTGCAGATCAATATAAGCAAATGACAGATGAAATTGCGAAATTCTTAAATGGCGGATACAAAGAGATTAAAAAAGAACTTACTGCAAAAATGACAGCCGCTGCAGAAGAATTGGACTTTGAACGAGCAACAGAGCTCAGAGATAAAATTGCCCATATAGATGCAACGATGGAAAAGCAAAAAATGACGATGACAGATTTTACAGATCGGGATGTATTTGGCTATGCGGTTGATAAAGGGTGGATGTGTGTCCAGGTCTTCTTCATCAGGCAGGGCAAGCTGATCGAACGGGATGTATCAATGTTCCCGATTTATAATGAGCCGGAAGAAGAAATTTTAACGTTCCTCGGCCAGTTTTATACTAAAGCAAATCATTTTAAACCACGTGAAATATTGGCACCCGATTCCGTTGATGCAGTCATGGCAGAACAGCTTCTTGATGTGAAAGTGCTAAAACCGCAGCGCGGGCAAAAAAAGGACCTGGTGAAGCTTGCTTATAAAAATGCAAAAATTGCTCTCCAGGAGAAGTTTTCTTTAATAGAGCGTGATGAAGAACGGACTATTAAAGCTGTTGAAAATCTGGGTGATCAGCTTGGAATTTATACTCCTCACCGGATTGAAGCATTTGATAATTCAAATATCCAGGGGTCGGATCCCGTTTCTGCCATGATCGTCTTCATTGATGGCAAAGCGGAGAAAAGAGAGTACCGAAAATATAAAATAAAGTCCGTCAAAGGTCCTGATGATTATGAATCCATGAGAGAAGTCACCCGACGCAGATATACAAGAGTACTGAAAGAAGAACTGCCGCTTCCGGACTTAATCTTGATTGATGGAGGAAAAGGGCATGTTGAAGCTGTAAGGGATGTGCTGGAAAATGAACTCGGTCTGGATATTCCGATTTCTGGCCTGGTGAAGGATGAGAAGCACAGAACTTCACAGCTTTTATATGGTAATCCGCTTCAAATTATTCCACTTGCAAGGAACAGCCAGGAATTCTACCTGCTGCAGAGAATTCAGGATGAAGTTCATCGCTTTGCAATTACTTTTCACCGCCAGCTTCGCGGAAAAAGTGCCTTTCAGTCTATTCTGGATGAAATTCCGGGCATAGGCGAAAAGCGAAAGAAACAGCTGTTGAAGGCCTTTGGGTCTGTAAAGAAAATGAAAGAGGCATCAATTGAGGAGTTTAAAAAAATAGGCATTCCTGCGATTGTTGCAGAGGAGTTAAAGCAGAGGCTTGAGGAACAAAATGGAAACTCTGAGTCTTAAATGGATATAGACATAAAAAGTCAGACATGTTATACTAATTGAAACTTTATATCAATATCACTTTATAGCGATAAAGCGCATGTCCATATGTTTAAACTGAACTATTGGACATAATCGTTAAGTGAAGGTAGAGGTGCGAACTTCATCAGTAAAAGCTTGGAGAAGAATGAGCTTCCATGAAAAGCTTTGAAAGGGTATGTTCGCCGAAGTGGAGAAAATCTCATCATTTTTTCTGCTGGTTTTGCATTGAATAAATGCAGGATTGTCAGGACATTGCCGTCCTGGAGAGCTATCTCACTGTGTTTGCTCACATATACATTTTGGCTGCACAGCAATGGGATAGTTAAACTATTCCATTGCTTTTTTTATTGCCCAAAAGGGGTATTTTAGATTTAAGGCCATTGTCAAATACAGCCGAGTGGACTGTCTTGCTTCACTTACATAGGACGGCAATTCATAAAATTACGAGTTCTTTAGAAAGAAGGGAAAGCTGTGGGAATCATAGTGCAGAAATTCGGAGGCACCTCCGTGGGGACTGTAGACAGAATACAAAATGCCGCTAATCGGGTAATTGAGGAAAAAAACCGTGGAAACGATGTTGTTGTGGTTGTTTCGGCAATGGGCAAAACGACTGATCAGCTGGTTGGCATGGCAAGGGAGATTTCCCCATCACCAGATAAAAGGGAAATGGACATGCTGCTTACAACCGGCGAACAGGTGACCATCTCTTTATTAGCAATGGCATTAAATGCGAAAGGGCATCACGCTGTTTCTTTTACAGGGTGGCAGGCAGGTATTAAAACAGAAGCAGTCCATGGTAATGCGAGGATAGTAAATATTGATCCAGCCACCATTCAGGGGGAGTTAAATCAGGGGAAAATTGTAATTGTAGCAGGCTTTCAGGGGATGACAGAAGATGGTTCAATTACCACGCTTGGCCGCGGAGGATCTGATACAACTGCTGTTGCACTGGCTGCAGCACTTAAAGCTGATAAATGTGATATTTATACGGATGTTACAGGTGTGTTTACAACCGACCCCCGCTTTATAAAGAATGCCAGAAAGTTACATTCTGTGTCCTATGATGAAATGCTTGAGCTGGCCAATTTGGGGGCTGGAGTGCTCCATCCAAGAGCGGTTGAATTCGCTAAAAACTATGGACTTCCGATTGAAGTGCGTTCAAGCCTTGAAAAGGAAGCCGGAACAATCATTGAGGAGGAAGTAAAAATGGAACAAAATTTAGTGGTGCGCGGTGTGGCTTTTGAAGATGACATAACAAGAGTAACAATCATTGGTCTTCCTAATTCACTGACTGGGCTGTCTACTATTTTCTCGGCGCTCGCCAAAAACCACATTAATGTCGATATCATTATTCAGAGCATGACAGAAGCTCAGACAACTAACCTGTCCTTCTCAATTAAGAATGAAGATCTGACGGATACAGTGAAAGTTTTAGAAAAGCATAGAGATCAATTAAATTATGACCGCATTGAGTGGGAATCAGGGCTTGCAAAGGTTTCAATTGTCGGCTCAGGCATGATTTCAAATCCGGGTGTGGCTGCAGAAATGTTCGAAGTGCTTTCAGCGAATGAAATTCAGGTGAAAATGGTAAGCACGTCAGAAATTAAAGTATCAGCGGTTGTGGAAAACAGTAAAATGATCGATGCTGTTGATGCTTTACACGAGGCATTCAAGCTGTCTGTTTCTGCTGTTAAGGCTTAATTCCGAAGCTATAAACAATAAGCTATCAGAAATTGATAGCTTATTGTTTGTACGTATTAGATGTTACTCAGCAGGATCCTTTTTATCCCACTTCACAGTAATAAGGATTTTGCCGGTTTTCTTGCGGGGATGTTCAAATGCCTCACAAATAACTTCTTTTTGAAATTCTATCTGCTGGGCTATAAAACCAGCTTCGAGCTGAAATGTGCAGTTATTGTTTTTTTGCAAGCGGCCAGCAATCAGCGGGCTTGATAATATCATTTCAAGTTCATGTTTAGATTCGTTTGCGATGGAAAGGTTGCCCCAGCCGGCATTTGTGAAAAATTCGGCAATCTGTCCGGCTGTTTCCAGAGGATACATGCGTGCAAGCCTTTTGCCGGCCCAATATAAAATTTCGGGTGCTTCATTTCCTAAAAGGTCATGCAAAAGAACTGCC
Source organism: Bacillus sp. 22-7 (assembly GCF_010628845.1). Lineage (NCBI taxonomy): Bacteria > Bacillati > Bacillota > Bacilli > Caryophanales > Bacillaceae > Bacillus > Bacillus sp. 22-7. Next base: position 73,708 of record NZ_NJQY01000017.1, on the reverse strand, counting down.
CGGATTAGTTCATACCCAAATACCGGTACAGACTGTATGTGATCTTCATTAGATTTCGCAGATGCTAATTCGCTCAATAGTCTCCCCTCTTTCTATGATTCTATTATATACAATATGCTTGGGGAGTTAATATCAATTCAGTAAAAAATAGAACGATTTGCATAGAAATAATTACTATTTCAGTATATTGGAGACCGGCAATTAGGTCATATTGAACCGCAGGATAATATATGTTTTTAACCCGTTAATATTTTTTAAAAATTTTATTAATATGGAACATTTTATGTATCCGTTTTCTTGACGCTCTATTATCTTGGGAGTAAAATGGACATGTCACATAATTGTAAGAAAATGAATAACATTTTCGAGATGATGTCCTGAGCGGGGGCTCAGCATCGTTTTTTTAAAATCAGGGGGGGAAAGTTTATGGCAGGTAATCGTGAGTTTTTTAATCGCAGATTGCATTCATTGCTTGGCGTAATACCAGTTGGATTGTTTTTGGTGCAGCACCTTGTAGTGAACCATTTTGCAACAGGGGGAGAGGAATCTTTTAATAATGCAGCGCATTTTATGGAAAGTCTTCCATTTAGAATATTCCTTGAAACGTTTGTAATCTATTTACCTTTGCTGTTCCACGCAATCTATGGCCTTTATATTGCTTTTACTGCGAAAAATAACACAAGCAGATACGGATATTTCCGCAACTGGATGTTTATGCTTCAGCGTGTTTCAGGTGTCATTACGCTTGTTTTTGTTGCATGGCATGTTTGGGAAACACGTGTACAGGCTGCCTTTGGAGCAGAAGTTAACTTTCAGATGATGGAGAACATCCTGTCGAATCCATTTATGTTCTGGTTCTATATTATTGGAGTCATTTCTGCAATTTTCCACTTTGCTAATGGGCTTTGGTCATTCCTTGTCAGCTGGGGACTTACAGTATCTCCTCGTTCACAAGTTATTTCCACTTACGTAACAATCGGAATTTTCATTGCACTATCTATTGTTGGCGTACGTGCTCTTACAGCATTTATTTAATAGACATGAGAGATTATTAGACTTGATCGGATAAAAAGGGAATTGGGCAGCTGCCCGGCTCCGCATTATTGAAAGCGCAAAGGCAAAATCAGCACTTTTGGCAGAGTAAACGCCATCGGAAGGCCTCAAGGGGACCGGTAAGCGGGTGCTGGCGCTTTTCTTACAAGTATTAAGGGAGTGAGTCACGATGGGTAAAGGAAAAGTTATAGTTGTCGGCGGCGGACTAGCCGGTTTGATGGCGACAATTAAAGTAGCAGAATCTGGGACTCCGGTTGAATTATTTTCTCTGGTACCGGTTAAACGTTCTCACTCTGTTTGTGCCCAGGGCGGCATCAACGGAGCGGTAAATACAAAAGGGGAAGGCGATTCTCCTTGGATTCATTTTGACGATACAATTTATGGCGGGGACTTCCTGGCAAACCAGCCGCCTGTAAAAGCAATGGCAGAGGCTGCACCTGGCATCATTCATTTATTTGACCGTATGGGTGTTATGTTTAACCGTACACCTGAAGGTCTGCTGGACTTCCGCCGCTTCGGTGGAACACAGCATCACCGTACTGCGTTTGCCGGTGCTACAACTGGGCAGCAGCTGCTTTATGCAATGGACGAGCAGGTCCGCCGCCATGAAGTGGCAGGATTAGTGACAAAGTATGAGGGATGGGAATTTCTAGGGGTTATAATCGATGATGACGGAGCTTGTAAGGGTGTCGTTGCCCAGAACCTGACTTCTATGGAAATTAAGTCTTTTGCTGCAGATGCAGTTATTATGGCATCCGGCGGACCGGGAATTATTTTCGGAAAATCCACTAACTCTGTCATAAACACAGGCTCAGCGGCTTCAATCGTTTATCAGCAGGGCGCTTATTACGCAAATGGGGAATTTATTCAGATCCATCCAACCGCCATCCCTGGAGATGATAAGCTTCGCCTAATGAGTGAATCTGCACGCGGTGAAGGCGGACGAGTATGGACATATAAAGATGGCAAACCATGGTACTTCCTTGAGGAGAAATATCCGGCTTACGGAAACCTGGTGCCTCGTGATATTGCAACGCGTGAAATTTTTGACGTTTGTGTTAACCAGAAGCTTGGCATTAACGGGGAGAACATGGTATATCTGGATCTTTCCCATAAAGATCCTAAAGAGCTTGATATTAAGCTTGGCGGAATCATTGAAATCTATGAGAAATTCCAGGGTGAAGACCCTCGTAAAGTGCCAATGAAGATCTTCCCTGCTGTCCACTATTCAATGGGCGGATTATGGGTTGACTATGATCAGATGACAAATATTCCTGGCTTGTTTGCAGCTGGTGAATGTGATTATTCACAGCATGGTGCCAACCGTCTTGGCGCCAACTCACTGCTATCAGCCATTTATGGCGGTATGGTAGCAGGCCCGAATGCAGTCAAGTATATCAGCGGATTAGATAAGAGTGCTGAAGATCTGCCATCATCACTATTTGACCGCCATGTAAAACAGGAAGAAGAAAAATGGAATAATATCATGTCTCTTGATGGCACAGAGAATGCATATGTCCTTCATAAAGAGCTTGGTGAGTGGATGACAGACAATGTAACGGTTGTCCGCCATAATGACAGGCTGTTGAAAACAGATGAAAAAATTGTTGAACTTATGGAGCGCTATAAAAACATTAATATTAATGACACTGCGAAGTGGAGCAATCAGGGTGCAAGCTTTACGCGCCAGCTGCAGAATATGCTTCAATTGGCACGTGTTATTACAATTGGTGCTTATAACCGTAATGAAAGCCGCGGAGCACATTATAAGCCTGATTTCCCTGAACGTAATGATGAGGAATTCATGAAAACAACAATGGCGAAGTTTGTTGATGCAAATTCCGCTCCGGCATTCCATTACGAGGAAATTGATGTAAGCTTAATTCCACCGCGTAAGCGTGACTATTCCAAAAAGAAAGGGGAGAACTAAACCATGCAAGAAACAAAAACGAAAACAGTCCGTTTTGTAATCAGCCGCCAGGATACTCCTGATTCAGCCCCTTATCAGGAAGAGTTTGAAATTGATTACCGTCCGAACATGAACGTTATTTCAGCCCTTATGGAGATTCGCCGTAATCCGGTTAACGTGAAGGGTGAAGATACTACTCCAATCGCATGGGATATGAACTGCCTTGAAGAAGTCTGCGGTGCTTGTTCAATGATTATTAATGGAAAGCCCCGCCAATCATGTACGGCACTTGTAGATCAGCTGGAACAGCCAATCCGTCTTGAGCCGATGCGCACGTTCCCGGTAGTCCGTGACCTGCAGGTCGACAGAAGCCGTATGTTTGATTCCCTGAAAAAGGTTAAAGCATGGATTCCAATCGATGGCACGTATGATTTGGGACCTGGACCGCGTATGCCTGAGAGAAAGCGCCAATGGGCTTATGAGCTTTCAAAGTGCATGACATGCGGTGTTTGTCTGGAAGCATGTCCGAATGTTAACAGCAAATCTGACTTTATCGGACCGGCTCCTTTATCACAGGTTCGCTTGTTCAATGCTCACCCAACTGGTGAAATGAATAAAGCTGAACGTCTGGAGCAAATCATGGGTGACGGCGGACTTGCCAATTGCGGAAACTCTCAAAACTGCGTACAGTCCTGCCCGAAAGGCATTCCTTTAACAACATCCATTGCGGCACTAAACCGCGATACAACATTCCAGTCTTTCAAAAACTTCTTTGGAAGCGACCAGATCTAAACTTGAAAAACCCCTTTCCTTTTGGAGAGGGGTTTTTAGTCTATATTCGCATAATCTATTATTTAACACAGATGAAAGGTTTTCAAATAATTCAAAAAACACTATAATGAAATACAACAGAGTGAATGCTCATTCATAAAAAATTGGGAGGGACCAGCATGAAAAAATTGAGCTATATAGACGATTTTAAAAAATGGGAAGAAGAATTCATTTTCTTTCATCCAGTAAAAGTCAGATTTTCTGAAACTGATATGTTTGGACATTTGAACAATACCATTCCATTTACATACTATGAAGAAGCAAGGATAGAATTTTTCAAAAGCAAGGGCTTTATGCAGGACTGGGTAAAGCATGATAGTGAAACCATACCAGTCGTAGCAGACCTCCAATGCGATTTTATCAGCCAGGTTTTCTTTGATGAAGAGATACAAATATACGTAAAAGCTGCTTCAATAGGGAATTCTTCTGTTGATCTTCATTATATGGGCAGGAAATCAGACGGTTCAGTTTGCTTCACCGGCAGGGGGACGATGGTGCAGATATCAAAGGTGACAGGCAAGGGTGTGCCTTGGACCGAAAATATGAAAGAAATGCTGAAAAGCGGGGTTAAAGTCCGAGCCTAGCGGCACAATGGCACATTTCCTGAAAATAACTTTCTCCTTTCACTAAATATAGTCACTTCGGCTGTTTTGCTGACATATGATATGGTGACTAAATATATACCCATCCCGCGGTTCATAGCTGGCGAAAGGCAAGGAGGGTTACAATACTTGAAGGAGAATGAATATACTCACAAGCCGTTACTCACCAAACGAGAAAGAGAAGTATTCGAATTGTTAGTACAAGATAAAACAACAAGGGAAATCGCTGGTGAATTGTTTATAAGTGAAAAAACGGTTCGGAACCACATTTCTAATGCCATGCAAAAGCTTGGTGTAAAGGGGCGATCACAAGCTGTTGTAGAGCTCCTTCGAATGGGAGAGCTAGAACTTTAATTTAGACCGGCTATCCTTCTGGGAGGCCGGTTATCACATTTATATAGGGAATATTTCATTATTGGATTTATTTCTGTCTTGAAATTTATGCGGAAAAAGGTGAAAATAAATGCACAAGGGCAGAAAACATCGTAAAAGCTTAAATGGGAGTGTTTATGAATGAAGCTGGAAGATCCTAAAACAAATGAAATAAATGATGTTGTAGCTGATATTGAAAAAGACTTAAGATACATATCCGGCATTATCAAGCAAAAGGGAAGGGAAATTCTAAGTGATTTTACCATTACCCCTCCTCAGTTTGTGGCATTGCAATGGCTGTTTGAAGAAGGTGATATGACTATCGGCGAGCTGTCAAATAAAATGTATCTTGCATGCAGCACGACAACAGATCTTGTTGACCGAATGGAGAAAAACAGCCTTGTGAAAAGAGTGAAAGACCCAAATGACCGAAGAGTAGTCCGGATTCATCTGCTTGAAGAAGGAGAGCGGATTATTGAAGAAGTTATTAAAAAACGCCAGGATTACCTAAAAGAGGTTCTTAAAAATTCTTCACATAATGAGGTCTTGTTCTTAAAAGATAACTTAATGAAATTACACCATGATATGCGCGGAGAATGAGGCGGTACTTTTGAAACAACCTATAGGAATAATTGACTCCGGAGTGGGGGGCTTAACGGTCGCGAAAGAAATCATGCGGCAGCTGCCAAATGAAGATATTGTATACCTCGGAGATACAGCACGATGCCCGTACGGCCCGCGGCCTGGTAAAGAGGTGAAATCCTTTACCTGGCAAATGACGGAGTACCTGCTGAAAAAAAACATTAAAATGCTTGTTATAGCCTGTAATACAGCTACTGCTGTCGCTCTGGAGGAAATACGCAGGGAACTGCCGATACCGGTTATCGGTGTCATTTTCCCAGGCGCAAGAACAGCTATTAAAGTGACGAAAAACCATATAATTGGTGTCATTGGCACAGAGGGCACAGTCAAAAGCAAGGCATATGAAAATGCGCTGATTCAGATAAACAGCAGGTCTGCCGTGCATAGTCTGGCATGCCCCAAATTCGTTCCTCTTGTAGAGAGCGGGGAGTACGAAGGTTCAGTTGCCAAAAAAATAGTGGCTGAGACGCTTCAGCCCTTAAAAGGAAAAGGAATGGATACACTCATTCTTGGATGTACTCATTATCCTTTACTAGAACCGATTATTAAAAATGTAATGGGTAAAGATGTAAAGGTCATCAGCTCAGGTGAGGAAACAGCAAGGGAAGCTAGTACCATTCTGCATCACCATGGCCTGCTTAAAGCTGTGGATGAAAATCCGGAATATAAATTCTGTACAACTGGCTCCACGGCCATTTTTTCTAAAATTGCTTCCAAGTGGCTTGGGGTTACTGTCGATGCTGTAGAAAAAATTTCCCTTTAATAAATGCAGACACCTTCTGAATTTTTTCAGAAGGTGTTTTTTAAGAAATCTCCACGTTACTTTTAGATTACTTTTTAAAAAAGCTCTGGTATCATGAAATTGAAGAAAAACTATACTTAATTGAGTTGGTGATCAATTTGCTGGCACAAGCCGAAAACTATTTAAAAAAATATTTTGGATATACTTCTTTCCGCCCCGGCCAACAGGAGATTATTCAGAATATCCTCTCACAAACCAATACTCTTGGAATTCTTCCAACTGGAGGCGGAAAGTCAATCTGCTTTCAAATACCCGCTCTTGTACTCCCCGGAACGGCCATTGTGATTTCTCCCTTAATTTCCCTGATGAAAGATCAAGTAGATGCCCTTAGCACTGCAGGCATCCCGGCTGCTTATATAAACAGCACGTTGTCTTCTGCCGAGTATCAGCACATTGTGGCTGGAATACGCAATGAAGAATATAAGCTCGTGTATGTGGCGCCGGAACGATTTGGGTCCATGGCCTTTTTGCAATTATTAAACGATATTTCAATCAATGCGATTGTCTTTGATGAAGCACATTGTATTTCACAGTGGGGGCATGACTTCCGTCCAAGTTACCGTTCCGTAGTCTCAGAGCTTAGCAATCTGCACCAGAAACCTGTAACTGCTGCTTTGACTGCAACAGCAACACGGGATGTCGCAGAGGATATCCGCAGGCTTCTAAACATCGGCGAGGAAAATACGTTTATAACTGGTTTTGCAAGGGATAACCTCTCCTTTCACGTATTGAAAGGTGTTAACAAAAGAGACTTTATATTACAGACCCTAAATAAACATAAAAACGAAGCAGGAATCATTTATACGTCAAGCCGCAGGGAGACAGACCAGCTGTACCAGTTCCTAAAAGGCAAGAACTGCTCAGTTGCTAAATATCATGCAGGCTTAAAGGAAGAAGAACGGAAAAAAGCACAGGATGCCTTCGTATACGATGAATCAAATATTATGGTCGCAACAAATGCTTTTGGAATGGGGATTGATAAATCCAATGTCAGATATGTCATCCACTATAATCTTCCGCGGAACATTGAAGCTTATTATCAGGAAGCGGGAAGGGCAGGAAGAGATGGAGAGGATAGCATATGTTATTTGCTGTTTGCTCCTCAGGATATCCAGCTGCAGAAATTTTTGATTGAGGAGAGCAGTCTGGATCCCCGGAAAATGGAGCAGGAATACAGCAAGCTAAAGGATATGGTTAATTACTGCCACACAGAAAAATGCCTTCAATCCTATATCATCGATTATTTTGATGAGAATGCCGAACCGATCCTCTGCGGCAAATGCAGCAGCTGCCTGGATGAACGGACAAGCATCGATATTACTCAGGAAGCTTTAATGATTTTTTCGTGCATTAAGCGGATGGAAGAAAGATTTGGCGTTACTTTGACTGCACAGGTTTTGAAAGGCTCAAGTAATAAAAGAATCCGAGAGCTTAATTTTAATAAACTTTCCACATTTGGGCTGATGAAAAACCGCAAAGAAAAAGAGATTTCAGAGATGATCAACTATCTGCTGGCTGAGGATTATCTGGTTTTAACAGATGGTAAATATCCGACCGTTAGGCTGTCAGCAAATGCAATTCCTGTCTTGAAAGGACAGAAAAAACTATCCATGAAAATTAGTGTGCCTGTATCTGTTCAGGAAGCAGATGAAAATATTGAACTTTTTGAGATCCTGAGGAAGCTCAGGAAAAAGATTGCAGATGAAGAAAATGTTCCTCCTTTTGTGGTGTTTGCTGATACCGCATTGAAAGAAATGTGCCGTTATTTTCCTGTGAGCAAAGACATGATGTTAAATATTAAAGGTGTAGGGCAAATGAAGTTTGACAAGTATGGGGAATATTTTATTGAGGCAATCAAAGAATTTGCCGAAGAACATAATATTTCCCCTATGCCTGCAGCAGATACGCCTTCAGTGTCAGAGGAAGTACAAGATGACCGTCCAAGCTACCAGATTACCTTTGATTATTATAAGAATGGAAATACCATAACGGAAATAGCCAAAAAGCGAAACTTTTCCCCAATAACGATTCAGGAGCATATCTTCCGCTCGATCAAAGAAGGCAATGCAATTGACTGGTCAGATATTTTCAATGAGACGGAAGAAAAGCTTGTTTTACAGGCAGCGGAAAAAGCAGGAAGAGAAAAACTGAAGCCAATTAAAGAAGAACTTCCGGATGAGATAGATTATTTTAAAATCAAAGCCGTCCTGGTAAAAGACGAACTGCAGAAGCAAAATTGAAGCTCCTTATTGGGGCTTCTTTTAATATGTCTCTATGGCAGCCATACTTCAGATTGTCCGAATTTGTCAAAAATCTATTCACACTTTTATCCCAAAAGACGGTCTAAATTACAGATAGGCTCGTATACATGTAGTACAAACTGTCTCAGGGGGGATTATGTATGTCTATAAATAAAAAAACGTCGATAGTGTCAGCTGTGCTGGTTTCATCTGTATTATTATCAGGCTGCGGATTGTTCGGAAGCCAGGGGAAAGAAAAGGTCGATCCGCCAAAAGCAGTATCTTACACCGATGAAGGCGAAAGTGTTGCTGAGGAAACAACAGGAAAAGAAACAGCTGAAAATGAAGAGGGTGTTACGGCAAATCTTAAAACAGAGCTTTACTTGATTGATAAAAATGGGTATGTTGTTCCCCAGACGATCGATCTTCCAAAAACGAATTCAGTTGCTACACAGGCGTTAGAGTACCTGGTGGAAAACGGTCCTGTTACAGAGCTTCTTCCTAATGACTTCCGAGCAGTCCTTCCGGCTGATACAAAAGTTTCTGTAAATATTAAAGATAAAGTGGCAACCGTCGATTTTTCAAAAGAATTTCAGGAATATGCTAAGGAAGATGAAAAGAAAATTCTCCAATCCGTTACCTGGACACTTACACAATTTGATTCCATTGATAAAGTTAAGCTGACATTAAACGGACATGAATTAAAAGAGATGCCTGTGAATGGCACTCCGGTCAGTTCGGCGTTAAGCAGAGCCAATGGAATAAACATGGATACAACGGAAGTAGTGGATATCACGAATACGAAGCCGGTGACCGTTTATTATCTGGGCGGGGATGAAGAAAACTATTATTATGTGCCTGTTACCAAGCGTGTAAGCAATGATATGGACAATAAAGTTGAAGCGGTTGTATCCGAACTGATAAAGGGGCCGAACTATGCATCCAATCTGGTGACAGACTTCCTTCCGGATGTAGAGCTGCTTGAAGCTCCAAAAATTGAAGAAGGAAAAGTCACATTAAACTTTAATGAGAATGTTTTCAGCAGCTTCGAAGAGAAAATGATTTCCAAGCACTTGCTGAATGCACTCGTTCTTTCACTGACAGAACAAAAGGGTATAGAAAGCGTGGCTGTCACTGTCGATGGCGAAGCAGAGATTGTCAATGAGGATGGCCAAAAACTATCCGAGCCTGTAACCCGCCCTGAAAATGTGAATACAGGAAGTTTTTAATATAGCAGATTTTGTTATACTATATAGTAACAGGAAAAAGAGGTTGGCATATAATGCCGCCTCTTCTTTGTTGGTAAAATAGGCATGCCAATATTACTGGGCAAATGCCCAGGTTCAATATAAGCAAATGAAGGGGGAAATCGCTTATGCGCGCAGATGGACGTGAACCAAAGCAGCTTAGGCCAATACATATTGAAACTGATTATTTAAAGCATCCTGAGGGCTCTGTACTCATTACAGTGGGAGACACGAAGGTGATTTGTACAGCAAGCATTGATGAAAGGGTCCCGCCTTTTATGAGAGGACAGGGGAAGGGCTGGATAACAGCTGAATATTCCATGCTGCCGAGGGCTACAGAACAGAGAAATATCAGGGAATCAGCAAAAGGAAAAATTTCAGGGAGAACAATGGAAATTCAGCGCCTGATCGGCCGTGCACTCCGGGCAGTAGTAGACCTTGATGCGCTTGGCGAAAGAACGCTATGGCTTGATTGCGACGTAATACAGGCTGATGGGGGGACACGGACAGCTTCCATTACAGGAGCTTTTATTGCAATGGCACAGGCGATGGATAAGCTTTACAGCAGCAAGAAGCTTCCAAGCTATCCAATCAATGATTTCCTTGCGGCCACAAGCGTGGGGATTCTTACTGACAAGCAGGCTGTTGTGGATTTGAATTATATTGAAGACTCCTCTGCTGAAGTGGATATGAATGTCGTCATGACCGGGAGCGGGGAGTTTGTAGAGCTTCAGGGAACCGGAGAAGAAGCGACTTTCTCTTATGGACAGCTGCAGGAAATGCTTGGTGCTGCACAGGAAGGGATATCAGAGCTGCTTGAACTTCAGAAATCGGCACTTGGAGAGAATATCTCAGGAAGCATTCAAAGCAAAAGAGAAAAGCTTGCGGGGAGGGCATAATATGCAGGAAGTCATAATAGCTACTAAAAACGCAGGCAAAGCGAGAGAGTTTGAGAGAATGTTCAAGCCTCTTGGCTATCAAGTAAAAACCCTTCTGGATTATCCAGATTTTCAGGATGTTGAGGAGACAGGCAGCACGTTTGAAGAGAATGCCATTCTTAAAGCGGAAGCCGTGTCTAAAGCTTTTGGAAGAATGGTCATTGCCGATGATTCAGGGTTGATCATTGATGCGCTTGGAGGGAAGCCGGGCATCTATTCCGCCCGCTATGCAGGCGAGGAAAAAAACGATCAGAAAAATATGAACAAAGTTCTCGATGAGCTCGAAAGCATTCCGGATGATAAGCGCCAGGCGCGGTTTTATTGCGCGCTAGCAATCGCTGCTCCCGGAAAAAGGACTGAAACAGTTGCAGGAACTTGTGAAGGCCGTATCTTAAGAGAAAAAAGAGGGACTTATGGATTTGGCTATGATCCTATTTTCTATTCAGAAGAAAAAGGCAAGGCAATGGCAGAATTAATGCCGGAGGAAAAAAGCGAAATCAGCCATAGGGCGAAAGCTCTCCAAAAGCTGGAGGAGCTGCTTCCTTCTTTCCTGGCCGGAGCAGAAAACTCATGAAAGTTCTGATTGTCAGTGATAGTCATGGGTTAACCTCAGAACTCAGCCAAATTCGTGAAATACATCCTGATATGGATATAATGATTCACTGCGGAGATTCGGAACTTCAGGCAGATGATGAATCACTAAAGGGCTACGCTGCAGTAAGAGGAAATTGTGATTTTGACGCAGATTTTCCGGAGGACAGAATAGAAGAGGCTGGAGGATTCCGCTTTTTCGTCACACACGGTCATAAATATTCCGTTAAGTCCACTTTAATGAATCTGTCATACAGGGCACGTGAATTGAAGGCAGATATCGTATGTTTTGGCCATTCACATAGTCTGGGAGCAGAAATGTCTGAGGGGATATTGTTTATCAATCCTGGAAGCATTAGGCTCCCCAGAGGCAGGAATGAACGGACATATGTCATACTGGAAAACAGGGGAGAAGATGTTACACTGGATGTGTATGACTTTTCTAATGGAAAGATTCCTGATCTGACACAAAAATTTTCACTGGTAAAAAGATATTAATTTGAATATAATAATTGAGGGAAGCCCGGTCTTCCCTCAATAATAAAAAAATATTTTACAAAGTGTTGACTTCTTAACATTTGTTTAATATAATAAATCTTGTCGTTAAGTTAATACATCTCAATCACGAAAATAATATCAAAATGTCCCAGTAGCTCAGCCGGATAGAGCAACGGCCTTCTAAGCCGTCGGTCGGGAGTTCGAATCTCTCCTGGGACGCCATTTACACATCTGGAAACACTACATATCTTACCGAATTTTTACTCACCTTTTTGGTGGGTTTTTTTGTTTTAATTTTTAATGGCAGCAACCTGCCAGTTGTTTTTAAATTGCCTCTATAAACCTCATCAGATGTTTTTATCTCCCTTATCAAAAAAATATAAAAAAAATTTTGTCATATGAAATGTGAATATATCAACAATGTAAGCGGATACACGATAACAGATTAATCTAAATTATCAAATAATTCATTAAAAGGGTGTTGACGGCTGATAAAAATGGGCGTAAGATAGTCCTCAATATAAGAAATTTACACCAACAACTATAAACTTCATCCAAGTGAAATTTATCTCGCAATATGAAAATTTGGTTTTTTTTAATCTATCAATTCAATGGTTTAAAGCGTTATTGTGTTGAGGTTAAATCTCAGAATAGGAAAAGCGTAGAAGAGGATAAGTAGTTTTATGACAGGCATTCACAGAGAGCCGGATCTGCTGAAACCCGGTAATGCCCTCCTAAAATGAACTCACCTCTGAGCGCAGTCCTGAAAGTGTATCGACTAGGGGCTGCCGGGTGTTCTTCACCCGTTATCAAAACGAACAGCACATCGCTGTTCATGAGTGCACGCATCATAAGCGTGAATCAGGGTGGTACCGTGGAACAGGTGATCAAAGCCTTTTCATCCCTTATACCTACAATCGTTAGGTTTCTTTAGGGGTGGAAGGGCTTTTTATATTGGAGTTTAAAAACATGAGGAGGTTATCAACAAATGCTGCAGGAAGCTGCCTTAACAGAAACAAAAACGGAGACATATCCTGTCACCGGCGCTGATCTGTTATTAAAAGCCTTGGAGAAAGAAAATGTTGAAGTGATTTTTGGTTATCCTGGAGGAGCTGTTCTTCCACTTTACGACAAGCTGTATCATTCAAAAATTCTTCATGTGCTGCCGCGCCATGAACAGGGAGGAATTCATGCTGCTGAAGGGTATGCCCGGATATCTGGAAAGCCTGGTGTTGTAATTGCCACTTCAGGACCAGGAGCCACTAATATTGTTACCGGTCTTGCAGACGCAATGATGGATTCACTTCCGCTGATTGTATTTACAGGCCAGGTAGCAACTGGAGTCATTGGGTCAGATGCCTTTCAGGAGGCAGATATCCTGGGGATAACCACTCCAATTACAAAATACAATTATCAGGTCCGCAGCATTGAAGATATTCCGAGAATCGTTAAAGAAGCTTTTTATATAGCTTCAACCGGCAGGCCAGGACCAGTGCTGATTGATATCCCTAAAGACATCGCTGCAGGAGTTTCGAATAGGCCTGAGAAAGAAACGGAAGTGAATCTGCCGGGCTATCAGCCGACATTAAAACCAAATTACCTTCAAATAAGAAAATTAACAGAAGCAGTCAGCAGATCGAAAAAGCCTGTCATCCTGGCTGGTGCCGGCGTGCTTCATGGAAGAGCATCCAAAGAGTTAAAAGATTACGCAGAGCAGCAGCAAATACCTGTTATCCACACACTTCTGGGCCTCGGCGGATTTCCTGCCAGTCATCCATTGTTCATCGGTATGGCAGGTATGCACGGCTGTTATGCAGCCAATATGGGACTTACAGAATGTGATTTGCTGATAAATATTGGAGCCCGTTTTGATGACAGATTAACAGGGAATTTACAGCATTTTGCACCACATGCAACAGTCGCCCATATTGATATTGACCCCGCTGAAATCGGCAAAAATGTTCCAACGTCCATCCCGATTGTGGCAGATGCAAAAGAAGCTCTTGAGCAGCTGATTCTGCAGGATGGAAAGCCGCCGGCCCATAAAGAATGGCTGGAAACCATTTTGAGGTGGGAGGAGGAATATCCATATTACTATGATAAAGAATCCGGACGTCTGAAACCCCAGCAAGTAATGGAAATGCTCCATTCAAAAACGGAAGGGAATGCCATCGTTGTAACAGATGTGGGACAGCATCAAATGTGGGCAGCCCAATACTATCGCTTTAATAAAGCAGACAGATGGGTGACATCAGGAGGACTTGGAACAATGGGATTTGGTTTCCCTGCTAGCATCGGAGCTCAGCTGGCTGATCCGGAAGCATGCGTACTCGCCATTTGCGGAGATGGAGGATTCCAAATGTCAACACAGGAGCTTGCTATCATTCAGGAAATGAATCTCCCGGTGAAAATTATTATTTTTAATAATATGGCCCTTGGCATGGTCCGGCAGTGGCAGGAGATTTTTTATGAATCCCGGTTCTCACACAGTAAAATCCCGGTACAGCCATCTTTCGTTAAATTGGCAGAAGCCTACGGGATAAAAGGATATGTCATCCAATCTAAAGCAGAGGCTGAAGAAGTATTGGATGAGGTGCTTCATAACCGTGAACCAGTGCTTATTGATTTCAGGGTTGATCCGGATGAAAACGTGTATCCGATGATTGCACCAGGAAAAGGACTTCATGAAATGGCAGGTGTAAAACCATGAAACGAATCATATGCCTGACTGTTATGAATCGGCCGGGTGTTCTAAACAGAATTACTAATCTATTTTCAAAAAGAAACTTTAATATTGAAAGCATTTCAGTCGGCCTGTCTGAACATGAAGGGATGTCGCGAATCACATGTGTGGTCCATGTTGAGGACTCCGGTGCCAGCGAACAAATTACGAAGCAGCTGAACAAGCAAATCGATGTGATAAAAGTAACGGATATCACGGATCAGTCGATTGTCGCAAGAGAGCTTGCCCTTATTAAAGTTCAGGCAGTCCCATATACAAGAAATGAGATTTACTCTTTAATTGAACCTTTCAGAGCTTCTGTGATAGATGTCAGCAAGGATAGCATGACCGTTCAGATTACAGGTGAATCTGATAAGGTTGAAGCCTTCATTGAACTCATTAAACCATATGGAATCAAAGAGCTTGCCAGGACGGGAACAACGGCCTTTCCAAGAGGAACACAGCGTACTTCCCAGCAGTCCAAGTCATACTCTATTGTTTAAAAAAACCATTATAAATATAAAAAACTTATTCGGAGAGGGAGATAAAACATGGCGAAAATGTATTATAACGGAGATGCAAATGCAGCGTATTTAAACGGAAAGAAGGTAGCGGTCATCGGATATGGATCCCAAGGACATGCACATGCGTTAAATATGAGGGACAGCGGGGTTGAGGTTGTCATCGGCCTGCGGAAAGGGAAGTCATGGGAAAAAGCAGAAGAAGACGGTTTCCAGGTATATCCGGTCGGTGAGGCAGCTGCTCAATCTGATGTAGTGATGATCTTATTGCCGGATGAACTCCAGCCAAAGGTATACAAGGAAGAAATCGAACCCAATCTATCAAGCCAGGCATTAATGTTTGCCCATGGATTTAATATTCATTTTAATCAGATCGTGCCTCCAAAAGAATGTGATGTACTGCTTGTAGCACCGAAAGGACCAGGCCATTTAGTCAGAAGAACATATGAACAAGATGCAGGTGTTCCAGCCTTGTTTGCAGTCCATCAGGACGTTACAGGGGAAGCAAAGGAACTGGCCCTTGCTTACGCTAAAGCCATTGGATCTCTACGTGCAGGTGCCCTGGAAACGACTTTTAAAGAAGAAACCGAGACAGATTTATTTGGCGAACAGGCAGTGTTGTGCGGAGGGCTGACTTCATTGGTGAAAGCAGGATTTGAGACTCTGACAGAAGCAGGCTATCAGCCGGAACTGGCATACTTTGAATGTTTACATGAACTAAAACTCATTGTTGACCTTATGTATGAAGGCGGCCTTGAAGGAATGCGCTATTCCATCTCAGATACAGCTCAATGGGGAGATTTTGTCAGCGGCCCACGGGTAGTTGACGCAAGAGTGAAAGAAGAAATGAAGGCAGTGCTGAAAGATATCCAGGAAGGGAATTTTGCAAAAGGGTGGATTTTGGAGAACCAGGCAAATAGACCGGTATTCAATGCCGTAAATCAGAGAGAAAATGAGCACCCGATCGAGCAGGTGGGAAGAGAACTCCGTAAAATGATGCCGTTTGTTAATAGCAGCAAGAAGAAAGAAGTGGTCGTAAGTGGCAATAATTAAAATATTTGATACTACATTAAGAGATGGCGAGCAATCTGCCGGTGTAAATCTTAATTTCTCCGAAAAATTAGAAATTGCCAGGCAGCTGGAGCGTTTGAACGTTGATATTATTGAGGCAGGTTTCCCGGCAGCGTCGAAAGGGGATTTTGCATCCGTACAGAATATTGCCCAGACGATTAAGAATTGCTCGGTCACAGGATTGGCAAGAGCAGTTATCTCTGATATAGATGCTGCATGGGGAGCTTTAAAGGATGGAGCTGAGCCAAGGATACATACATTCCTGGCAACCTCTCCAATCCACAGGCAGTATAAGTTAAGGAAGACGAAAGAAGAAGTGGTTGAAACAGCAGTTGAAACTGTTAAGTATGCTGCTTCCAAATTCCCGATCGTCCAATGGTCTGCAGAGGATGCTACCAGGACAGAACTGCCTTTTCTTGTAGAGATCATTGAAAAAGTCATCCAGGCCGGTGCAAGAATCATTAACATACCGGATACAGTTGGATACACAACACCACAGGAGTACGGTGAAATTTTTCAATATTTAAGAAATCATGTTCCTTCTATTGATAAAGTATCCTTGTCAGCACATTGCCATGATGACTTGGGAATGGCCATAGCGAATTCGCTGTCAGCTATAAAAAATGGAGCAACACAGATTGAGGGCACAATAAATGGAATTGGTGAAAGAGCCGGGAATGCGGCACTTGAGGAGCTGGCAGTAGCCCTTTATATCCGAAATGATCATTATCAGGCTTCAACCCGTCTGAATCTTCAGGAAATCAGCAGAACGAGCAGTTTGATCAGCAAGCTGACAGGTATGGTGGTGCCAGCCAACAAAGCAATTGTTGGCAGGAATGCTTTTGCACATGAATCAGGAATACACCAGGATGGGGTATTGAAGGAAAAAACAACGTATGAAATTATTTCCCCTGACCTAGTCGGATTCCAATCCAATTCCATGGTGCTTGGAAAACATTCCGGACGCCATGCATTTAAAAACCGCCTGAGTGAACTGGGGCTTGAAGTAGAAGATGAAGAAGCAAACCGGCTTTTCACAGTTTTTAAAGATTTGGCCGACCGCAAAAAAGAGATGACAGACGACGACCTTGCAGCAATCGTACTTGAAGAGAAGCTCTCTAAGGAGCAGAGGTTCTATGATTTGATCGGAATCCAAATCCAGTATGGCACGAACTCTGTTCCAACAGCAACTGTTACCCTGTCAGGATCAAATAACGAAGTAATCCAGGAAGCCGGTACTGGAGCAGGAAGCATTGAGGCGCTGTATAACACATTGGAAAAATGCCTGAATGGAACAGCTAACCTTCTGGATTACCGTATCCAATCCGTAGGGGCCGGAAGAGACGCTTTAGCCCAGGTTTATGTCAAGCTGAACTATGAAGGAATGGAAACAAGCGGCCGCGGTTTGGCCCAGGATGTGCTTGAGGCTTCCTCAAAAGCTTACTTGAATGCTGTTAATAGAGTCATATATATGAGAGAAAAAGTGCAGGCAGTAGAGGCAAATTGATCGGGGAAGCGGGAGATTCCGCAGACGGAGGCGGAAAGTCTCCTGTCCTTCCCCTGAAAAGCAAATGCGCCGCAGAAATAAAATATGAAAAAAATTTATAAAACAATAAATCAGACGGAGGGATTAAAATGAAAAAACGTATCGCAGTACTTCCAGGAGATGGGATCGGCAAAGAAGTGGTGAAGGGTGCAATTGAAGTCCTGCAGGCTGTTGGTGAACGGTTCGGACATCAATTCCAATTTTCATATGGCAGCATCGGCGGTTCTGCTATTGATGCAGCCGGAACACCGCTGCCTAATGAAACGCTTGAGCTTTGCAAAGAAAGCGATGCGGTCATGCTGGGAGCGGTTGGCGGGCCTAAATGGGACCGGCAGCCTCCCCACCTTCGTCCGGAAAAGGGTCTCTTAAGGATTCGCAAGGAATTAGATTTATATGCCAATTTGCGGCCAACTCAATATTATTCAAGCCTTTCCGATACTTCACCATTAAAAAATGAAGTAATTGAAGGCGTGGATATGCTGATGGTCAGAGAATTAACCGGCGGACTTTATTTTGGAAAGCCAAGCGAACGGACACAGCAAAACGGAAAAGATGCTGTTGTGGACACCTTGTTTTATCAAAAAGAAGAAATGCGCCGTGTCATTAAGCTGGCATTTGAACTTGCAGGAAAGCGGCGTGGCAAGGTGACTTCTGTTGACAAGGCCAATGTCCTGGAATCCAGCCGAATGTGGAGAGAAGTTGCAGAGGACATTGCAAAGCAATATCCTAATGTGGTTCTTGAACATATGCTTGTTGATAATGCCGCTATGCAAATGATTAAAAACCCGAAAAGATTTGATGTTGTCGTAACAGAGAATATGTTCGGTGATATTCTAAGCGATGAAGCCTCTGTATTGACCGGTTCTCTAGGTATGCTTCCTTCTGCCAGCATTTCGGAAAACGGGCCTTACTTATACGAACCAATTCATGGTTCAGCACCGGATATTCAAGGGAAGAATGCAGCTAATCCAATTGCCATGATTTTATCAGCAGCCATGATGCTCCGTTTATCCTTCGGGATGGAAGAGGAGGCTGAAGCGGTTGAAAATGCTGTTAATCAAGTGCTTGAAGCTGGCTATCGTACGAGAGATATTGTTTCATTTGGTAAAAAGGTTGTCACTACTTCTGAAATGATTGAAGAGGTGAAGGCTACCCTTTTGGATAATGAGGCTATTCTTAATATCATGGGGGCTTATGCATAAGAGCTGAGAGATGGATGCTGGACATGGTTCAGCTGATTTTAAACTTGAGACACGGCCATCATCGGCCGTGTTTCTTTTAAAAAGGAGTGGAGCAGAATGGGAAAATCAATAATAGATAAGATTTGGGAAAAGCATGTAGTCCACAGGGAAGAAGGAAAGCCGGATTTGATGTACATAGACCTTCACTTAGTGCATGAAGTTACATCCCCTCAAGCATTTTCCGGTTTAAGAATGAAAAACAGGAAAGTGAGAAGGCCTGATAAAACGTTTGCCACAGTTGATCACAATATTCCTACTGATAACCGCAAAGTCATCAATGATCCTGTTGCATTAAACCAAATGACGACTTTGGAAAAAAACTGTCTGGAATTCGGCATCCCTCTTGCCGGGCTGGATAGTCCTGAACAAGGGATTGTCCATGTCATCGGGCCGGAGCTGGGGCTAACACAGCCAGGCATGACGATTGTTTGCGGGGACAGCCATACATCCACACATGGAGCATTTGGATCAATAGCCTTTGGCATCGGCACAAGTGAAGTTGAGCATGTCCTGGCTACCCAGACTTTATGGCAGAGCAAGCCTAAAACATTAAAACTGGAGATAAACGGCGAGCTGAAAAAAGGTGTTACTGCAAAAGATGTCATCCTTTATATTATTGCCAAAAATGGAATTGGTTTTGGTACAGGCCATATTATTGAATATTGCGGGGAGACGATTGCAAAAATGTCAATGGAAGAAAGAATGACGATTTGCAATATGTCCATTGAAGGAGGCGCAAAAGCGGGGCTTGTTAGTCCTGATGAAACAACGTTTGCGTATCTTCATGGACGAAAGTATGCACCAAAAGGAGCAGGATTTGCGGATGCAGTCGAGAATTGGAAAGGGCTGGTATCTGATTCTGATGCACAATACGATAAAACTATTCAAATTGATGCCGCCGATATTGCGCCAATGGTCAGCTGGGGCACGAATCCATCAATGACTTCCAAGGTGAATGAACAAATTCCAAAACTTGAGGAATGCAAAAACGAGCTTGAACAAAAGTCACTATCAAGAGCTTTAGAATATATGGGACTGCAGGAAGGCCAAAAAATAGAAGACATTCAAATTCAGCACGTTTTTATTGGATCCTGCACGAATTCCCGGCTGGAAGACCTAAGACAGGCAGCTGAAATCATTAGAGGGAAGAAGGTTCATCCCCATGTCCGTGCACTTGTTGTACCAGGTTCACAGCAGGTCAAGAAGCAGGCAGAGGCAGAAGGACTGGACCTTATCTTTAAGCAGGCTGGGTTTGAATGGAGGGAATCAGGCTGCAGCATGTGTTTAAGCATGAATAATGATATTGTGCCAAACGGCGAGCATTGTGCGTCGACATCAAACCGTAATTTTGAAGGACGCCAGGGATCAGGGGCCAGAACACACCTTGTCAGTCCTTTAATGGCGGCAGCAGCCGCTATATACGGACACTTTGTTGACGTAGGTGCCTTGCTAAGTGCAGAGACTGTCCATTAAGAAGGAGGAGAACTAAATGAGCGGATTTAAAACACTTCAGGGAAAAGCAGCTGCAATGGATAGAGCCAATGTGGATACAGATCAGATTATCCCCAAGCAATTTCTAAAAAGAATTGAGAAAACGGGATTTGGGCAATATCTTTTTTATGACTGGAGATTTACGAAAGAAGGGCTGCCTAACCCGGAGTTTGAGCTGAATAAGACGGAAAATCAGGGTGCTTCCATCCTCATTGCAAATGAAAATTTCGGCTGCGGATCTTCCCGGGAGCATGCGCCATGGGCTTTAGGAGATTATGGCTTCAAAGTAATTATTGCACCTTCGTTTGCGGATATCTTCCATCAAAATTGCTTAAAGAATGGGCTTTTGCCAATCACTCTGCCGGCTGAAACAGTCGAATATTTGCTCGAACGAGCCAAAAACCAGCCGTATGATTTGAAGGTTGATTTGCAGAATGGAATAGTTGAAGATGAATATAACTTTTCAGCATCATTCACAATTAATGAATACTGGAAAAAAATGCTGATAAACGGCTGGGATGAAATAGAGATTACTCTTCAATTGGAAAGCAGCATTTCAAGTTTCGAAGAAAAACGGTTTGCCGTAAAGTAGATACCTATGAAAGATTCATGGCATGAAACCATGAATCTTTTTGTTTTTGTTCTATTTCATGCTACACTAACTTCAAAAATAATAGTTGAGGCGGTTTTAGCATGGGAAAGCGGGAACAGAAAAAACAAAAAAATAAAATCATTCTATTTCCCGGCCTTGAGAAACGACTGCTGGAAAAGGGGCTTGAGTCCTTTCAGCAGAAAAGGTATAAAGAATCAATCCGGTTCTTTGAAGAAGCGCTGGATATGGAGCCTGAGAATACGGATGTTCATATTGGGCTCGTTTTGGCATATTATGAAGCCGGAGCTTTGGAAAAGGCAAAAGAACTGGCTAATAAAATGCTCCAGACAGGCATAGGGGATTACATACAAGTAATGGATCTTTATTTAATGATCCTTGTGCAGCTGCATCAATACAGTGAGATTGCAGCAACAATCGAGGTTTTGCTTGAAGAAAGGGAGATTCCGAAGGAGAAATTTGAGCATTTTAACAGAATGCTTGAGTTCAGCAGAAAGATGGCTGCTTCACCTTCTGAAACTGAGATTGAAGCACCCGATCTGGAGGAATTTAACGGCAGGAAGCTCGATCTGTTTTCCTGCCAGGATCAGCATGAACAAATGCAGATTGCTGCACAGCTGGCAGTACATAACATCAGGCCTTATCTCGAAGATATTAAAGCCTATTTGGAAGCGAAGGATGGAAATCCTTTTTTTAAAACGATGCTGTTAAATGTACTTTCTGAGCATGGGTATGAAAAATATGTAACGATTCGGAAGTTTGATAAAAGCCTTCGGGTAAATCCTGCTGAACTAGCACCTGTTCATCAGCAGCCGATGCTGTTAAAAATAGTCAATAAACTGGAGAATCAGCTCGAGCAGGAAGACCCGGTACTATTTGAAAATACAAAGAGCATTGCAGAAAGGCACTTTTTCCTGCTTTATCCGCATGAAGCCCCGCCGGAGAATGCTGCGTCCTGGGCAGCGGCATACCATATGCTCTCAAATGAGTATCATGGCTTAAACAGCTCGATAAGCAAGCTAGGTAATATTTATGATGCTCCTGAAGAGGAAATAGAAGAGGCTCTTGCCTTTATAAGAAAGATAGAAGAAATTTCTTATCCCAATATTTAGCCTTCAATGTTGAAAGACAGGGAGTGTGTGTTATAATATAATGGTTGTATTATGTGTATATATACATTTTAATTAAATGGATATGACTTGAAAAAACAAGAGATATTCATAACATTCTGTCATGAATGAAATGATAATAGATTTTTGGAGGGAAATGATTGTATGTCTGCTAAATTTGAAAAGTTAGAAGGGAACCGCGGGGTTCTTACAATTGAAGTAGATGCAGAGAAAGTAACCGAAGGTTTAGACGCTGCATTCAAAAAAGTAGTTAAGCAGGTAAATGTACCTGGATTCCGTAAAGGTAAAATGCCTCGCGGAATGTTTGAAAAGCGTTTCGGAGTTGAATCTTTATACCAGGATGCAGTGGATTATCTTCTTCCAGAAGCATATGCTAATGCAATTGATGAAACTGGCATTGAGCCTGTTGATCGTCCTGAAATCGATGTTGAGCAAATCGAAAAAGGAAAAAGCCTTATCTTCAAAGCTACAGTAACTGT
The DNA here is from genome assembly GCF_010628845.1 of Bacillus sp. 22-7. NCBI lineage: Bacteria > Bacillati > Bacillota > Bacilli > Caryophanales > Bacillaceae > Bacillus > Bacillus sp. 22-7. Next base: position 51,172 of record NZ_NJQY01000017.1, on the reverse strand, counting down.
TAAGCCTGAAGTAAAGCTTGGCGAATACAAAGGTGTTGAAGTTAAGCCGCTTGAAACAAACGTTACTGAAGAAGATGTTAACAATGAGTTAACTTCCCTTCAGGAAAGACAAGCTGAACTGGCTGTTAAAGAAGAAGGTAAAGCAGAGAACGGCGATACAGTTGTTATGGACTTTGAAGGATTCGTTGATGGTGAAGCTTTCGAAGGCGGAAAAGCTGAGAACTACTCTTTAGAACTTGGTTCAGGACAATTCATCCCTGGATTTGAAGAGCAGCTGATTGGTACTGCTGCTGGAGAATCTAAGGATGTTGAAGTTTCTTTCCCAGAGGAATACCATGCGGCTGAGCTAGCTGGTAAGCCTGCAACTTTTAAAGTAACTGTACATGAAATTAAAACAAAACAGCTTCCTGAGCTTGATGATGAGTTTGCTAAAGATGCAGACGAAGAAGTTGAAACTTTGGATGCATTAAAAGAAAAAATTAAAACTCGCTTAGAAGAAAGCAAAAAGCATGAAGCTGAGCACCATGTCCGCGACACTGTTGTTGAAGCAGCTGCTGCTAATGCAGAAATGGAAATCCCGGCTGCAATGGTTGATACTGAAGTTAACCGCATGATGCAAGAGTTCGAACAGCGTCTTCAAATGCAAGGCATGAACCTTGAACTATACTTCCAGTTCTCCGGACAGGATGAAGCTGCACTGCGCGAGCAAATGAAAGAGGAAGCTGAAAAGCGCGTCCGCGTTAACCTGACTCTTGAAGCAATCGCAAAAGCTGAAAACATCGAAGTAAGCGATGAAGAAGTTTCAGAAGAACTTAACAAAATGGCAGAAATGTACAACATGTCTGCTGACCAGATCACACAAGCTCTTGGAAGCCTTGAAGGCTTAAAAGCAGATCTTCAAATTAAAAAAGCAGTAGATTTCCTTGTGGAAAATAGCAAGACTGTTGCATAATAGAAATAGTAGTAAACAAGGCGCGAGTTTATCGTGCCTTGTTTTATACCATCAAGACCTTACATAATAAAAATCTCCCTTGTACCTTTTGCCTCGTGAAAAGTTTTACGGCATATTGCACATGGACAGGAATACAAATACATATAAATAGATAATTTAATTATCGGTCCAGAGGGCCGACTTAATTTAGCCATTTTTGGTTAAGCTTATGAAAGTACATATAAAATTCAGCCTGGTTTATCTTTGCGAAGTCCCATCACATGCATGCATACATAATTGAAATGTTTTAAGAGTTATCATTTCCTGTCCACTGTAAAAATGTGTTACAATGCAATACATAACTGCTGAAGGTTTTGATTTTTACGAAAGTGTGAATGATTAAAGAGGCCTGTTTGCAAGTGCAATGACACAGTGTCCGCTTTCATTCCCAACCTTTCTATGGCTGAACAAAGAACTAAATGCATGTGATTTCGCAAGCTTTATATATCGTTTTGAAGTTTTTTCAAGGGGTGAAGGATTTGTTTAAATTTAATGACGAAAAAGGGCAATTGAAGTGTTCTTTCTGTGGCAAGACACAGGATCAGGTCCGCAAACTTGTTGCTGGGCCTGGAGTATATATATGTGATGAATGCATTGAGCTTTGCACTGAAATTGTGGAAGAAGAACTGGGAACAGAAGAAGAAGTGGAGTTCAAAGATGTGCCAAAGCCGGCTGAAATCCGCGATATTCTGGATGAATATGTAATTGGCCAGGAGCAGGCGAAGAAATCGCTGTCTGTTGCAGTATATAATCACTATAAACGCATCAATTCCAACAGCAAAATTGATGAAGTTGAACTATCTAAAAGTAATATTGCCATGATCGGGCCGACTGGAAGCGGTAAAACCTTGCTGGCTCAGACATTGGCTCGTATTCTTAATGTTCCATTTGCCATTGCAGATGCGACATCATTAACTGAAGCCGGATATGTCGGGGAAGATGTTGAAAATATCCTCCTAAAACTTATTCAGGCAGCAGATTATGATGTGGAAAAGGCAGAAAAAGGAATCATTTATATTGATGAGATTGATAAAGTTGCACGTAAGTCGGAAAATCCGTCTATAACTCGTGATGTATCTGGTGAAGGTGTGCAGCAGGCGCTGTTGAAAATTCTTGAAGGAACAGTTGCAAGCGTACCGCCACAAGGCGGCCGCAAGCATCCTCATCAGGAATTTATTCAGATTGACACGACCAATATCCTGTTTATTTGCGGCGGAGCCTTCGATGGCATTGAGCAAATTATTAAACGCCGTTTAGGCCAAAAGGTAATTGGCTTTGGTTCCGACCAGAATCAAAAAGAAATCGAGCCAAAGGATCTTCTTGCAAAAGTGCTTCCTGAAGACTTGCTGAAATTCGGATTAATTCCTGAATTTATTGGACGTCTTCCAGTTATTGCAAGCCTTTCCCAGCTTGATGAAGCGGCTTTAATTGAGATTTTAACTAAACCTAAAAATGCACTTGTCAAACAATACCAAAAAATGCTTGAATTAGATGATGTTGAGCTTGAGTTCGAAGAAGGCGCACTTGAGGAAATTGCTAAAAAAGCAATTGAAAGAAAAACAGGTGCCCGCGGACTGCGCTCCATTATTGAAGGTATTATGCTGGATGTAATGTTTGATCTTCCTTCGCGCGAAGATATTAAAAAATGCATTATTACGAAAGAAACGGTTATCGATAACGGTTCTCCTAAGCTTGTTTTGGAGGACGGTACAGTCGTAGAAGAAGAGCGCAAGACTTCAGCGTAATTGAAAAAATGGCCAGTCCCTGCGGGGCATGGCCATTTTTTTGCGCCTTTTTGACCCCTTTTCTTACCTTACTTTTAAATGAATTCCTTGTTTATTCCAACTCAGTCAGGGAGATACTAGCATTATTAACGAGAACAATAATGCAGGAGGGAACACAATGAGTTGGACGGGGATCGCTTTATTTATCCAATTGTTTTTTGGAATTGTCATTGGGCTATATTTTTGGAATTTGCTTAGGAGCCAGCGGACACAGAAAGTTTCTATCGACCGTGAATCAAGGAAAGAAATGGATGTATTAAAAAAGATGCGTTCCATTTCATTAACTGAACCTTTATCAGAAAAAGTTCGTCCATCCAGTTTTGCTGACATTGTGGGGCAGGAAGATGGAATTAAATCTCTGAAAGCAGCATTGTGCGGACCCAATCCTCAGCATGTTATTATTTATGGTCCACCGGGCGTGGGAAAAACGGCTGCGGCCAGATTGGTTCTGGAAGAAGCCAAGAAAAATGCAAAATCACCCTTTAAGGCAGCTTCTGTTTTTATCGAACTGGATGCCACTACTGCGAGATTTGATGAGAGGGGTATTGCGGATCCCCTGATAGGTTCTGTTCATGATCCTATCTATCAGGGGGCAGGGGCGATGGGACAGGCGGGAATTCCGCAGCCTAAACAGGGTGCTGTTACAAATGCACATGGCGGTGTGCTTTTTATTGATGAAATCGGTGAGCTTCACCCCATTCAGATGAACAAGCTCCTGAAAGTGCTTGAAGACCGGAAAGTATTTCTGGAAAGCGCTTATTATAATGAAGAAAACACTCAAATACCAACCCATATTCATGATATTTTTAAAAATGGCCTGCCTGCGGACTTCCGCCTGATCGGTGCAACTACCAGAACACCTAATGAAATTCCGCCTGCCATTCGTTCCAGATGCATGGAGGTATTTTTCAGGGAGTTAGCTGAAGAAGAGATAGTAGCTGTAGCTGGAAAAGCTGCGGAAAAGGTCAATCTCGCTGTTAGTGAAAAGGGGCTTGGCATTCTTGCTAATTATGCAAGAAATGGACGCGAAGCGGTAAATATGATTCAAATCTCTGCGGGTTTGGCAATTACTGAGGACCGTGATTACATAAAAGATGAAGATATTGAGTGGGTTGTCCAATCGAGTCAGCTTTCACCGAGAATGGAGAGAAAAATCAATTCCCATTCTGCTGTTGGCCTTGTCAACGGACTGGCGGTATATGGGCCGAACACAGGTGCTCTGCTGGATATTGAAGTTACTGTGATTCCTGCAAAGGAGAAGGGCAGCATTAATATTACAGGCATAGTGGAAGAAGAAAGCATTGGCGGCCAAGGAAAGTCAATCCGGAGAAAAAGTATGGCCAGGGGTTCAATTGAAAATGTTATTACCGTTCTGAGATCGATGGGCGTCCCGGCTGACGAATATGATATTCATGTCAACTTCCCTGGCGGAGTTCCAATTGACGGTCCTTCAGCCGGCATTGCCATGGCGACAGGGATTTATTCTGCCATTTATAAACGGCCAGTTGACAATACTGTTGCTATGACCGGGGAAATCAGCATTCATGGGTATGTAAAGCCAATCGGAGGCGTATATCCAAAGGTGAAGGCTGCCAAAAAAGCGGGAGCACAGACAGTAATCATTCCAAAAGAAAATATGCAATCCATCTTAAAGGAGATAACAGGAATTAAGATCATCCCGGTATCTCATTTGAATGAGGTATTTGAGGCAGCGCTTCAAAAAGAGTATCTCAAAGAGCAGGCTGTAACTGCTTCAATCGAATTAAAGAAAAAAGAAAGCATATGATGTGTGGCCCGGTTTGCAGTTGCTGAAAGCCCGCTGTATAAACGCCTCCGCTAATCGCGGTCAGAAACTTCGGTTTGCAGTTTAGGCTACAAACCGAAGTTTTATTTGCGTAAAGAAGGATAAAGTGTAATTATAAATGAATATCATTGAAATACGGCTTTCCGCTATTTCTCTTTAATAGACACTGCTATTTAAATACGATAGAATTGTACAAAGAAATTATTAGCAATAATGGGGTTAAAAAGATGCATTTTGGAGGTGCAATGGAATGGCGAAAAAGAAAGAAATCATCGTCCCCCTCCTGCCGCTTCGGGGCTTGCTCGTTTATCCGACCATGGTTCTGCATTTGGATGTAGGCCGTGAGAAATCGGTTCAGGCTCTGGAAAAAGCAATGGTAGATGACCATTTAATTTTCTTAACAACACAAAAGGATATATCTATAGATGAACCATCAGAAGATGATCTTTATGGAATGGGCACGCTCACACGTGTCAAGCAGATGCTCAAGCTTCCAAACGGTACAATCCGTGTTCTTGTTGAAGGGCTTAAGAGAGCGCAAATCATTGATTTTCAGGACGAAACTGTACATTATTCCGTTAGTGTGAAGGTTTTTGAGGATCCTGAGACAAAGGACGTAGAAGATCAGGCATTGATGAGGACTATGCTTGAATATTTTGAGCAATACATAAAGGTATCGAAGAAAATATCAGCCGAAACTTACTCTTCTGTAGCAGATATAGAAGAGCCGGGGCGTATGGCAGATATCATCTCTTCCCACTTGCCTTTAAAGCTAAAGGAAAAACAGGAAATACTTGAAACCATTGATGTTAAAGAGCGCATGAATCAGGTTATTGAAATCATCCATAATGAAAAAGAAGTTCTGAACCTTGAAAAAAAGATTGGCCAGCGTGTAAAAAAATCAATGGAACGTACGCAGAAGGAATATTATCTGCGTGAACAGATGAAGGCAATCCAAAAAGAACTTGGGGATAAGGAAGGCAAGACAGGAGAAATCGCTGAGCTGACGGAAAAGATTGAAAACGCCGGTATGCCTGAACATGTCCAGCTTACCGCTTTAAAAGAACTGGATCGCTACGAAAAGGTTCCATCCAGTTCAGCCGAAAGCGCGGTTATCCGTAATTATATTGAGTGGCTTGTCACATTGCCATGGTCGAAGTCAACTGAAGATGACCTGGATATTCAGAGGGCTGAGAGAATCCTGAATGAAGACCATTACGGTCTTGAAAAAGTAAAGGAACGGGTTTTGGAATATCTTGCAGTGCAAAAGCTGACGAACTCCCTTAAGGGACCAATCCTATGCCTTGCAGGGCCTCCAGGTGTCGGTAAAACAAGTCTTGCACGTTCTATTGCAACATCGCTAAATCGTAATTTCGTCCGAGTATCACTCGGCGGAGTCCGGGATGAGTCTGAGATTCGCGGACATAGACGAACTTATGTTGGTGCCATGCCTGGCCGCATCATTCAGGGCATGAAAAAGGCAGGGACGATTAACCCTGTATTCCTGCTTGATGAAATCGACAAAATGTCCTCTGATTTCCGCGGGGATCCTTCATCTGCAATGCTGGAGGTTTTAGACCCTGAGCAGAACCATAATTTTAGTGATCATTACATTGAAGAAACCTATGATCTTTCAAAGGTCATGTTCATAGCCACAGCCAATAATCTTGGCACAATCCCTGGCCCGCTGCTGGACAGAATGGAAGTTATCACGATTGCAGGCTATACAGAGCAGGAGAAGATCCACATAGCTAAAGACCACCTGCTGTCTAAGCAAATTAAAGAGCATGGTCTTTCGAAATCCCAGCTTCAGATTCGTGAGGATGGACTTCAGAAGGTAGTCCGCTATTATACCCGTGAGGCAGGAGTCCGCGGTTTAGAGCGCCAGCTGGCTACTATCTGCAGAAAAACGGCTAAAATTATTGTATCCGGGGAAAAGAAGAAAGTGATTGTGAATGCAAAAAATGCTGAAGAGTTTCTTGGGAAGCCAAAATACCGATATGGTCAGGCTGAGCTTGAAGACCAGGTTGGCGTTGCGACAGGGCTTGCCTATACAACAGTTGGCGGCGATACCCTTCAAATAGAAGTATCCCTTTCTCCCGGAAAAGGAAAGCTCGTTCTTACAGGCAAACTGGGGGATGTGATGAAAGAGTCTGCTCAAGCGGCATTCAGTTATGTTCGTTCAAAAGCTAAAGAACTGGGCATTGATGAGAACTTCCATGAAAAGCATGACATTCATATCCATGTTCCCGAAGGTGCTGTCCCGAAAGACGGCCCATCTGCCGGAATAACAATTACAACCGCCCTGGTTTCTGCTCTTTCAGGAAAACCAATCCGTAAAGAAGTGGGAATGACTGGGGAAATTACTTTAAGAGGCCGGGTGCTTCCTATTGGCGGCTTGAAAGAAAAATCTTTGAGCGCCCATCGTGCAGGATTGACGAAGATCATCCTCCCTAAAGATAATGAAAAAGACATTGAAGATATCCCTGAAAGCATCAGGGAAGAACTTGATTTCGTTTTGGTATCACATGTGGACGAAGTCTTGAAACATGCCCTGAATGGCGGTGCACAAGCATGAAAGTAACCAGCTCAGAAATAGTCATCAGTGCTGTTAAGCCTGATCAATATCCTGAAAGTGATTTGCCGGAATTTGCCCTAGCCGGCCGTTCAAACGTCGGCAAATCTTCTTTCATAAATAAAATGCTTAATCGAAGAGGACTTGCCAGAATATCCTCTAAGCCAGGGAAGACACAAACCCTGAATTTTTACCTTATTAACGAAATTCTTCACTTTGTTGATGTTCCGGGCTATGGGTATGCAAAGGTATCCAAAAAGGAACGTGAAGCTTGGGGAAAGATGATAGAAACATACTTAACAAACAGAGAGCAGTTAAAAGCAGTTGTGCTGATTGTTGATTTGCGCCATCCCCCTACAAGTGACGATGTCATGATGTACAACTTTTTAAAGCATTATGAAATTCCCTGTGTTGTAATTGCCACAAAAGCGGATAAAATACCGAAATCCAAGTGGCAAAAACATATGAAAATCACGAAAGAAACATTGGATATCGATCCGAATGATCAGATCATTATGTTTTCCTCTGAAACAGGTTATGGGAAAGACCAGGCCTGGTCGGCATTAAAAAGCTATATGTAAATAAAAATCCCGCAGCATTTGCAGCGGGATTTTTTATTTTCTCCATTCAGGTCTTTCGTCCTGGAAATGGGTATTTGAGATAACCTGTATTTCACTGCGCATTTGTTATTAACTGTATATTAATTTTGTCGAAAGGTAAGGAATCTCAAGGATACGGGAGAATATGGAGTTATGTTGGAGTCTGCAGATGATCAGTTAATGAGAACAGCTTATATACTTTTATTTCATAAATTATCATAAAATATGAATTTTGAGAATATTCATAAATGATGATAGAGTTAAAGGGCACATAAAAAAGAGAGATACTGAAGGGGGAATTTAGACTAGTGAGACATTGGTTAAAAGGAATCATAGCAGCTGCTTTTGTATTGGTCCTGGCTGCATGCGGATCAGAGGAAGCTTCTAAAAGCGGAATGGATCTAGTAGACGAAGACAAATTTACATATGCGGCTTCGGGAGAGTTCAAACCTTTTAGTTATACAAATGATGATGGAAGCATGAGCGGCTTTGATATTGATGTAGCAGAGGCTGTAGCAAAAGAACTCGGGCTTGAGCCGGTTCAGAATAAATTTAAGTTCGGCGGTATAGTGGAGGGAGTTAAGTCAGGCCGTTTTGATGCAGCGGTAGCCAGCCACACTATTACTGAAGAACGTTTGAAAGCAGTCAATTTTTCAACTCCATATTACTATTCAGGCCCGCAAATATATGTGCGTCCGGATAGCACGATTGAGACACTGTCTGATCTTGAAGGCAAGGAGATTGCAGTATCAAAAGGATCAACATACACATCAAATGCAGAGGAAGTGACAGATAACATTCAGTTTTATGACAGTGATGTTGTCGCCCTGGAAGCATTGAGCAAGGGAAAACATGATGCTGTTATCACTGATTTTGTTACAGGCAAAGAAGCAATTGGCGCCGGAATGAAAATTGAAGGCAAAGAGCTGCTTGGCCGCAGTGAGCAGGCAATTGCAGTTGCAAAGGATAATAAAGAGCTGCTCGAAAAAGTGAATGAAGCTCTTGAAACACTTCGCGAGAATGGAACACTCACAGAAATCAGCAAAAAATATATCGGTGAAGATATAACAGTTGATCCTGAGAAGGAATAACATTGCGGGCGGATGTGTATTAGACATTCGCCTGTTTTGTTTTTTTACACAGAATGAAATTGCCATCTGAAGGGGGATTTTTGTGGATTTATTTACAAAGTTTATTGATACATATCCCGTATTTTTAAAGGGGATGCTCTTAACCTTTCAATTAACCATTGTATCGGTGTTTATTGCTATTTTTATCGGGTTGTTTTTTGCTTTTTTAAAGATATCAAGAGTGAAAGTTCTGGAATGGATTGCAGACATCTATATTTTTCTTGTGAGGGGAACGCCTCTTGTTGTCCAGATATTCATTTTCTATTTCGGATTGACAGCGCTGGATATTTCACAGTTTTGGTCGGTTGTGCTTGGACTTGCTTTTCACAACGGTGCCTATATAGCCGAAATTTTCAGGGGCTCCATTCAATCCATCGACAAAGGACAAATGGAAGCAGGACGTTCACTGGGTATGACTGCCGGCCTTGCGATGAGAAGAATCATTCTTCCTCAGGCATTCCGCCGGGCTATGCCGCCTCTTGGGAATCAGTTTATTATTGCATTGAAGGATTCCTCACTGGCTTCCTTCATCGGCATGTACGAGCTCTTTAACGTGGCAACAACATATGGTTCCAATGAATATGACTACATGAGCTATTTGCTGATTGTAGCTGTTTACTATTTAGTACTTGTACTTATTTTCTCCATCCTTGTAAATATGATTGAGAAAAGAATGGCAAGCAGTGATTGAGGAGGAATGAGGAATGAGTGAATCGTACATGATCAAGGTAGAAAAATTGAACAAATCATTCGGGGATCTCCATGTCCTGAAAGACATTGACATAACAGTGAAGGAAAGCGATGTTGTTTGCCTGATTGGTGCCAGCGGGTCCGGAAAAAGCACACTGCTCCGCTGCTTGAACTTTCTTGAATTAAAGGACAGCGGCAATATCATTTTTGAGGGTGAAAAGGTTGAGAAAGAAACACATGACCTAAATAAAGTAAGAGAAAAAGTAGGAATGGTCTTTCAGCATTTTCATTTATTTCCTCATATGACTGTTCTCGAAAATGTGATGGAAGCACCTTTGCATGTGAAAAAGCTTCCTAAGGATCAAGTGAAAAAAGATGCCCAGGAGCTATTAAAAAAAGTTGGGCTTTCTGACAAGGAGAATGTATACCCATCAAAACTTTCAGGCGGACAAAAGCAGCGTGTAGCCATTGCAAGGGCACTGGCGATGAAGCCCGATATCATGCTTTTTGATGAGCCGACATCGGCACTGGATCCGGAGCTGGTGGGGGAAGTGCTTTCCACAATGAAGGAGCTGGCCCTGGAAGGCATGACAATGGTCGTCGTCACGCATGAAATGGGCTTTGCAAGAGAAGTGGCAGACTGGGCTGTCTATATGCATGACGGAAGAATTGTGGAAGTGGGACACCCGGAGGACTTGTTTAACAATCCAAGAGAGCAGAGAACCAAAAATTTCTTGGATTCGGTTCTTTAGACAGTTTGAATGGTAAAAGACAGGGAAAAGCTAAATATCCCTGTCTTTTATTTTTTCTTTGATAATAAAAAATATAATCCAATTAACATTAATAGGATTGGCCAAAACTGCCAAACATCAGAGACGCCATTTTCAAGAAGTCCCATCCACTCAGCTACTCTGTCATAAAACAGGAGCAATGCGGCAAGAATTAAGAATAAGATGCCCTGGAATAATCCTGCACCTGTTTTCTGATGCCGAAGGAGGAAGCCGAGAGCAATTATAAGAATGAATGTACCAATATGATCCGGCCAAATTTCGAGGCGGTTCACCACATGAAAATGCAGGCCAAATCCGGTTAAAATAACCCCTGGCAATATGGAGTCATAATCCCTGGCGCCATATCCCTGAGTTAAAAAAGCTGCTCCGACGATAATGAGAAGAGTCGGCCAGGAATAATAAGACTGTAAGGCAGTAAATCCGCTCTGCTGGAGAAAAAAGTAGGCTCCAAATCCGAGTAAAATAATTCCGGGGAAAATACGCTGATTTTTCATGAAAAACACCACTTCCAATAAGGTTCACTTGAATCCGGCAAGTTTTTTTGTTACTGTACATAAGGGAGTATTTGTCTATTTTAAGATTACCTTAATACAAGGCTCCTGTTTAAAATATAGTATCATATGTGTTCATTATCTGTTCACATTTAAGCATTAATTGAAAAAATAGAAATGATATAATTAATATTAATGAACTAGGCAATAATTCTGGGGGTGTCAATTTCAATGCATATCTTAGTCGTCGGTCTTAACTATAAAACTGCCCCTGTTGAAATCCGTGAACGTCTAACCTTTAATCCTTCACAATTGGGCGAGGCAATGAAGACTTTAAATGACAAAAAAAGCATTTTAGAGAATGTCATTCTGTCTACTTGCAATCGGACCGAAATTTATGCAGTTGTGGACCAGCTTCATACTGGCCGCTATTATATAAAGGAATTTTTGGCAGAACATTTCAATATGGATCAGAATGAATTTTCTCCATTCCTATTTATTTATGAAGGGGATGGGGCAATAGAGCATCTATTCAAAGTAGCATGCGGCCTAAACTCCATGATCCTTGGCGAGACACAGATTTTAGGACAGGTAAGGTCTAGTTTCCTGGGAGCTCAATCGGAAAATTCAACCGGTACCGTCTTTAACCACTTGTTTAAGCAGGCAGTAACGCTTGCTAAGCGTGCACACTCCGAAACGGAAATAGGAGCAAATGCAGTATCTGTCAGCTATGCAGCAGTGGAACTGGCTAAGAAGATTTTTGGATCACTCGAAAATAAACATGTTCTAATATTAGGAGCCGGTAAAATGGGTGAGCTGGCAATACAAAATCTTCATGCCAACGGAGCCAGCAAAGTAACAGTAATTAACCGTACATTTGAAAAAGCACAGAATCTTGCAAGCCGCTATGCGGGCCAGGCAAAAACGCTGCATGAGCTTCAGTGTGCTCTTGTTGAAGCTGATATTTTAATCAGTTCTACAGGGGCCAAAGAATTTGTTGTCACAAAGGATATGATGGCTTACGCAGAAAGAATGCGTAAAGGCAAGCCTCTATTTATGGTTGATATTGCTGTTCCAAGAGACCTGGATCCGAAACTGGCAGACCTGGACAGTGTTTTCCTATATGATATTGATGATCTTGAAGGCATTGTTGAAGCGAACCTTCAGGAGCGTAAAAAGGCAGCCGAAAAGATTCAGCTTATGATTGAAGGAGAGATTGTTGAATTCAAGCAATGGCTGAACCTGCTTGGTGTTGTTCCGGTCATTTCCGCCTTGCGTGAGAAAGCACTGGCTATACAGAGTGAAACCATGACAAGCATTGAAAGAAAGCTGCCGCATTTGAGTGATCGTGATAAAAAAGTGCTGAACAAGCATACAAAGAGCATTATCAATCAGCTATTAAAGGATCCTATTTTACAAGCCAAAGAAATGGCTGGACAGAAAGATTCCGAACAGGCATTAGATTTGTTTGTAAAAATCTTTAATATAGAAGAACTTGTTTCAGATCAGCAGAACGTGCACGCAGCAGCTAAACCAAAGCACGCATTCGCTCAATCACAGCAGACTTCCTTTCAATCATAAAAGGGGTTCTGTCCATGTTTGACATCTATATGACACGGCTGCATGAATTCACGGTGGTTCTGTATGCCTTGTGTGTCTTATTATATTTTATTGATTTTCTTCATCATAACCGGAAGGCGAATAGAATTGCCTTCTGGTTACTTGCATTTGTATGGGTGCTTCAAACGGTGTTCCTAATTCTTTATATGATTAATACAGGAAGATTTCCCGTATTGACCATTTTTGAGGGCCTGTACTTTTATGCCTGGGTGCTTATCACTCTTTCTTTGGGAATTAACAGGCTGCTTAGAGTTGATTTTATCGTCTTTTTTACAAATGTTCTTGGCTTTATCATAATGGCGATCCATACATTCGCACCTGTGCAGATTGACTCGGCTGTCAAAGCACAGCAGCTCATATCAGAACTGCTGCTGATTCATATAACAGTTGCGATACTTTCATATGGAGCCTTCTCGCTCTCCTTCGTTTTCTCATTGCTGTATCTTATTCAATATGATTTGCTGAAAAGGAAAAAGTGGGGAACGAGGCTGCTCCGGATAACGGATTTGTCAAAGCTTGAACATATGTCCTATGTATTAAATGTAATCGGTGTACCTATGCTGATGATAAGTTTAATTTTAGGCATCCAGTGGGCATACATTAAACTGCCGCATATGGTCTGGTATGACTCCAAGGTAATCGGTTCATTCATTGTCCTGGCTTTATATAGTATTTATCTCTATATGAAAGTAGGAAAGGGCTTATATGGAAAATCTTTAGCACTCTGGAATTTAGCATCATTTTTAATTGTACTAATTAACTTCTTTTTATTCGGCAAACTTTCATCTTTCCATTTTTGGTATTCATAGAAAAGCGGAGGCGACTGTTCAGCCCCGACAAGCATAAGATGGTCTGCGGCCGCGGCGCAGTTTGCCGCAGAGCAGAACAGCTTATGACCTCGAGGGGCTAGGAGCCGGAGCTGGACAAAGAAAAGCGGAGGCGGCTGTTCGCTGCCAGACATAATTGCAGGAGGCTGTCATGAGAAAAATAATTGTAGGTTCAAGACGAAGCAAGCTGGCATTAACTCAGACCAACTGGGTGATCAGCCAATTGAAAAACATCGATCCATCCTTTGAATTTGAAGTGAAGGAAATTGTCACAAAAGGTGATAAAATAATTGATGTTACCCTTTCAAAGGTCGGAGGAAAAGGTTTATTCGTAAAGGAAATTGAACAGGCCATGCTTGATGAGGAAATTGATATGGCTGTACATAGCATGAAGGATATGCCTGCTGTTCTTCCGGAAGGTCTGACAATTGGAAGCATTCCGGAAAGAGAAGACCACCGGGATGCACTCATTTCAAAAGGGCATATCAAACTGAATGACTTAAAGCCGGGATCTACAATTGGAACAAGCAGCCTGCGCAGAGGGGCACAGCTTCTGGCGCAGCGTCCTGATCTCGAGATTAAGTGGATCAGAGGAAACATAGATACCCGATTATCCAAACTGGAAACGGAAGAATATGATGCGATCATTCTTGCGGCAGCAGGACTATCCAGGATGGGCTGGGCATCGGATGTTGTTACGGAATTCCTGGAGCCGGAAATCTGTGTGCCGGCAGTTGGCCAGGGAGCACTTTCCATAGAGTGCCGTGAAAGTGATAAGGAGCTTCGGGCATTGCTGGATAAATTCACATGCCCTGAGACGAACCAGACTGTGCGTGCAGAGCGTGCGTTTCTGCATAAGATGGAAGGCGGCTGCCAGGTTCCGATTGCAGGGTTTGCAACAATTAATGAAACAGGGGACTTGGAGTTAACAGGACTTGTAGGCTCTCCTGATGGAAAAGTGATTTATAAGGAGACATTAACAGGTTCAAGCCCGGAAGAGCTTGGTGTTAAGGTGGCTGTTAAGTTAACCGAACAGGGAGCTAAAGAGCTTATCGATAGGGTAAAAGAGGAGCTTGACGGGCAATGAAACGGACTTCCCCTTTAGAAGGCATGAATGTTCTGGTGCCAAGAGGGAAAAAACAGGCTCAGTCCTTTTCAGCTCTTATCCGAAGCTATGGGGGGACGCCGGTTGAGATCCCCCTGATTGCATTCGAGCCTTTGCGGGATATAGCTTTATTTCAGGCCCATAAGCAAATTCATACTTATGACTGGGTGATATTCACCAGCAATACGGCTGTGGATGCTTTTTTTGAAAATTTTAGTCTAAGCAGCCCCTTCCCTAAAATAGCGGTTATCGGCGAGAAAACTAAGAAGTCGCTTGCCGACAAGGGATTAAAGGTGCAGTTTGTGCCCGGAGAATATGTTGCTGAAGGGTTTGTTGAGGATTTTTTGCCATTAGTAGAAAAAGGGATGAAGGTATTGATCCCTAAAGGAAATCTGGCACGTGACTATATCGCAGCATCTCTCTCAGAAAAGGGTGCAAATGTGGATGAAATTATTGTTTATAAAACTGTTTTTCCACGTGAAAGCATCAGTCTGCTAAGAGATCAGCTTTCAGGAAAAGGGGTAGACATTCTTCCTTTCACCAGTCCTTCCACAGTGGATCATTTTATGGGGGCTGTTAAGGAGCTTGGATTTCTGACTGCTGTAAAAGACAGTGTGGTGGGCTGTATCGGCCCTGTGACTAAAGAACGTGCAGAGGCATATGGCCTGCAGGTACATGCTGTTCCGGAAGAATATACAGTACATAGCATGCTTAAGAGCATTATTAGATACTTAGCAGAAACCAGGAGGGAAAATTAATGGATCTTCAATTTAATAGGCATAGACGTCTTCGTAAAAGTCCGAATATGAGAGCGCTTATCCGTGAAAACTTCTTGCGTACAGAGGATTTAATTTATCCGATTTTTGTGGCAGAAGGAGAAGGCATTAAAAGAGAAATACCTTCAATGCCGGGCATCTTCAATTTATCGCTGGATCATCTCGAAGAGGAAATGAACGAAGTCGTTTCTCTTGGAATAAAATCCGTTCTCTTATTTGGAATTCCTAAAGAGAAAGATGCATGTGGGCAGCAGGCTTATCATGATCATGGAATCGTACAGGAAGCTACCAGATTTATTAAAGCTAAATTTCCGGAAGTCATCATTATTGCTGATACTTGCCTTTGCGAGTATACCGACCATGGCCACTGCGGTTTAATTGAAAATGGGGAAGTGCTGAATGATGCATCTCTGGAACTGCTTGTGCAGACGGCTGTAAGCCAGGCTAAAGCAGGAGCAGATATTATTGCCCCATCAAATATGATGGATGGGTTTACAGCAGCCATCCGGGCAGGTCTTGATGAAGCCGGATTTGAAGATATTCCTGTTATGTCTTATGCAGTTAAATATGCATCTGCATTCTATGGTCCTTTCCGGGATGCAGCTGACAGCACACCGCAATTTGGCGACCGTAAAGCATATCAGATGGATCCTGCCAACCGCATGGAAGCCATGCGCGAAGCTGAATCTGATTTAATGGAAGGGGCAGACTTCCTGATAGTTAAGCCGGGAATGCCATATTTGGACATTGTGCGGGACGTTAAGAACAACATCAATCTGCCAATTGTGATTTATAATGTGAGCGGTGAATATTCAATGGTTAAAGCTGCGGCACAAAACGGCTGGATCGATGAACAGAAAATAGTTATGGAAATGCTTACAGGCATGAAGCGTGCAGGAAGTGATTTAATCATTACTTACCATGCAAAAGATGCTGCAAGGTGGATTAAGGAACAAGGATAAAACTGCAGATCATTAGTTAATGAAACTCCTTATTAAATAGAAAAGAGGGATGACATGCGCTCTTATGAAAAATCTAACAAGGCTTTTAAAGAGGCAAGCGAATTGATGCCTGGAGGAGTAAACTCTCCTGTACGTGCCTTTAAATCGGTTAATATGGATCCCATTTTTATGGAACGCGGACGCGGCTCTAAAATCTACGATATCGATGGCAATGAATATATCGATTATGTATTGTCCTGGGGCCCCTTAATTCTGGGTCATACGAATGAACGTGTGGTCGAGGGTATTAAGAAAGTGGCTGAAATGGGGACAAGCTTCGGAGCTCCAACTGAAATTGAAAACGAACTTGCTAAGCTTGTTATTGAGCGCGTCCCATCCATCGAAGTGGTGCGGATGGTTTCTTCCGGAACAGAAGCTACCATGAGTGCTTTAAGACTTGCCCGAGGATATACCGGCCGGAATAAAATAATGAAATTTGAAGGCTGCTATCATGGCCACGGCGATTCTCTTCTAATCAAAGCCGGCTCAGGTGTAGCAACATTGGGGCTGCCTGACAGTCCGGGAGTTCCTGAAGGTGTTGCTAAAAACACGATTACAGTTCCTTATAATGATCTTGAAAGTGTAAGATATGCCTTCGAGCAATTCGGAGATGATATCGCAGGTGTGATTGTGGAGCCGGTAGCTGGAAATATGGGAGTCGTTCCTCCACAGCCGGGCTTCCTTGAAGGCTTAAGGGAAATTACAGAGCAAAACGGATCCCTGCTTATTTTTGATGAAGTAATGACCGGATTCCGCGTTGGCTACAATTGTGCGCAGGGCTATTTTGGGGTGACTCCGGACATTACATGCCTTGGAAAAGTTATTGGCGGCGGTCTCCCAGTCGGTGCATATGGCGGAAAATCTGAAATAATGAAGCAGATTGCACCAAGCGGCCCAATTTACCAGGCAGGAACATTATCAGGAAATCCTCTTGCCATGACAGCCGGTTTCGAGACTTTAAGCCAGCTGACACCGGATTCCTACAAAGAATTTGAACGAAAAGCAGACAGACTGGAAGAAGGGCTTAAGGCAGCTGCAGAAAAATATGATATTCCGCACACCATCAACCGTGCCGGATCCATGATCGGCATCTTCTTTACAAATGAAGACGTTATTAACTATGAAAAAGCCAAAACATCCAACCTTGAATTCTTTGCAGAATACTACAGGGAAATGGCAAACCAGGGAGTCTTCCTGCCGCCATCCCAATTTGAAGGACTCTTCCTCTCAACTGCACATACAGATGAGGATATCGAAAAAACAATCCTGGCTGCTGAACAGGCATTCTCCAAATTAAAATAAGCAAAACCTGACACTCATCATTTTTGATGAGTGTTTTTTCATATTCCCATTAAGCGCTATTTTTCTAATCATAAAGTATCCTCATTCCTCATAGGATTGTTAATGACATAGTGATTAAACGCAAAGATTCGAAGGGAGGAGTCGCTTTGTCTCAGGGGAATCCATCGTGCTTACGATTTTCTTTAGAAGAATCAGTATGGTTTCAAAAAGGACAGGAAGTATCAGACCTGATTTCCATCTCGTTAGACCCCAATATAACAATTCAGGAAAGCGATCAATATGTAACAATCCAGGGAGCACTGGAACTGGCGGGTGAGTATAGACGCAGCGATGAAGAAGCATCCGAGGAAGAACAGGAGGATTTTGCAGTTACCAAGTTCGTTCAGACAATCGAAGAACGGGGAGAAGGAATTTGTGAATTCAAGCACTATTTTCCTGTCGATATCACCATTCCGAATAATAGAATCCAAAGCATTTACGATATTGACGTTTCGGTAGAGTCCTTCGATTATGTTTTGCCGGAAAGAAGCTGTATGAAGCTGACAGCTAATTTAACCATAACAGGACTATATGGTGATCAGCAGCATGTGCCTGTTCAAGTATGGGAGGAAGAAATTGAACCTGAAAGTGAAGAATTAGAGCCTCTGTACAGATCTCCTGAAGCGGTGGAGGAGACAGAGGAAGAAGAGCCGATTCTGCAGGAATGGCCGTCTTATCAGCAGGAAGAACAGGAGCAGGAGCAGGAGGAAGAAAGGGAGGAACAGGCATCCACTGAACAGGTATTCGCTGGTGCCGAGGAAGATATACGGGAAGAGGAACAGCTGGAAGAGCAGCCGGAAACAGCTGAGGTATATATCCCATTTGAGGCAGAAGCAAGAAAGCAGCCTGAAACGGAAGAGCAGGAAGTCATCAAACCTGCAGTGCCGGCAGCGCTTGAAGTAACACAAGACCAGCCGCAAGAAGAACAGACGCAAAAAACTGCACCGGAAATATCTTTCTCTTCTCAGCGCAGTGAAGAGGACACACCGCCAACTGCACAGGAAATTTATCAAATGACGGAAGCATCCGAATCGGATAGCCCCTCTTTTGAAAAGAAACCTGTCCAGGCAGCTGCACAGGAAACCCCTGAGGAAACAGAGGAATCATCATCCTCTTCAGAACAGGAAGCTAAGAAAAAGAAAATCTCCAAAAAGAAAAGCATGTCGTTAACTGAGTTTTTTGCCCGCAAGGAAGAGTCGGAAGAACATGTTAAACTCAAAGTTTGCATTGTACAGAACGGTGACACAATTGATGCCATTGCTGAAAGGTATGATATACCGGCTCAGCAGCTATTAAGGGTGAATCATCTGGAAATTAATCAGGATATTTATGAAGGGCAAGTGCTGTACATTCCTGTTGCGGTAGCCCATTAAAAGGTTAAAAGGCTGAGCAGGTATTGATAACCCGCTCAGCTATTTTCGTTTGGCCAACATATATTTTTTCATTCTGGAAAGTGAGTGGTTAAGGTGGAAGAAAAAAATCGGCTGCAGAAAGTCTCTCCCATTTTAAAACATTATTCATTAGAGCCGCATTTTGTAGAGGATTTTGGGAGAGTTCAGAAGATTTACAGCAGCAAAGGTGTGTTTGCTTTGAAGAAAATAAAGCCACAGCGTGGAGCGGATTTTATAAGGCATGTACAAACACTTTTTCAAAAAGGCTATAACAGAATAGTTCCTATTTACCCAACGGTGGACGGGAGATATGCTGTGCTCCATCAGAATGAATTATTTTATTTAATGCCCTGGATGTCCAATGAAGAAAAGGAAAACAGATTTGAGCGGCATCAGCAGATGATTAGGGAATTGGCAAGACTCCACACATTGTCCTCACGGGAAGTACCTATAAAAAAAGAAGACCGTACTGAACATTACGAAAATACCTTACAGGAATGGGAGAAGGAAAAGGAGTTTTTGGAGGGATTCATCGAGGCCTGCGAACGAAAAGAGTATTTGTCTCCTTTTGAGCTAATGTTTTCCCTATACTACCATGATGTCAGCCAGGCACTAAAATTCTCAACAAACAAATTTAAGGATTGGTATGAAAAAACAAAGGAAAGTGAAAAAGCACGTACGGTCATCATTCATGGAAAAGTTTCAACCGAACATTTTTTATACGATGATAGGGGATATGGCTACTTCACAAATTTCGAAAATGCAAGACAGGGATCGCCGCTCCATGATTTGTTGCCGTTTTTATCAAGAACACTGAAAACATATCCAAAAAGATCGGAAGAATGTGTAGAATGGATATACACATATATGAAGTACTTTCCCTTCAGGGACGACGAGATGCTGCTGTTTCAAAGCTACTTTGCTCATCCGGGTCCGATTATCAAAGCTTGCGAACAATATTATAAAGGTGAAGGAAAGAGAGGAGAAAGAAAGGCGGTTCAGCATCTGCAAAGGCAGTACTGGCTTTTAAAAAATATTGAATATGCTGTTATGAGAATCGATGAGATTGAGAGGCAAAAGCAGGAAGCCAAAGCGGCAGCAGAAGCTCAGACACAGGAAGGAGCCCAAAGCTGAAGAAAGCGGGCTCCTAAACCAATTGAAGATGAAAGGCGATAGCGATCAGGATGAACAGCGAGAGCAGCAGTACATCGAAGGTAGTAGGCAATAATATGGTTCTTATGCCTTGAAAAACACAGAACGGGATTATGAATTGTGCACATACATTCCTGAAAGTTCTTAACCAGGGAGGCAGTGTGTATGGATTATATTTTCTTCTCATTTGTGCATACCCCTTTTCCCAATGTTCTTATATATATCCTATGATTCTTTTTTCCGTAAAGTGCCTATTTTCATTTTTTCCCCTATAAGGTTCACGCACCCGGCAATGAATAAGAGCAGATTAATCAGCACTTCAATGGAGACAGTGAATAATATATAAAAAACTGGGATATCCTTATTGACTATAACAGTCTTTTTTCGGTAGTATATTTTATATAACTTTATATCGATGCTAAGACAGGGAAGAGTACAATGGCCATTTGCCTTTTAGAGAGGAAAACCGGCAGCTGAAAGGTTATCCAGGCAGAACCGTTGGAAGGTCGCCCCAGAGCATCTTTTGCGAAAGGCTTAAGCCAAGTAGTAAAAGACGGGAAATCCGTTATCTGCATAAGTGTCAATCACTATAAGAATGTCTTTTGGGGATTTTCTATAGTGGTTGAAAAAAAGGTGGTACCGCGAAACAAACTCCATTCGTCCTTTTATGGCGAGTGGAGTTTTTTTATTTTTGCTGATTGCTTTTAGAAAGGAAGTATGACATATGGATAACAATGAATTAACAATGCCGACGAAATATGATCCGCTGGCGATTGAAAAAGGAAGATATGACTGGTGGCTGGAAGGGAAGTTCTTTGAGGCAAAAGATGACGAAACGAAGCAGCCGTATACAATTGTAATCCCGCCTCCAAACGTTACAGGAAAACTTCATCTCGGCCATGCATGGGATACGACGCTGCAGGACATCCTCACCCGAATGAAGCGTATGCAGGGTTACGATGTTTTATGGCTTCCTGGAATGGACCATGCAGGTATCGCCACGCAGGCAAAGGTTGAAGAAAAGCTTCGCAATGATGGAAAAAGCCGCTATGATCTAGGCCGTGAAAAATTTGTGGAAGAAACATGGAAATGGAAAGAGGAATATGCCAGCCATATCCGCCAGCAATGGTCAAAGCTTGGATTAGGGCTTGATTACAGCCGTGAACGCTTCACCCTTGATGAAGGCTTATCAAAAGCTGTTAGAGAGGTTTTCGTTTCCCTTTATAATAAAGGCCTGATTTACCGCGGCGAGTACATCATCAACTGGGATCCGTCTACGAAAACAGCCCTTTCTGATATCGAAGTTATATATAAAGATGTTCAAGGTGCTTTCTACCATATGAGATATCCACTGACAGACGGTTCTGGACATATCGAAATTGCCACTACGCGCCCTGAAACGATGCTTGGCGATACAGCTGTAGCAGTACACCCGGAAGATGAACGTTATAAGCATTTAATCGGCAAGACGGTTAAACTGCCGATCACAGGACGGGAAATTCCGATTGTTGCAGATGATTATGTGGAAATGGATTTCGGGTCAGGTGCAGTAAAAATTACACCGGCTCATGACCCAAATGATTTCGAAATCGGAAACCGCCACAATCTTGAAAGAATCCTTGTAATGAATGAAGACGGCTCGATGAACACGAGAGCCGGTAAATACCAGGATATGGACCGCTTTGAATGCCGCAAGCAGATTGTAAAGGATCTTCAGGAAGAAGGAGTTCTTTTCAAAATTGAAGAGCATATGCATTCTGTGGGCCATTCAGAGCGCAGCGGTGCAGTAGTCGAACCATACCTTTCAACACAATGGTTTGTAAAAATGCAGCCTCTTGCAGATGAAGCCATCGCACTTCAAAATAAAGAGGAAAAAGTGAACTTTGTTCCGGAGCGATTTGAAAAAACGTATCTGCGCTGGATGGAAAATATCCGCGACTGGTGCATTTCACGCCAGCTTTGGTGGGGACACCGCATCCCGGCCTGGTATCACAAGGAGACCGGTGAGGTTTACGTAGGTCATGAAGCTCCAAAAGATAGTGAAAACTGGGAACAGGATAAAGATGTATTAGATACATGGTTCAGTTCTGCATTATGGCCGTTTTCAACGATGGGCTGGCCGGATACTGACTCTGCTGACTTTAAGAGATACTATCCAACAGCAGCTCTTGTTACAGGCTATGACATCATTTTCTTCTGGGTATCACGAATGATTTTCCAGGGTCTCGAATTTACAGGAGAGCGTCCATTCCAGGATGTATTAATTCATGGACTTGTTCGTGACTCACAGGGACGCAAGATGAGTAAGTCCCTTGGAAATGGCGTTGATCCAATGGATGTAATCGACCAGTATGGTGCCGATTCACTCCGTTATTTCCTTTCTACAGGAAGCTCGCCGGGACAGGATCTTCGTTTCAGTATGGAAAAGGTAGAGGCAACCTGGAACTTTGCCAATAAAATCTGGAATGCATCCCGCTTTGCCTTAATGAATATGGATGGATTAAAATTCGAAGAAATTGATTTAAGCGGTGAAAAGTCTGTTGCTGATAAGTGGATATTAACCCGTTTGAATGAAACAATCGAGACTGTTACAAGATTGTCTGACCGCTATGAGTTTGGAGAAGTTGGCCGAGTGCTTTACAACTTCATCTGGGATGATTTCTGCGATTGGTATATTGAAATGGCGAAGCTTCCGCTTTATGGAGAAGATGAAGCTGCCAAGAAAATGACGCGCTCCATCCTGGCATATGTTCTGGATAACACAATGCGCCTGCTTCATCCATTCATGCCATTCATAACGGAGGAAATTTGGCAGAACCTTCCTCATTCAGGTGAATCTATCACAGTTGCTCAGTGGCCAGCTGTAAACGATGAATACACAGACAATCAGGCTGCAAATGAAATGAAGCTGCTTGTTGAAATCATCCGTTCTGTCCGCAACAGCCGTGCTGAAGTGAACACGCCAATGAGCAAGAAAATTAAAATGATGGTTAGGGCTAAAGACCAGGAATTTCTTACTACACTGGAAAATAACAGTGCCTATATTGAACGCTTCTGTAATCCTGAGGAACTGGTGCTGGCTTTAGAGGTTGAAACACCTGATAAGGCGATGACAGCAGTTGTGACTGGTGCAGAAATTATCCTGCCTCTTGAGGGCTTGATTAATATCGAAGAAGAAGTGGCCAGACTGCAGAAAGAATGGGATAAATTAAATAAAGAAGTAGAACGGGTTCAAAAGAAACTTTCAAATGAAGGCTTTATTAAAAAAGCGCCTGAAAAGGTAATTGAAGAAGAGAAAGCAAAAGAACAAGACTACAGCGAGAAGAGAGCAGCTGTAGAAGCCCGCATTAGAGAGTTAAAAGGAGAATAATTAAAAGTTGCGGAAGGCGGGTCCATATTAAGGATTCGTCTTCCTTCCTGTTATAACGGAGGTGCATATAGATGTTTACTGCTTATGAGGAAGCTCTTGGATGGATTCATTCAAGGCTGAGGCTGGGGATGAAGCCTGGTCTGCAGAGAATGGAATGGATGATGGAAAAACTGGGGCATCCGGAGAGAAGAATTAAGTCTGTTCATATTGGCGGAACGAATGGGAAAGGCTCAACAGTTACATTTTTAAGATCTATTCTTCAAGAGGCGGGTTATTCGGTCGGGACCTTTACATCGCCATATTTTGAGAATTTTAATGAACGCATTTCTCTTAACGGAACTCCAATAGGGGATGACGATCTAGTTCAGCTTGCCAATGATATATATCCGCTGGCTGTTGAATTGGAACAGACTGAACTTGGCGGCCCAACTGAGTTTGAAATCATTACCGCCATGGCTTTTCAATATTTTGGTCATATAAGACCAGTGGATCTTGTATTGTTTGAAGTGGGGCTTGGGGGCAGATATGACTCCACTAATATCATCTATCCCGTGTTATCAATCATTACAAGCATCGGGCTCGATCATACAGCCATACTTGGGGATACATATGAGAAAATCGCTTTTGAAAAAGCGGGAATCATTAAACCTGGGATCAGTGTTATTACAGCTGTTAAACAGGAAGAAGCCCTCGCTGTTATTCAAGATAAAGCTTTAGGCTTAAAGTCCCCGATTTATCAGCTGGGAAATGAATTTACTATTTCGGATCATAAATCCCTGGTCAAGGGTGAGCTTTTCTCCCTTGAGACAGTATTTCAGGAGTTCCGTGATCTTGAGACAGGGATGAGCGGGAAACACCAGACTGAAAATGCATCCTTGGCTGTAATGGCAGCAGAGCTATTAAATAAGTTTTATTCGTTCTTAATAGAGGAGAAACACATAAGAGCCGGATTGAAAACAGCCTTCTGGCCCGGCAGATTTGAAATTGTGTCTCATGACCCGCTGGTGGTAATAGATGGGGCACATAATGAAGAAGGGATATCTGCTTTAACTGCTGAGCTGGAGAAGCGTTTTGGAGATCGAAGCAAAAAGATTATATTTGCTGCGCTGGCTGATAAAAAGCTTGATAAAATGATCAATAAGCTTGACTCTGCTGCAGACTCCATCACCTTTACAGAATTTCACTTTCCGAGAGCAGCATCAGCTGAAGATTTATATAATCTCAGTGACAACAGCAGGAAACAATTTCACACAGATTGGAAAGAGCTATTGAAGACTGAAGTGTGCGAATCAGGAAAAAACAGCGTCCTTGTCATAACCGGATCCCTTTACTTCCTATCAGAAGTGAAGCCAGTTCTTTTGAAACTTTTGGAAAACAAACAATGAAAATATGACAAAAGTTAGAAAATTTGATAAAATATTTTTATTATCAGACTATTTTCCTGAATAAATTGGAGGAGGGGGAAAAGATAGTTAGTTCACGAGCCAAGAAAAAAATATGGTTATTATGGATACTGCTAATTCCCGCAGGTTCCATGCTAACCTATCATTTTTACCCTCCCGATCTTTCAGGACAGGGAATCAGTTTATTTGCCTTTTTTATTTTAATGTTTCTCGTTTCTTCCATGCCGATGGTTGTCAATAATACACCAATCTTTTTAATTCAATGGGTTTCCATGGCAGTATTCTTAACCTTTGGTCTTCTTGCTGAAATGGTTATGGTTCAGGTCGGTGTCCTGGTACTTCTTATCAGACTTAAAGTACAAAAAGACCAGTTGTTTCGTCTGCCGCTTAACTCACTTTTATTCTTTACGGTCTCTTTATTGAGCGGGCTGGCTTACTTTGCAATGGGAGGCAAAACAGGCATAGATTTGATTGCTGAACCCCGGTATTTCTGGGTTGCGGCCGCCTATCCGGTTATTCATTTTACACTAAATCAGATATTAATCAGTGTAATTCAGGCTGCCTTGTACGGCAGGAGAATATCCTTTCTGGAAAAAGACCTGATTTGGGAAACGGTCACTTCACTCATAACATTCCCGATTGGCCTTATCCTTTACATTCTCTATGCTGAAGTGGGGATTCTTGCACTCCTGATTGTAGGTGTGCCATTTGTAAGTCTTTCAATCATACTTCATCTTTATTACTCAAGTGAGAAGGTGATTGATTACCTTCAAAAAGCCTCAGAAATTAGTCATAAAATGGCCGAGCATCTTGATGTTAATGAGGTTATGGAGCTTTTCATTTTGAAATTGAGCGAAATGGTTCCTGTTGATTATGCCTATATCCTTGATATCAAAGACAATGATGAACTTCACTCCATTTACCGGAAAGAGCATGAACTAATTAAGCCAAATGATCTTATGCCAACAAATAAAAATGAGGGAATCAGCGGATTGGTTTTGGAAACCGGAAAATCCGTCCTTTTTCATTCGAAAAATAAATGGAAAAGCATTGCTAAGGAGTTTTTGCCTGAAGATGCTGAGAGCATCATTTGTGTTCCCATAGTCCGAAGTAATGAAATATTGGGGATTCTGCTGCTTTCATCCACGAAAAAGAGGGCATATGAAAAGTCGCAGCTCATGATTGTCGATATATTATGTTCGCATTTTGCAATAGCGATTGAGAATGCCAGGCACTATGAAGAAGCAAAAGCCAAAAGCGAGCGCTGTGCGCTAACGAAACTATATAATTACCGCTATATAGAAGCGAAACTAAATGAAGAGTTCAGCAGATTGCATAACGGTTCAAGGGATCTCCTCTCTCTCATCATACTCGATATCGATCATTTTAAAAAAGTGAACGATACGTATGGGCATCAGAGCGGAAATGAAATCCTCTGCGAGTTGGCTGATCGGCTGACAAATTTGATTGATACGGCTGGAATTGCTGCCCGATATGGCGGCGAGGAATTTATTGTCTTAATGCCTGATACCAGCAAGGAAGATGCAATAGGCTGGGCCGAGCTTATCAGACAGACCATTGCCAATCGACCATTTATACTCAAACAGACCATCGATGGAAGAAGCAGCAGCACAAAAGTATATATTACCGCTTCTATTGGGGTAGCTGCTGCACCAGAAGATGCCGATGATTCACTGGCCCTCATACGCCATGCTGACAGAGCTTTATATGTTGGTGCTAAGCAGGCTGGGAGGAATAGGGTTGCGGAATATGTGAAGTAAAATCCTTTTGCCTGTCAAAAGGATTTTTTTGGCAGAAGTAAACCTTTTTAGCAATTCAATATATGGTTCTTACAGGTGTATTGGTCTAATATTAGTGATATACATCATTGAAGTTTATAAAGATTACACATATACTGTCAAGTATATTCAGATTCCGTTGATCATTTTTTGATTTTTTACAAATTTTAGAGGAGGAAACAAGCTGCGGGCATATAACAATATTGAGAACCTCTATAAATAGGACACTGAGGAAATCAGCTTTCTTGTGCCTACGCCGTTGCGTTAATATTTATGCTAAATCTCTTGATAATATTTTTTTTATTTGGTTCTATACTAGGTTCCTTCTACAATGTAGTTGGCATAAGAGTTCCTGAAAATCAATCAATAGTGAAGCCGAGGTCACATTGTAAACACTGTAAGCATACTTTATCATATTTAGAGCTTATCCCAATTTTTTCTTATGTATTTCTAGGTGGAAAATGCAGGCGCTGTAAGGAATCAGTTTCAGCCTTATATCCGGCTGTTGAGCTTTTAACAGGTACTTTGTTTGCTGCTGCTCCATTAATTTTGGGGTGGACTTCAGAGTTGATTGTTGCCTGGACACTAGTTTCTCTTATGGTCATTATATTTGTATCTGACTATAAATATATGATCATTCCAAATAAAATTCTCTTTTTGTTTGGAGTGATCCTAACAGCAGAACGGATTCTAATTCCCCTTTCTCCATGGTGGGATAGTTTAGTTGGTGGGGTACTTGGTTTTTTACTACTTTTATTTATAGCTGTAATCAGTAAAGGCGGCATGGGCGGAGGTGATATAAAGCTATACTCAGTTATTGGTATTGCTTTAGGTGTGAAGCTTGTTTTGGTTTCGTTTTTTCTAGCAACTTTGCTTGGAGCATTTCTAGGTGGGATAGGCATGCTTTTAGGAGTTGTGAAAAAGGGAAAACCAATTCCATTCGGTCCTTTTATTGGTATGGGAACCCTGATTGCTTACTTTTATGGCAATGAATTGATAGAATGGTACTTTCACTCAGTCTTATAGAGATACTCAGAATTGTAAAGAAGTTAATGAGTAAAAGATCTATGATTTTATTTCAAGATTTATATTATTTTGATATAAAATCAAATGCGGAAATGATAGACTCTCTGTTTACAATAATTTAGAGAAAATTCATAACCCGCTGTTTGTTTTAGATAAGAAAAGTGGAGCTGATGCTATTCTGATGGTAATTAAGGAATCCACAAAAAATAAATTAGATCCTGATATAATTTCAGTAACTAACTGAACAACCAAATGAAAAATTTGACGAAATCCTTCCGTAACAAGACGACAAAAGTCTTGTTATTTTTTTTTTTCATTATGTTAGGATGGAAACAATTCAGGAAACGGTGCGGAAGGGAGGATGAGATGTGGACAAGCCTAAAAGCGAAAAAACAATCACGATAAAGATTAATGGCAAGGACCGTCCGTTTCAGGAGAAAAAGGAAGAAATGAAGGAAAAATCATGGGATCCGAGACAGCTGGATAGACAGAAAAAGCAGGATCAAACTGAATTTTTCGCTTCCATACAAACAGCGGCCGGCAAAGAGGCGGATGACAGCTTTGACTGGATTCTGCCTGAGGAAACGGAAGATGAGGATATAAAGGAATATAAAATAGCAGCTCCTCCTAAATCACCAGCTAAAAATGGTCTGAGTACACTGGCCAGGAAATTCCGGGGAAGAAATAAGCAAGGATTCTTAACATCCATTTTTCTCGCTGTCTTTTTTGCGGTCCTTCTTGGGACAAGCTTCGGATTCATCATGCTGAAGCTGGTATTCACAGATCAGGCAGCAGAAACTGTGGTGGCGCCTCCAATCAATGAAAAACCGGCAGCAGCCAGTCAGCAGACTCCTGCAGGATCAGCGGGTTTAGAAACGATTGCAACATATGTAGTTCAAGGGGGCGTTTTTTCAAACAGCGAAGCAGCACAGCAAATCAAGGATGCCAACTCTCAAAAAGGGGTTTATAGCCAATCCATAACAATGGGAGAGCAGACTTTTCTTTTCTTAGGGGTATCAGGCAGCCTTGATGAGGCGAAGGAAATAGGAGCTGATCTTAAAAGCAAGGGAATTGATGTATTTGCTAAAGAAGTAACCTTTGAAGGCAAAGGAATTGAAGGAGTAAATGCCGAAGAGAAAAAACTGGCTGAAATTGCTCCCGCTTTATATCAAAGCCTGTCAGAAGGTGCAGCCAGTGCCACTCTTGGCAGCTCCATAACTCCTGAAACAGCTGAAAAAATAGAAAGCCACAGAAAGACAGTGAATGAACTGGAAACAAATCAAATTCAAAATAAAAGCCTGATTTCGGTAAGAGAAGAACTATTGAATGCTTCTAAGCAACTGGAAACTTACCAGCAGTCAGGTGATGCTGCATCAGCCGGTAAAATTCAGGAGCATCTGCTTGGGTTTCTTGCCGCTTATCAGTCACTGCTTCAGTCAGGCGGGCAGTAAGGACCCGGCATATTGTGCCATAAGGTTATAAGATTCGAATATTTTCTGGGAAATATCACATATTAAGCGGAGTCTGTTCGGGAAATTTAGACAGACTCTTTCTTTTTGTCATTATTTGATATAAAAATACCGTGAATTTCTTCTTTAAAATTGTTTGTCTGGCAATTTTTTGATACGATTAACCTGTATCTCCCAATATGATACATAAAGGTAAGGTGATTACATGCAAAACCTCATTTTAGCCTCCTCTTCCCCGCGGCGAAAAGAACTTCTTGAAAATCTTCATTTGCAATTTGAAGTCTCCAGCAGTGATGTCGATGAAAGTTTTGATCCAGTGCTGACACCAGGAGAGATCGTGAAGGAGCTTGCCCATAGAAAGGCAAAGGCTGTATTTAATAAGCACCCTGATTCATATGTAATTGGATCAGATACCGTTGTTGTTAAGGACGGCGCTGTTTTAGGAAAGCCAGACAGCAGCAAGGAAGCCTTTACTATGCTGAAAAGTCTGTCTGGAACCACTCATTCCGTATACACAGGTGTATCTATCATGACGCCTGAAAAAAATGCCATTACATTTTATGAAAAAACTGATGTGGTGTTCTGGGAGTTAACAGATGAAGAAATTAACTCTTATATTGGCACCGGTGAACCGTTTGACAAGGCAGGGGCATATGGGATACAAGGCATTGGCAGCATGCTTGTAAAAAGTATAAGCGGAGATTATTTTTCTGTTGTCGGACTTCCTGTCTCCAAAACGGTTCGTGAACTGAGGAAAGCGGGATATTCGCTACCTTAATATACTTCATTCATCTTCAGCTCCCTGAGCCCAGAGTTTAGGGAGGACAATATGCAAACAGATTCTCTTTTAATTAAAGATTTTCCTCAGGATGAGCGCCCTCGTGAGCGCTTTGCCCAAAATGGTCCAGAGAGCTTGTCCAATCACGAACTGATAGCAATATTACTCAGAACAGGCACGAAAGATGAATCAGTTCTGCAATTAGCGAATAGGCTTCTTACCCATTTTGAAGGACTTCGGCTGTTAAAGGATGCATCCCTGGATGAAATAACGGCCATTAAAGGAATAGGATCGGCAAAGGCAATTCAGGTGCTGGCAGCAGTTGAAATTGGCCGGAGAATTTCAAAGCTCACATATGATGACAGATATATTATTCGTTCGCCTGAGGATGGGGCAAATTATGTCATGCATGAAATGCGATTTTTGTCTCAGGAGCATTTTG
The DNA here is from genome assembly GCF_010628845.1 of Bacillus sp. 22-7. NCBI lineage: Bacteria > Bacillati > Bacillota > Bacilli > Caryophanales > Bacillaceae > Bacillus > Bacillus sp. 22-7. The sequence goes on along the minus strand of NZ_NJQY01000017.1, from coordinate 20,817 downwards.
TATGCCTTTATTTAAATACAAAAAATCAGGTGCTTCATAAGCAGACTATTTTTATTGGGAGCCTGAACGCTTCAATCGTTCATCCCAGAGAGGTCTTTAAGGAGGCATTTCGCAGGTCGGCTGCGTCCATCATCTGCATTCATAATCATCCGAGCGGCGATCCGACTCCAAGCAGGGAAGACATTGAAGTAACCAAAAGACTTGCAGAGTCCGGAAAAATAATCGGCATCGATGTGCTGGACCATCTGATCATCGGTGAAAATAAATTTGTCAGTTTAAAGGAAAAAGGGTATTTATAACACTATGTTTTTGTTTGACGTTAAGATATAATATTGGTTATGATTTTTGAGATGCCTTGCCTTTTTGGAGGCGGATTGTACTAGAAAAATAAAAGAAAATTCCATTAAAAAACCTTACTTAGGAAAATGAGCAATTTGTATCAGAAAGGGAGATACCATTTATGTTTGGAATCGGTACTAGAGACCTTGGAATAGATTTAGGAACAGCTAATACGCTTGTCTATGTTAAAGGAAAAGGAATTGTTGTCAGAGAGCCGTCAGTAGTGGCACTGCAGACAGATACTAAAAATATTGTAGCCGTAGGTAATGACGCTAAAAATATGATCGGCCGTACTCCCGGCAATATTGTTGCGCTGCGTCCAATGAAGGATGGCGTTATTGCGGATTATGAGACCACTGCTGTCATGATGAAATATTATATTAAACAAGCCAATAAAAATAAGGGCTTCTTCTCAGGGAAGCCGTATGTAATGGTTTGTGTACCATCAGGTATTACAGCCGTTGAAGAGCGCGCTGTTGTGGATGCAACCCGCCAGGCAGGCGCCCGTGATGCTTATACCATCGAAGAGCCATTCGCCGCAGCAATCGGAGCTAATCTGCCTGTTTGGGAACCTACAGGAAGCATGGTAGTTGATATTGGTGGGGGAACTACTGAAGTAGCGATCATTTCCCTGGGCGGAATTGTTACAAGCCAATCGATCCGCATTGCCGGTGATGAAATGGATGATGCGATTATCAATTATATCCGCAAAAATTACAACCTGATGATTGGTGATCGTACAGCAGAAACAATAAAAGTGGAGGTAGGCTCTGCCGGAGATCCGGAAGGCGTCGAAAACATGGAAATTCGCGGACGCGATCTGTTGACAGGCTTGCCTAAAACAATTGAAATTACTGCAGAAGAAATTTCCAAAGCATTGAATGATACAGTATATGCGATTGTGGATGCAGTAAAAAATACTCTTGAAAAAACTCCTCCTGAACTGGCAGCAGATATTATGGACCGGGGTATTGTCCTGACTGGCGGAGGAGCGCTTCTTCGCAATTTGGACAAGGTGATCAGTGAAGAAACCAAAATGCCTGTCCTTATTGCAGAAAATCCATTGGACTGTGTTGCTATTGGAACCGGAAAAGCTCTTGACCATATCGATTTATTCAAAACAAAAGCTAAAGAATCCAGATAATAGAGTTCTGAATAAGTAAAATAATAAAGCCCATTCACTTCTTTAAAGTGTATGGGCTCAAATTTGGTTTTTTATTGAGATTCAAATGATATCTTTGCAGATATATGTTATATTTTGTTGAGCAGTGCCTAAATGGCACAGGATTCCCTAGAAAAATACTATTCGAGGTGTAAAGGATGCCACAGTTCTTTCTGAACAAACGCCTGATTATTTTGCTTGTCAGCATTATTATTCTCGTGGCATTGATTGGATTTTCTTTAAAGGATAGAGAAAATTTGACCTGGCCTGAACAATTTTTAAAAGATACTACCGGGTTTATACAAAATGCTGTTTCCAGCCCTGTGAATTATGTGGCGGGATTCTTTGAAAATGTCGAAGACTTGCAAAATACATACAAAGAAAATAAAGATCTGAAAAAAAGGCTGGATGAACTTGCAAGACTTGAGTCTGAGGTTCAGAGGCTGAAAAAAGATAATACGGAACTTCGAGAAATTTTGGATAAGAAGGATTCTTTAAGTGAATTTGAACCAAAGCAGGCAACAGTAATAGGAAGAAATCCCGACAGATGGCATGAGCTGCTAATTATCAATAAGGGGAAAAATGCCGGAATTGAACCGAATATGGCGGTCATTACTTCAAAAGGCCTGATTGGCAAAGTAAAAAGCAGCAATACATTTACTTCAACCGTCCAGCTTCTTAGTTCAATGGATCCGACCAATCGCATCTCAGCTAAGATTCAGGCAGGCGAGAATAACTTTTTCGGTCTGATTGAAGGCTATGATGATGATAAAGGTCTTCTTTTGCTTAAGAAGATTCCTTATGATGCGAAGGTTGAAAAGGATCAAAACGTTATTACATCAGGTCTGGGCGGTGTTTTCCCTGAGAGCCTTCCGATTGGGAAGGTTGTAGATGTTGTTCCAGATGAATTTGGTCTGACTCAAACCGCATATGTTAAGCCAGGAGCAGACTTCTATGATATCGGACATGTAATGGTCGTTAAAAGAGGGGCATCCCAGCCTGAACTAATGGAAATGGTTGATGAGAAGGAGGAGGAACTGTGAGAAGATTCCTTCTTCCTCTCATTCTCCTGGCCTTTTTTATTGGTGAAAGCATATTTGTTCAAGTAACTCCGCATGATTTATTAGGCAGCGGAAAAATAGCAGTTCCCCGTTTTCTGATGGCTGCATTGCTTTTTTTGACTATTTTTGGCTCAAAAAAGCACGGAATTCTTTACGGCCTATTATTCGGGCTGCTTTTTGATATTGTGTATGTTGAAATTATCGGCATTTATTTGTTTCTATTTCCGGTCATTGCTTTTATTACAACCAAACTAATGAGAATTCTTCAGACGAATATAGCGATGGCTTCTATAATTGTTCTTTTGGGCATCACCCTTCTTGAGGCCGGTGTTTACCAGATGAACTTACTAATTCACCATACAGATATGGAATTTGCAGTCTTTCTTTCATCCCGTCTCCTGCCTACTCTGATATTGAATGCCATTTTTATTATATTAGCTGTCTACCCATTTAAAAGACTTTCTGAAAAATTTGCAGACAGCTTAAACGAATAATTGTTGAAGTGATATAATTTCACAATGCAGAGAAAGAAACCGGATTACTCCGGTTTCTTTTAAATGAATCATTTTCAGTAGGCTGTTTTTGTAAAGTTTGTGCTTTTTCATAACTTAGTTTATTGCTAAGTTGATTATCGCTGTGGGCACTTGATCCTCGAAAATGCTGACGCATTTCCTTCGTGCGGTGTTCAATCGAGGAAGCTTATTCAATGTCCTGCGGGAGGAGAGGGAAGTGTGAGACCCCGCAGGCGAAGCCGAGGAGGCTCGCATGCCTCCCCGCGGGTTCGCTGCGTGCTGGAGCGGAAATCAACGGGCAGAATTCACAAACTAAAACAAAAATCTTTGAAAAAAGAGCCTTTCAGTAAAAAAGGGATTTAGAAGGTTTCTGTCGAATTCTACCTTTATGGGCAAATAAGGATAAGGAAAATCGACATATTTTTTATGGAATTTCCCAAACTGGCTATGTTTATAGTAATAGCCTGTTTAAAAATAGAGTGCATCAGCACGAATGTGTTTCTTATCATTGAGGTGAACATCTTGTAATGAAAAAAAACCAAAACGTTACAATAAAAGGCACGAAAGATGGACTGACTTTGCATCTTGATGATTCCTGCTCTTATGGAGAGCTGAAGAAAGAGCTTGATAGAAAGCTTTCAGAAAACTCCAGATCTGTTGAAGACCGGCTTCTTTCCGTTAGGGTACAAGTCGGCAACCGTTATCTCACAGAAGAGCAGCAGGAAGAATTAAAGGAGTTAATCAGGCAAAAGAAGAACCTGATCGTCGAGTCTATAAGCTCCAATGTCATTACCAAAGAAGAAGCTGAAAAACAGAAGGAAGAAAACGAAATTGTATCTGTTGCGAAGGTAATTCGTTCGGGGCAGGTTCTCGAAACTCCTGGAGATTTGCTTCTTATCGGAGACGTAAATCCAGGAGGCACTGTTATGGCAGGAGGAAACATCTTTGTTATGGGTGCTCTAAAAGGCATAGCCCATGCCGGTTGCCATGGAAATAATGAAGCCGTGGTGGTAGCTTCGCTTATGAAGCCGTCCCAGTTAAGAATCAGCAATTGTATTAACCGTGCCCCTGACAATGATCAGGAGGAAGAAAAACGGGAAATGGAATGTGCTTATATTGATGAAAATGATCAAATTACAGTAGATAGATTACAAGTTTTGATGCATCTAAGACCTAATATAACTAGATTGCAAGGGGGAAGCTAGGATGGGAGAAGCGATTGTCATTACGTCCGGAAAAGGCGGAGTCGGGAAAACGACTACTTCCGCAAATGTAGGTACTGCTCTGGCCCTTCAGGGAAAAAGAGTATGCCTGGTGGATACAGACATTGGCCTTCGAAATCTTGATGTGGTAATGGGGCTTGAAAACCGCATTATTTATGATCTGGTCGATGTAGTGGAAGGCCGGTGCAAAATACATCAGGCTGTGGTTAAAGACAAACGGTTTGAAGATCTGCTGTATTTGCTTCCTGCTGCTCAAACAAGTGATAAGACGGCTGTTACACCCGAACAGATGAAAAAGCTGGTCGATGAATTAAAGCAGGATTATGACTATATTGTCATAGACTGCCCTGCCGGAATTGAACAGGGGTACAAAAATGCAGTTGCCGGTGCAGATAAAGCAATTGTTGTAACCACTCCGGAAGTTTCAGCTGTACGTGATGCCGACCGGATTATCGGCTTGCTTGAAAAAGAAGAAAATGTAGAGGCTCCTAAACTGATAATAAATAGAATTAGAAGCCATATGATGAAAAATGGCGACATGCTTGATGTTGATGAAATAACTGCGCATTTGTCGATTGATTTAATCGGAATTGTGGCAGATGATGATGAAGTAATCAAGGCATCGAATCATGGTGAGCCTATTGCTTTAAACCCTAACAGCAAAGCTTCGGTTTCCTACCGAAATATCGCCCGCAGAATCCTTGGCGAAGCTGTACCCCTTCAGCCTCTTGAAGAAGAGAATAAAGGTGTATTTTCAAAACTGAAAAAGTTTTTTGGAGTAAAATAATAATATCTATTGAACCAAAGCCGGGGAGCCATCTCCGGTTTATTTTTTTATTCAAGACACCACTTCAAGTCATACTCTATTTGGACAACTCATAAACTTGTACAAATAGAGTTATATAGAAATGGTGGGGATATCATGAATTCAAGAGCGGATGAAATACGCAAGAGAATCGAGCGGAGAAAAAAGGACAAAGAGAGATTCTCCAAAAAGAAAGATTCAACGGTTCTTTGGACAGAAGATGAAGAGCGGTACGGGTTTAATAAGCTGCCCTCATACGAAAGCAAGCTTGAAGAGGGAAACCACCCTTTATTTCGCAAGGAACTATTTCTTTTCAAATTGCTTGCTTCTGCCTGTATTTTTTTATTCGCTGCCATACTTTTTAAAAACCAGGCAGCGACTTTTGATCCTGCAAGAGATTTTGTAAAAACAGCAATGGAGAAAGATTTTCAATTCGCCGCAGTTTCCGGCTGGTATGAAGAACAATTTGGTAAACCGCTGGCCCTGCTGCCATTTTCAGATGGCAAAAGTGATGAGAAGAACGTTAAAGAAAACAGCGAATATGCATTGCCCGCTTCTGCAAAGATCCTGGAAGAATTTGATGATAATGGACAGAGAATAACAATCGAAACAGGAAAGGAAGCTTCCATTGAAGCAATGAGTGAAGGGCTTGTGCGGTTTGCTGGAAAGAAGGATGGTTTTGGAAATACGGTCATTATTCAGCATGGTGATAAAAGTGAGTCCTGGTATGGCAATTTGGCTGAAATTAATGTGAATTTATATCAATACGTCGAAAAAGGAACAGGTATTGGTACAGCGGGTGACGCCGGTGATGCTGAAAAAGGCTCTTTTTATTTCGCGATTAAAAAAGATGATGATTTTATAGATCCGATCCAGGTGATCCCATTTGAATAAAATAACAGGGTTAATTACACATATTCATATTCATCCTTTGTTATGGGCAGTTATCGGACTGTCTGTTGCAACTGCTCACTTTATGGAATTATGCATGCTGCTGCTGATTATCTTTGTTCATGAAATGGGCCATGCCGCTGCTGCATCCTTCTATTCCTGGAGAATAAAAAAGATTGCCCTCCTGCCATTTGGCGGTGTAGCGGAAATGGATGAGCACGGGAACCGGCCGCTGAAAGAGGAGATTATAGTCATTATAGCAGGGCCGCTTCAGCATATATGGATGATGGGGGCGGGGCTGTTATTTTATGAGCTTTCCTGGCTTTCTGCTGATATCTTTCATCTGTTTATTCAATTTAATTTAATGATATTAATTTTTAACCTGCTTCCTGTCTGGCCATTGGATGGAGGAAAGCTTGTATTCTTATGGCTTTCTCTTAATCAGGCATTTCCGGAAGCGCACAGAAAAACACTTTTCATTTCGGCTGCGGGTCTAATCAGTTTCATTATACTAACTTTGCTGACCTCTCCGGTTAACTTGAACATTTGGGTAATCCTCGCTTTTTTGGTGTTTTCGCTATATCATGAATGGAAGCAGAGCCGGTTTGTGTTTATCCGTTTTCTTCTCGAAAGATATTATGGGAAGCACAGCGACTTTCGGACATTGAAGCCAATCGTTGTCCGGGAAGAGGAATTGGTTATTGACGTGCTGGAAAGATTTCAGCGAGGATGCAAGCACCCCATCATTGTTGAAAAGGACGGGAAAGAAAAGGGTGCATTAGATGAAAATGAACTGCTGCATGCATGCTTTGCGGAAAAAGTGCTGACAGCAAAAATAGGGGATTTGCTTTATGTTTACTGAAGAGCAAATTTTGATTAACATGAATAAATAATGTTTTAAAGTGAGGAAATCGTTTTGGATAAGTTAGTTGTAAATTATGCATCAAGAGAGCGCCGATTTGTGCATTTAAAAGATAATAGGGTCGAGAAGCTATTTATTGACCAGCCGAAGCATCGTTCATCAGTTGGGGATATATACTTAGGCACTGTTGCAAAAGTAATGCCTGGATTGAATGCAGCTTTTGTAGAGATAGGTGAAGATCAAAGCGGATTCCTTCACCGGGACAAACTGGCATCTTATGTTTGTTCTGCCGAGGATTTGCAAATGAAGGAAAAACGGAGCATTTCTTCCTTTGTCCATCAGGGAGAAAGAATACTTGTTCAAGTTGAAAAAGACGCTGCTGGCACGAAAGGACCAAGATTGTCTGGTTTAATTGAATTTTCAGGAGAGTCACTGATATATATGCCAAACGGCCGTTATGTTGCTGTTTCCAAGAAAATTGAGGATAGTAAAGCAAGAGAAAACTGGCGCCAATTTGGCTATCGTGCTAAAGAAGAGAATGAAGGTCTGATTTTCAGAACATCCTGCGTCAGCAGGAAAGAGAATGAGATTATGGATGAACTGGAAAAGCTCAGGCTGGAGTACAGGGACCTTTTAAGGGAAGCGGAAATGAAAAAGAAGCCGGGAAAAGTGTATGAAGCGGATTCTTTTATTAAGGAAATTATTGAAGAGGCGAAGAAAATGGCTGATGGTGAAATCGCCGTGGACGATTTATCACTGAAGAATGTGCTAGCGAAAATCACGGGCCTGACAATTCAGCTATACACGGGCAAGAAAAATATCTTCTCTGCTTTTAATGCGGAAGCTGAGATTGATAAAGCGCTGAAACGAATTGTATGGCTTGAAAATGGGGCCTATCTTATTTTTGATGAAGCAGAAGCTTTAACAGTCATCGATGTCAATACCGGGAAGTTCGCCGGTAAACAGGACCGCAGAGACACTGTGCTAAAAACCAATGAAATGGCAGCTGAAGAAGCTGCAAGACAGATCAGGCTCCGTGATATTGGCGGCATGATCCTAATCGATTTTATTGATATGAAAGAAGCATCCGACAGGAAGCATATTCTTGCCATAATGGAAAACGCGCTGAAAAAAGATGAAAGACGCACGAATCTTGTTGGATTCTCCCCTCTAGGGATCCTTCAGATGACCCGCAAGAAAACGAGACCGGCCATTTCTGAATCACTTACCGAAAGGTGTCAATTATGCGAGGGCACCGGAAGAGTGCTGAGTGCTGAGACCATTGCCTTCAGGCTGGAAAGAGAACTGTGGGAACATCGCGGCAAAGACCATGAAGCTGTCCTGATCGAAACCACACGAGACACAGCAGCGGTATTCTCAGGGGAAAATGATGACCATAAAAAAAGAATCGAAGACAGTATTGGCTTTAGAATTATTTTTTCCATTAAGGAAAATAGCAAGCCATTTTATGAAATCCGAAAGTTTGGCAGAGTTAATGAGCTGGGATAGTTCAAAGCAGGCTGGGTTAAGCGTCCTGCCTGCTTTTTTAACAGATAAGAATGTATAACTTTGAACTTCGGTAACTGTCTAGCTCCAGCGCCTACCCCCTCGAGGTCACAAGCTTGTCTTGTTTCGGCTCCTAGGGACTCGGGATCATAAGCCGTTTCCTTCCAGAAGGAAAAACGCCTTCTTACAGGAACCGTCTTATGCCTGAGGCCCGCAGGACAAGGAAGGCTTCGTCAGCATAAACATCGCACGACCAAAGCGACAGCTTTTGGGAGGATGCGGGTCATGCAGACGTTGCCACAGGTCAAGGAAAGCTACGGCAGCGATACATCGCACGACCGAAAGCGGTAGCTTTTGGGAGGACGTGGCGATCTTAGTCTGCGTTCCTTCGTGATCAAGGCGCTTGCGCTTTTCTAAGTGCAGTATTTCCCACTTCCCTAATAACCCCATTAGCATTATAATTGTAAAGGCACGCAAAAGAGTTACTTTCAGGTGCAAACAAAGAGAATCATATAATTCTTATTGACATGATTAATCATTATATGATAGGATTTTCATGTTATGTTTGTAGCGCACCCGTGCTACAACCGCACAGAACAGGTACATAAGCCCGCATTTCGTGTCGGCGCCTGGGATGGCGAGTCTTAGTCTAAGAGGAGGTGCAGTTCATGTACGCGATTATCGAAACTGGCGGAAAGCAATTACGTGTAGAAGAAGGTCAAGCTATCTACATCGAAAAGCTTAACGCTGAAGCAGGCGAAACAGTTACTTTTGAAAAGGTTCTTTTCGTTGGCGGAGACAGCGTAAAAGTAGGAAGCCCTGTAGTTGAAGGTGCTACTGTTACAGCTAAAGTTGAAAAACAAGGCCGTCAAAAGAAAATCACTGTATTCAAATACAAAGCGAAGAAAAACTATCGTAAGAAGCAAGGTCATCGTCAGCCTTACACTAAAGTTGTGATTGAAAAAATCAACGCTTAATCAGGCGATTTAAGATGATTGAAATTACGATTATTCGTAAAGATTCCGGAAATATTCATTCGTTTGAAATTAGTGGTCATGCATACTTCGCAAACAGAGGCAAGGATATCGTCTGTGCAGGCGTATCTGCTGTGTCCATCGGTGCCATTAATGCTGTCCATGCCCTAACCGGCGTGACACCAGAAATCAGCCATGGAGAGGGCTTTCTCCGCTGTGTCCTTCCTGATCTTCAGGATGACATGAATGAGAAAGTGCAGCTTCTGCTTGAAGGCATGGTTGTCTCATTGCAGACGATTGAAGAGGACTACGGAAAGTATATAAAAATTACCTTCAAAAAGCAGGAGGTGGAATAAATGCTATTAAAATTAGATCTTCAGTTGTTCGCTTCTAAAAAGGGAGTAGGTTCTACAAAGAACGGCCGTGATTCAATCTCTAAGCGTCTTGGCGCTAAGCGTGCGGACGGACAATTCGTTACTGGCGGCTCAATCTTATACCGTCAGCGCGGTACTAAGATCTACCCAGGTGTAAACGTGGGTAAAGGCGGCGATGACACACTATTCGCGAAAGTTGACGGTGTTGTTAAATTCGAGCGTCTTGGACGTGACCGCAAGCAAGTGAGCGTATATCCTGCAGCTCAAGAGGCGTAAGCCTTTTCGAGAAAACCCTAGCCCCACAAGGTTAGGGTTTTCTTTTTTTGGCAAAAAACCCTGCCGGTGCACTTCAAATTTTATCTGATAAATTTATAGCAGCTGAAGACATAAGCTCTTCATCGCATAAGCAATATTTTCTTATTTATCATAAATTTGCTTACTGTACCTATGTTTTTTGATATACTTACAGCAAGCACAGTCTTCTGACAGCCTAATAACCATACAGGAGTGCATATATGGAAAAAGACTGGAATATGATTGAAGTGCTGCGTCATGCCCGGCATGACTGGCTGAATAAAATACAATTAATTAAAGGCAACCTTTCCCTTAATAAGATAGACAGGGCTAAGGAAATCATAGATGAAATTGTAGTGGAAGCACAGCAGGAGGCAAGACTTTCGAATTTGAATCTTCCTGGTTTTGCTTCGCTTTTATTGACTTATAATTGGGAGAACCACTACTTTCAGGTTGAATATGAGGTGCTCGATGATCCCATTGCCGGACGGTTGGATGACTCTGTCCTTTCTGAGTGGACAGGCTCTTTTTTGGCCATTTTGGACTCATCAGTTAAGCCTTACCATGATAATCATTTATCTGTGTCCATCAGGCATGAAAAAGAAGGGGCTCGTTTCTTTTTTGATTTTAGCGGAATACTAACAGATATGGATCAATTGGAGAAGTTCTTTAAAAAGAAGAACACTGACATAACGGCTGCTGTTCAGGACTTAGCTGAAGAGGAGCTTGCACTGGAATTATTTGTGCCATTCATTGCGAATGGCAGAGAGTGATTTCCGCCAAAAAAAGCAATACTAAGTGTGAAACTCTGCAGGCTGGGCACTTCTTAAGTGTAAGAAGCGGATCCGGTCAGTGCCGGTAATCTGGCTGAATGCCAGACAATCGGGACATACTGCAGACGGGAGGAATTTATATATGTTTGTCGATCAAGTCAAAGTTTATGTTAAAGGCGGGGACGGGGGCAACGGAATGGTTGCTTTCCGCCGGGAAAAATATGTGCCGAACGGAGGCCCGGCCGGCGGAGATGGCGGCAAGGGTGCCAATGTTGTTTTTGAAGTGAATGAAGGATTGCGCACGTTAATGGATTTCCGTTATCAGCGCCACTTTAAAGCTCCCCGCGGTGAGCATGGCATGTCCAAGAACCAGCATGGAAGAAATTCAAAAGACATGATTGTTAAAGTACCGCCGGGAACAGTCGTAACAGATGCTGAATCAGGGGAAGTAATCGCCGATCTGACTGAGCACGGGCAAAGAGCTGTCATAGCACGAGGGGGCCGCGGAGGCAGGGGAAATACCCGATTTGCGACACCTGCCAATCCTGCGCCTGAATTGTCCGAACATGGCGAACCGGGCCAGGAACGAGATGTTGTGCTTGAGCTCAAGCTTTTAGCTGATGTTGGTTTAGTAGGTTTCCCAAGCGTCGGAAAATCAACTTTACTGTCAGTTGTATCATCAGCAAGACCAAAGATTGCGGAATACCACTTTACGACAATTGCTCCCAATCTGGGAATGGTTGAGACTGAAGATGGACGCAGCTTTGTAATGGCAGACTTGCCTGGATTAATTGAAGGAGCCCATTCGGGAGTAGGACTTGGCCATCAGTTTTTGCGGCATATTGAAAGAACAAGGGTTATTGTTCATGTTATCGATATGGCTGCTGTTGAGGGCAGAGATCCTTTTGAAGACTATCTAACGATCAATAAAGAATTAAAAGAATATAACCTGCGTCTCACCGAAAGGCCGCAGATCATTGTGGCTAATAAAATGGACATGCCTGATGCAGAGGAAAATTTAAAAAAATTCAAGGAACAGCTTGATGAAGATTATCCGATTTTCCCGATATCCGCTTTAACAAGACAAGGGTTAAGGGATTTATTATTTGCCGTTGCAGATAAGGTTGAAGAAACCCCTGAATTCCCGCTGTCACATGAAGAAGAGGAAGACACAGGTGTCCACCGCGTTCTTTACAAGCATGAAGCTGAACAGACCGAATTTGTCATTACTAGAGATCCTGCAGGAGTGTTCGTTGTATCAGGTGATGCTATTGAGAAACTCTTTAAGATGACTGACTTCTCAAGAGATGAATCTGTCCGCAGGTTTGCCAGACAGCTGCGCGGAATGGGTGTGGATGATGCTCTTCGTGAAAAAGGAGCAAAAGACGGTGATACCGTTAAGCTGCTTGATTATGAATTCGAGTTTATTGACTAACCTTCTCGATTGACGGGGTGGAGAAATGAGAAAAGATAGATTCGATAAGAAATTTTATTTAGTTCGTGAAGATGTTCTGCCTGAAGCCATGAAGAAAACTTTGGATGCGAAGGAAATGATCGAAAGGGGAAAAGCCGAATCGGTTTGGGATGCTGTCCAGAAAGTTGATTTGAGCAGAAGTGCTTTTTATAAATATAGAGACACTGTGTTTCCTTTCCATACGGTTGTCAAAGAACGGCTGATCACTTTATTCTTTCACCTGGAAGACAGGTCAGGGACTTTATCACATTTATTGGGCGTTGTGGCTTCATCGGGGTGCAATGTCTTAACAATTCACCAGACCATTCCCCTTCAGGGAAGGGCAAATGTCACGCTTTCCCTGAATGTAACTGAAATGGGCATCGAGATTGAGGAACTCTTGACGAGGCTTCGAAAATTGGAGTTTGTAGAAAAAGTAGAGGTGCTGGGAACGGGTGCATGAGAAAATGTGCTCTGTACCCTGCCCTTTTTTCATTTTTTATTTTGTAAACCACATACATATGTTAAAGTAATAAAGTACAAAGTAAATTTTCAGTGATTTAAAATAAGTCTGAATAAGAAGGAGGTAATTACCGTGAAGTTAGGATTTTTAGGACCTAAAGCCACTTTTACAGATATTGCAGCCAGGAGCTTGTTCCCTAATGAGACAGCCGTTGCCTACCCAACGATACCTGCCTGTTTTGATGCTTTAAATGAGAATGAAATAGAGCTGGCGGTAGTTCCTCTTGAAAACGCATTGGAAGGCTCAGTGAACATTACATTGGACTATTTAATCCATGAAGTGGATTTTCCGATTATCGGCGAACTGACAGCTCCTATTCGCCAGCATTTTATGGTTCATCCAGCTAATGTTAAGGAGTGGGATAAAACAGATGTGGTTTATAGTCATTCCCATGCTATTGCGCAATGCCATAAATTTCTGCATAAAGAGCTGAAAGGGATCCCTTGTGAAAGCACTACTTCCACAGCAGCCGCAGCTCAATTTGTAAGAGAAAATCCAGACATGCGGGCAGGCGCCATAGCTAATGAATTAGCTGCAGAAGTATATGGATTGGCGATCGTTAAAGAAGATATCCATGATTTTGATTATAACCATACAAAGTTCATTGTTTTAGCCAATAAAGAATTGTCAATCAGCGAAGACCGTAAGGAATTTGCAGGACACAAGACGACTGTTATGGTGACGCTGCCGGCTGACAGGTCAGGGGCTCTTCATCAGGTGCTTTCCGCATTTGCCTGGAGGAAGCTCAACTTGACTAAGATTGAATCAAGACCGATGAAAACTGGTTTAGGGAATTATTTCTTTATCATTGACGTGGATATGAAACTGGATGACATCCTAATCCCTGGTGCAGCTGCTGAATTGGAGGCATTGGGCTGCAGTGTTAAGGTTTTGGGCAGCTATCCGTATTTTCAGCTTCGGAATAAGAACAGCAGAGTTCTGCAGGAATAAACAAAAAGGATCCGGCTAATACATATCCGGGTCCTTTTTGTATATAAAGCTATTCCAGGTTAATAAGAAATCCAGCTTCTTTTAATAATTTCTCAGCTTCATCGAGTTTTCGTTCGGAGGCTGCGGATAGGGTATGGAGGTGGATGCCGTCTGTTAATTCTGATAAGAAAGAAGCCTTTGTGGAAGTGATTTTTTCCATAAATTGCTTGACTTCCTGGCGGGTGGATACCATAACCGATGCAGTTAAGTCACCATAGACGGGATGTTCAATTCTTACATCTTTTACAGTAACTCCATGATCGACAAGCAGATTCAATTCTTCTTCAGTCCTCCCAGGGTCATGATGACAGGCAATGACCCGCTCGGCTGCTGATGCAGGAGAAGCCTGATGAAGATACATATAACCCTGGCTCGTGGCAATGATTGGCTCTTTTCTTGCTTTTAGAAGGGTGATATCCCCAACAATTACCTGTCTGCTTACATTTGTTTTTGCTGCAAGGTCGCCTCCTGTAATGGGCTGTCCGCTTTCTTTCAGCAGCTCAAGCAGAAAGGTCCTCCGCTCTTCTCCGAGCACCTTTTTTTGTTCATTCATATTTTCTCACCCTTATAATCCGATAATGTCTCATTCTAACATAAGGAACGGCAGAAGAAAAAATTAGAGCGGTACGAGTTCCCTGGCCATGATAGCAAGCTTTCTCCCCAATGCCTTTGCATCCTCTGCAGATGTATTCCATCCGAAAGAAATCCTGATAAATTCTTTGCCTTTTTTGTCTGCAACTCCCAGTGCCTCCATCGTTTTAGAAACAGTTTGCAAGCCTGTGCTGCATGCACTTCCTGTAGATATGGCAAATCCGAGCCTATTGCATTCGAGCATGATGTATTGTCCTTCCACCCCTTTTAGCCGAAGTCCCAATGTAGAAGGAAGCTGGTAAGAGCCTCTAAAATCGTATATTACGAATTTCTCCTGTGCAGGTTCAAGTTCCTTTAGCAGTACTTCTCGCAGCATTTGGAAGTGGCTGTTATGCTTGTTTAAATTTACATAAGCTTTCTGTGCAGCCACTGTCATCCCGACAACCCCCGGAAGATTTACAGTGCCAGGCCTGAATCCCTTTTCATGTGAAACTCCGGGTAAGAAGGAGCACCACCGCATGCCTGGTTTTAAATAAACGCCTCCGACCCCTTTTGGTCCGTAGAATTTATGTGCTGAAAAGGACAGGCTATCAGCAAAGCGGGCGACTTCTTTTAAATCTGATTTGCCAAACGAATGAACACAATCACTATGCAGCAAAATTTGCCTTTCTCTGCAAAGCTCGCTGATCTCAGGGAGAGGCTGCAATGTGCCGATTTCAGAATTGCCGTGCTGCATGGTAACTAAGACGGTGTCATTCCTGATGGCGGAACTTAATTTTTTCAGGTCTATACGGCCATCTGAGCCAAAAGGAATTTTTGTAATTTCATACCCTTTCTCAAGACGTAATTTCTCTAAAATACTATGAATGGATGAATGTTCAGCGATTCCTGTTATGATATGTTTTCCTGGTTTTTCAGAAGCAGACAGCAATGCAGCTATTGCAAGAAAATTGCTTTCCGTACCTCCGCTGGTAAAATAGATTCCTTCACTCTTAACGCCTAAAATGCCTGCCAATTCCATCCTGCAATTTTCAAGAAGCCCTTCTGCTGCGCTCCCGGTATCATGAAGGCTGCGGGAATTGCCAAAGTATTCAGTTGAGGCTTTTATATAGGCATCTGCGGCTTCCTTGTCAAGCGGACAAGATGCTGCGTAATCGAAATATTTAATGTACCTCACCTGCTTTCGCTTTCTAATTAAATCGTTCAAAAAGTCAGAAGTTCCTCTTAAACTATGAAAACCTCTTGTCATAATTCTAAATCTGTGTAAATATAGGTGTCAAGACACCTGTAAAAACAGGAGGTAAAAAATAATGAATGCCGACGTTTTAATTATTGGAAGCGGGGTAGCCGCTCTGCAGTTGGCAAAGAAGCTGCGCCAGGACTTAAATGTGATTATTCTCACAAAGTCGACTATAAAAAATGGAAACTCATATATGGCGCAGGGCGGTATTGCTGCTGCCCTGGGAAAAAATGATCACCCATCAAAGCACTACATGGATACACTCGAAGCAGGAAGGTTTCATAATGATTCTGATGCAGTGCTGTCCTTGACCAGTGAGGCGCCAACCCTTATAAAAGAGCTGAATCAGGAGGGGTGCCTGTTTGATATGGATTCTGAAGGATCCATTGCGTTAGGAAGGGAAGGGGCTCATTCAGAAAATAGAATTGTTCATGGGGGAGGAGACTGCACAGGAAAAACAGTCATTGATTTTATGCTGTTAAAGCAAAATCCCAACGTTCGTTTCTTAGAAGATATTCTTGTATTCCAATTGCTCATAAATGAAAAAGACGGCAGGTGTATAGGGCTAAAAGGAAAAGATTCTGCTGGTGCCATTCATCGATTCTTTTCCTCTCATGTTGTGCTCGCTACGGGAGGCTGCGGCCAGCTGTATGAATATACCTCCAATGCCGTCACTGTAACTGGAGATGGGATTGCCTTAGCATACAGGGCCGGGGCAGAGATAGCAGATATGGAGTTCATCCAATTTCACCCCACACTTCTTTATAAAGACGGCAAAGCACTGGGGCTGATCTCTGAAGCTGTAAGGGGAGAGGGCGGGCGTCTTATTACAGAAGACGGGAGCCCTGTAATGGAAGGTCTTCACCCACAGGGTGATTTAGCGCCTAGACATATAGTGTCACAGGCCATTTATCATTCACTGGAGAAGGGGAAAACCGTGTTCCTGGATATCTCTTCAATTGAAAACTTTAAATCCCGATTTCCGACCATAACAAAAATATGTGAAGAAAACGGCGTAGATTTAGGTCTTGGGAAAATCCCTGTTTCTCCCGGAAGTCATTTTTTAATGGGAGGAATAAAAACTGATTTATTGGGCCGCACCAGCATTCCCGGACTGTATGCGATTGGTGAAGCTGCCTGCACAGGCATACATGGTGCTAACCGGCTTGCAAGCAATTCCCTGCTGGAAGGGCTGTATTGCGGCAAGCGGCTAGCGGATTGGCTTAATGGACTGCCTTATAGTGAACCTGCTGAAGAAAAGCAAAGTCATAACCCTGAACTAAGGCGGCCATTTAAAGAAGATTTGCCTTCCATTGAAGAAATTAAAGTGAACATGATGAAAAATGCCGGGATTATCAAAACAAAGGAAGGGCTTTTCGCTCAGATGGCCTGGCTTGAAGGCTGCAAAATTGAAGAATGGATAAAAGCAGATCTTGAACATTTTTCAAAAGAGGAAATAACACGGGCTTTTATGCTGATTGCAGCCTATCTAATCACAGATTCTGCATTAAGGCGAACAGAGAGCCGGGGTGGTCATTTCCGGCAGGATTATCCTTTCGAAAGCCCGGAATGGCTTGGAAAAAGGATTATTCACTGCCGAAAAGCTGAAAGGAATGGTGAAAATGAACAAATTAAAGCTGCGATTGCAACTTGAACAATATTTTCTCGAAGACATTGGTGACCGCGACCTGACAAGTGAACTTATTTTTGGAGAGGGCCAGATAGGAAAAGTCATTTTTCTGGCAAAAGAGAATGGGATTTTTTGCGGTGAAGAAATAGTCAGGTCAGGATTTAAGGTGCTGAATCCTGCGGCTGAAGTCAATATAAAAGTAAGGGACGGAGAATGGATCGAGAAAGGTCAAATCCTTGCTGAAGCCTCAGGGCCAGTATCGGATTTATTAAAAGGAGAAAGAGTTATTTTGAATCTGGTCCAAAGAATGAGCGGAATAGCAACAAAAACAAATGAGGCTATCCGGGTGCTGAACAGTTCACGTACAAAGATCTGTGATACAAGAAAAACTACACCAGGCATGAGAATGCTTGAAAAATATGCAGTCAGGGCCGGAGGGGGTTTTAATCATCGATATGGCCTCTATGATGCAGTCATGATCAAAGACAACCATATTTCTTTTGCCGGCTCAATTGCGAATGCTGTGGAAGAAGTGCGGTCAAAAATTGGGCATATGGTAAAAGTCGAAGTCGAAACGGAAACAAAAGAACAAGTCCTGGAAGCAGTTGAGGCAGGTGCAGATGTAATTATGTTCGATAACAGGAGTCCGGAAGAGATAAAAGAGTGGATCAGAAGCGTGCCGAATGGGATAGTGACTGAAGCCTCCGGAGGAATAACACTCGATAACCTGCAGGCTTACAGCGATACAGGAGTTGATTTCATTTCCCTCGGCTTTCTTACCCATTCTGTGAAATCACTTGATATAAGCGTGAAGGTTATTGTGGAATAAAATTGTTGACAAAGGGGTTTGGGGCAAATGAATATTTTTCAGACAGCAGAAAAACAAGCAAATATCCTACCGGAAAAATATCGGATGATGACTGTAAAGGAATTGGAGGATCGGGCAAGGGAAATAAAAAATAGGTTTGGGAATAAGCTGTTCATTCCGGGTCATCATTATCAGAAGGATGAGGTCATCCAATTTGCGGACGCTACAGGTGATTCACTCAAGCTTGCACAGCTTTCACAGGAGAATACCGAGGCGGAATATATTGTATTTTGCGGAGTGCACTTTATGGCTGAAACGGCGGATATATTAACATCTCCACATCAAAAGGTGATTTTACCTGATATGCGTGCAGGCTGTTCCATGGCTGATATGGCTGATATCAGCCAAACAGAAAGAGCCTGGACGAAGCTGCAGAATATGTTTGGCGATACTATGCTTCCTTTAACATATGTAAACTCTACTGCGGCCATAAAGGCTTTTGTTGGCCGTTACGGGGGAGCTACAGTTACTTCTTCGAATGCTGAAAAGATGGTGGGCTGGGCCTTTGAGCAGAAGCAGAGAATTCTTTTTCTGCCTGATCAGCATCTTGGAAGAAATACAGCATATAACCTGGGTATAGCTCTTGAAGAAATGGCTGTATGGAACCCTATTACAGATCTGCTGGAATATGAAGGGCAGCTGGAGGACATAAAAGTGATTCTTTGGAAAGGGCATTGTTCTGTTCATGAAAACTTTACTATAGAAAATGTACAAGAAGTTCGCGAACAATATCCCGATATGAAAATCATTGTCCATCCCGAATGCAGGAGAGAAGTGGTGGAGCTTTCCGATATGGCAGGGTCAACCAATTACATTATCGAAGCAATTGAACACTCGGAGCCTGGATCTTCCTGGGCAATCGGTACAGAGATGAATTTAGTTAAAAGGATTATCGCACGGCATCGGGATAAGAAAATTATCTCACTTAACCCGCATATGTGTCCTTGCCTGACCATGAACCGAATCGATTTGCCGCATCTGGTTTGGTCTCTTGAAGCAATCGGGGAGGGTGAAAGCCAAAATCTGATTCAGGTTGAAGAGCCAACTGCGGCATATGCCAAACTGGCACTTGGCAGGATGCTTGAACGTCCATAAATGTGGCACAAGGTTTTCAGGCTGCTAAAATTGAAAAATAGCTCGCAGGGTAAAATATACTTCGCGGAAGCTATGCCTAAAAAAAATTCTCCACTCCAGGAGGATTTTTTTATTGCCTTACTGCCCATTGCTGTGATTGGTATATGAATGAAACGATGAATCATAATTCCCGGAAAAAAAGCATATCTTTTTGTGTAGATTGTTAGCAATTTGCCCAATCCTTCATACACTATATGGACTCATCGAGATTAACGGGCACTAATCTGCACCTTTCACATAAATGGATGAAATGCCCGTAAATGCTGATTAGGGCACAGACTGAGAAAGCCGCACCTGCGGCAAATTCTGTGTGACCACCCACATCATGTGGACCTAAGCCCAGCCATCACAGATGGAAGCATCACCTTAAGCATAGGAGGGAATTCAGAGTGAAAATCCATATCGTACAGAAAGGGGATACTCTTTGGAAGATTGCCAAAAAGTACGGCGTGAATTTTGAAGAGCTGAAAAAGATGAATACACAGCTCAGCAACCCTGATATGATTATGCCCGGTATGAAAATAAAAGTTCCTGCAAGTGGAGGCTCTATAAAAAAAGAAGCTCCTATTGGAGGAACACCGGAAGCAAAAATAAATTTGGGTGCCAAAAAGGAAATGCCAAAAGCAGAACAGCCTTTTGCCAAAGAGAAACCTATTACCATGCCGAAAGCTGAAGCACCAAAAAAGGAGATGCCAAAAGTAACGGCACCGAAGGTTGAAATTCCGAAAGAAGTGCCTAAGACTGCACCAAAAGCAGAGGCTCCGAAGGAAGTTCCAAAAAAACCTTATAAGCCCAAAATGCCAACACCTATTATGCCGGAAATTGATATAAATAATTATTACATGATGAATATTCAGCAGCCGGCACCGCAGCAAAAGCCGCTGCCGGCAAAAGAGGTAAAGCCGCAGCAGCAGAAACCTCTGCCTGCAAAAGAGGTTAAAGCAAAGGAAAAACCAGTGAAGCCTGCAGAAACAAAACCACAGCAAAAACCATTGCCAATTTCAGAATCTAAGCCGCAGCCTCAGCTCCCGCCTAAACCAGTTAATATCCTTCCGCAGGTAAAGCCGTATTCAAATCAAGAAAGCCCTGAATCGCCGGAAAGCGAATCATCTCTTTATACACATCAAGGAGGTCAATATCAGCCGATGTTTCCTTATAATCCATGTTACCCGCAAATGCCATTCCCTCAAGTGCAGGGAGCGATGATGCCG